>NZ_JAVHWZ010000002.1:333317-666634 GCF_035607555.1 Candidatus Bealeia paramacronuclearis | reverse complement strand
TAAGAGCAAGAAATATATATTAGGTTTTTTCCTAAAAGAAAAATCCACAGGTTCTTCTCTTTTTACTCCTCGCTTATTATATCTAAATTTATTGTAGAATTTTTCATTATTATTATTTTTATTTATATGAGTAGAAAACGCCTCAGAAAAACTAAAAACAACAACCACAGCGATAAAAGCTTGGCAGGCTTTCTGAACGCCATCAAATTTAGAGAGCTTGTTAAAACCATAAATTAAAACTGGTAAGCATGCGAGGTATACAAAGGACTTATGTGGCATGGCATACAAAATGTGAATTGTGCTTACCATTTCCCAAAATCTAGTATAATTGAAAAACCAAATTACAAAAACTAAATAAACAACAAGGTAGCGAGCTCTCTCAATTCTTAAAAATTTTATCAAAAGTTCTGATGCCAAAGAACTCGCACAAATGAAAGCCAAAAATAAAATTAAATATTGATTGACATTAATGCATCCTTGATTCGCCTCACTTCCGTAAAAGTTCAAAAACGGCCATGCACTGATAGCAATAAACAAGATATAATAATACACTTTTTTCATCATTTTATTCTAATTCACACCTAAAAATAAAATTTTTCGGTTGCCTTTATTTAAAGACACTATTTTTTTAATATCAAAATATTTTTTTACGTACAACTCAAAGTTTTCCCAAGTATAATTTTCAAAAATATCTGTGCGGTTTCTGAGCAAAAACTGAACCATGGGGTCCTGTTTATCCACCCATTCAACGATTCCACAAGGTGCGATTGATCTCAAAAATTTAACGAAGCTCTCTAGTGGCACATTGTAGGTAATACATAAGTGATGCATCAATGCCAGTGCCAAAAACGAATCCACTTTGATTCGTGAGAAGACATCTTTTCGTTCCGTAAGGCACCATCCCATTGCAGGTGAGGGGGTCATAAGATTTAACACGAGAGGTAAAATCTTTGGGTTATCTTTATGATAAATATAATCAACACAAGTGGGATCAAGATCACACGCAACAACTCTATCTATCTTTTTAGTCGCTATAAATGAATAGCGCCCTGTATTGCAGCCTAGGTCTAATAACGAATTTGGTTTGATTTCACTCAAAACTTCATCTATAAAACGCTCCTTTTTTTTGACGTCCTCAGATTCATATGTGTTTTGATCATCGTATTTCTTCCACACCGAAGAATCCTTTGTAATAGTTAAGGAGACAATACATTGGCGAAGGTTACTGATCATATTTAAAAGAGCAGCTTTTGGAAAAGTTGTTGATGAAAACTCTTTTTTTATTTTGGCTTCTGCAACTGCTTTATGAGAATAAAGCTTTTCATGTAAAAATACGTACTTAAATACACCCCTTTTGAACAAATCACGTTTCGATAGTGTTTTATAGAGGAGTGAAACGGGAATTCCATGTTGTGTTGCTCTCCATAAAGGTTGAAAATCAATACCATGATAAGACTGAATCATCAGCGGATAAAGGAACTCTTGTAGAAATTGAGTGAGTCCTTCCCAAGGCTGGCCGTCTTGGTAAGAATCGATTGATAAAATGTCGTAAAAACAAGGCTTTCCTTGCATAAAGCAAACATTCCACGCTGTACCATCTTTGAGGATGTAATCAGACCTCACAAGGCTTTAAAACTATTAATGCCCTCTACAAAACCACTGCTGTAGCGGTTTTTAAAATATCCCACAATCTCAGTCTGGTATTTCTTGAGTGTCTTGGTGAACACTCCACGGGGCAAGCCCCGTGGTATCCCGGTCGGCCTATAGGCCGAGTACAAGCTGCGCTTGCCCCAAGTCTTCTTGCCCTTGATGCTCTATATAGCGCTTGATCGCGTACTCATTTACCCCAACTGTGGATACAAAATAACCATCTGACCAAATACCATCCACGCCCCAATAAGCTTTTCTCATATACTCGAATTTTTTCTTCAACAATCTGCCGCTCATGGACTTTATGGTTCGAACTGCATCGCTAACTCTTATCTTAGGGGGAATAGATAGGTGTAAGTGAATATGATCCTTATCATAATTCATCGTTAGGATGATGACTTCAGGCATCTTCTCCCTTATCTGATTCATCACTTCTGTGAAATACGCAAAACTACCTTCATTCAATATCTTCCGTCGATATTTGCTCACAATCACCAGGTGATACTCACATTGGTAGGCGCAGTGTCCTTACTTCCTTATCTGCATACTTCGCATCATAGCAAGAAGGCTTGGGGGAGCGCTACATCCACGGGGCTAGCCCCGTGGTTTTTTCGCGCGGATAAAAAAGGGAGGGGTTTTCCCCTCCCTTAACTTATCCTCATCCTTTGAAAGATTAAAACTTAACCTTTGTACCCAATGTAAAGGCGTCCATTTTTTGTTTTGGACCCACAGGACCTGCAAGACCGCCTCCACTTGCGGTGAAAAGATTTCCATTGCTAAGAACAGAGTTGAGGCTATTGATTAACATTGCATCCACGTTAAAGCCCTCATTTTTCATGTCATAATGGGCATATTCAAAATAAATGCCTGCTCCGGCAGAAAGTTTTTGATCCACGGAAAAGGTGAAAATATTAGTACGATTTTTAGCTTTAAAGTAGTTTACATTATTGTTTTGAACAGTACCATTCAAACCCAGGCCGTTCCTTTTCGCGTACATATAACCAAAGCTGACTTTTGTGGGACCATACGTGTATGCAACCCCTGTGTTAATAAACCAACCTGCATTTTTGTGAACACCTTTGGTTTTTGCAGCCAAATCTTTAATTTCGTGAGACTTGCCATTATCGCCAAACTCTATACCAAATTCAAAGTCTTTATAGCTAAGACCTCCACCAATGGCATATGAGGCTGTATTTTTCTGGTTTCCACTACCTTGGGAAACGATAACGCCATTAACATCCGTAAGGAACCATTGGGCCCCTGTAAACTCCGGTTGTGTTTTTGCAAAAATTCCGGTGAGAGAGGCATTGAGCTGAAGACCATTCTCAAATTCATTTTGGAAATTTATGGCACCCGCAATATTTCTTCTGTCAACGGGTCCAAGGACAACATCAGAACCATAATCGCGGCTCGTGTTGGCTTTTGCTTCACCCAAATGATTATTTTGTGGTGTGAACGTCACACCAGCTTGAAGACCATAAAAACGAGGGGTTTGATAAGTGATTTTAGTGGCTTTTCCAGTTGAACCCACAAGATCTACAGTGGTAATCGTCCCTGTCACAGGATTTAAAGCACGATCGAAGGTGCCGTCAAACCCGCCTGTTCCTCCAAGGGGATCAGCGCCTCCAAAAGCCATCATGCTCTCAACACCATCCGTATCTCCAGTGATAATACGGCCATATGTACCGCCGGCCCAAACATAGCTTTCTTTGATGGTTTTGTCATAGGTCGTAAGCTCACCAGAGACTTGTTCTGTGTCCCCATTGACAATGATAACAGCTCCGTAGTCCATGTCGTAATCGGTAGTTCCATCGAGAGCAAATTTAAGGCTGGTATCATCCATCGTGAACATGTACCCACGGCCATAACCTTCGACGGTTGAGAGATTTAAAGGCAGAGGTGTGAAAACCTGAAAGTTTTGTTCATTAATAACTTGATTGGTCGTGGCATTCGCAGCAAAATTTTGCCCCAAATTACTGTCATTACGTACTTTTTGATTTTTGTTATGAAACCAACGGGCGTTAAAAGAAGCTTGTCCTGAAACCGTGATCACGGGCGCTTGAGACGTCGCCATTGGTGCGCTAGCAGTCACGTCAAAGATTACTGATGAGGAAAGAAGAAGTATTGTTGTAAAGAGTATGTTTTTTTTCATTTTAAGGGTCCCCTAGTTTTTTTAATTTCTAACCAGAGAGTATTTTTTTTTCTACTCATTTGATAAATTAGAAATTTTTTAAAGTTCAGCGTTGCAAAAAAATCACGATGACCCGACATAAAAAAAGGAAGGGGTTTCCCCCTCCCTTAAGTTATCCTCATCCTTGAAAAGGATTAGAATTTAACCTTTGTACCCAAGACAAAAGCATCAGACTTTTGCTTTGGACCCACGGGACCTGTAAGGGAACCGCCTGTTGCCAAGTTAAAGTTACCGTCGGTCTGCAAGCTATTGTGCAACATTGCATCAACGTTGAAGCCTTCGTTCTTCATGTCATAGTGTGCGTATTCAAAGTACACACCAGCTCCTGGCGCCAACTTATGATCGATGGAGGCGGAGATAATGTTTGTACGGTTTTTCGCACTCAAGAAGCCGGTTTGATTGGCATTCAACTTAGCATTTTTGCGCTTTGTGTACATATAGCCAACACTGAACTTTGTTGGACCCCAGTTGTACGCAAGACCTGTGTCAATAAACCAACCTTGGTTTGTTTTAACCCCAGTTGCACTTTGGAAATTTTTAACTTGTTGTGATTTTCCGTTGTTGCCATATTCAAAGCCAAACTCAAATCCTGCATAACGCATCATCGTACCCAAAGCAAAAGAAGCTGTGTTCTTACGATTTGCACTGCCAGAAGCACCAGGAATAACGGTGTTGGTGTTATCCAAAATTGCCCAATTCGCACCCGTAAACTCAGGTTGAGTTTTTGCGAAAATAGCTGTTCCAGAAAGACCCAGTTCAAAGCCATTATTCCACTTGTTGAGGAAGTTCAAACCACCAGCGATGCTACGACGATCGAAAGCATTGAGCTCCCCTTTTTTGCCATAATCACGTGAGCTGTTGATCTTAGCTTCGCCTTGGTGACCTGTTTGTGGTGTAAAGCTGATACCACCTTGGAAGCCATAGTAGCGTGGTGTTTGATACATGACTTTTGTGGATTTTCCTGTGTCACCAACGAGGTCAATAGAAGTGACCGTACCTGTCACAAAGTTCACAACACGGTCGAAGTTACCGTCAAAACCGCCTGTACCGCCCAATGGATCAAATCCACCGAAAGCCATGATGTCTTCAACGCCATCGGTGTTACCGAATGTGAGGCGACCCCATGAACCACCAGCCCAGATATAGCTTTCTTTGATAGTTTTATCATAAGATGTTTGCTCTGTGCTTGTATTCACAAGAACGGCAAAACCGTAATCCATTCCTGGATCTGTTTTTCCACTGACATCAAATTTCAAGCGACTGTCGTCCATCGTGAAAAGATATCCACGACCATAACCACGGCTATCATCACCTGTAAGAGGTGTTGTTCCAGGAACGACTCCGTTAACAACATCAGCGAGGGCAGAACCGTTACCAATGTCACCGTCATTCCGGAATTTTTGTTGCTTATTGGTGAACCACCAAGCGTTGAAAGTGGATTGTCCAGAAATTGTCAATTTTGGCGTTGACATTGCTGGGGCTACAGCTTCAGCAGCTTTCGCTTCGCCTACGAAAAGCGCAGCACCGAGAAGAGCCGTAGAGCCTAAAAGAAATTTTTTCATTTATCGTTCCTCCAGGTGTAGGATATAAGTGTTCCTACAGATTGATACAAAATAGTGATTTGAAATGAATCACACGCATTATTGAAACCACACCTCGATTCATGAAACAATGAGGACTCAAAAAATTAAGGTCCTTTTCATAAGAGTTGTGACACCATTGCCACAGTTTAAGCTATTTAACTTATTGAAAGATTTGTAAAATGAAGCTTTTTCTCGATATTCACGACACCCTCCTTCTGGAAAGCTTCAAAGAAGTGATGACCCAAATTGAAACGTATTCTTTGGTGCAAACAGAAGATGAGGCGGAAATTATTCTGACCGACCAGGGGAAAGATTATTCCAACCCTAAGATCTGTGTTGTTGACACATCCGCCCCCCTTAATTTTGATCTTTTGCTTCAAAGCATACAGAAGAAGATGACAGCAAGTTTGGTGACATTTTCTCATTTTCTCTACAACCCGCGCCTGAGGCATCTTCATAATGAAGTTTCTCAAAAGCTGACACTTCTGACGGAAAAAGAAGGTGCGCTTCTTTTGTATTTTTTGAAATACAAAGGGGAAGAGGTTTCACGTGAAACACTCATTAAAGATGTTTGGGGCTATAAAGAAGGCGTCGATTCCCATACCCTTGAAACTCATATTTATCGCTTGCGACAAAAAATTGAAGAAGATCCCAAATCCCCGGAGATTTTAATCACCACTCCGGGGGGGTATACTCTTCAACCCTAAAAAATTTGTTGAACAACGTTAGGTTTAGGGAATTTAAAAAGCTTATCGGGAAATGTGACGTCTGTTTTGACATTTTCCAAACTTACAGTGGTTTTTGAGCCTTGCGCATCCACAATGGTCCATTCCTTCAAAGACAAGGGGTTTTCTTTAAAGATAAGGGTAATGTGTCCAGCATCGTGCTCTTCGCGTTTAACAAGGGTGATTTCTGTCGTATCATCTCTGCGGCGCACAATATTGGTAACTTCAACATCACCTGAAAATTGAATGTGGGGTCGCAAAATAAATTCTGCAGGTGTTGAAGAAAGAGAGAGATAATTTGATTCCTCCAAATCCTTATCATAAGTCAAAAGCCACTTCTCATTTGTAACCACAATGAGCGCTTGTGGGGGATTGTAATCTAAACGCATTTTCCAAGGCCGCGACATTTTGAGTGTACCTGAAGCTTCTTTTCCGTTTGAGATATGGGAGAAATTGCCTTGAAATGTTTTGAGGCCATTCAAGTATGTTTCATAACGGCTATAGTCGTGGGCCTCCTCGGCAGAAAGGGGAAAGGTTGAAAGAAGAAGTGTGAGAAGGGTTATTCTTATGTAGGAAAGCATTCTTTCCCCATTGCCATGCTGAATCTTAAAAAATGATCTTGAAATAAATTTAGGATAACGGCCTTGTTCTAAAGATGTTTCCACCACTTTTTTCCTTTCAAAAAATCTCTAACTGACGAGAACTTCGCGTTTGCCCACGTGATTGGCGGGGCTTACAATACCTTCAGATTCCATTTGGTCCATAATCCGTGCGGCTCTATTATATCCAATTTGAAGATGGCGTTGTATAAAACTTGTGGAGGCCTTTTTTTCCCGCATCACCAAATCAAGCGCTTGCTGATATAGCTGATCGCCCTCATTGTCATTCTCAAATCCGGGCAACCCCGGTCCATCTTCGGAAGCGGTGATGTCTTGGATATAATCCGGTTCTTTTTGCATTTTGAGATATTTCACAATGCGCTCGACATCACTGTCAGACACAAAGGGCCCATGCACACGAGAAATTCGACCACCTGCCGCCATGTAAAGCATATCACCTTGACCCAAAAGTTGTTCACCGCCTTGTTCCCCTAAAATTGTACGACTATCAATTTTAGAGGTTACTTGGAAGCTGATACGTGTTGGGAAGTTCGCTTTAATGGTTCCTGTGATCACATCAACTGAGGGTCTTTGGGTGGCCATAATGAGGTGAATTCCCGCCGCACGCGCCATTTGGGCAAGACGCTGGACGGTACTTTCAATTTCTTTTCCGGCAACCAACATCAAATCAGCCATTTCATCGACGACAACTACGATAAAGGGAATTTGCTCCATGGCGAGCGGTTGATTTTCAAAAAGTGGTTTTCCCGTCTCGGGATCAAATCCCGTCTGAACACGCCTTGTAATGGATTCCCCACTTTCAATGGCTTCTTGAATGCGGATGTTATAACCCTCGATATTACGCACGTTGAGTTTCGACATCGCTTGGTATCGGCTTTCCATCTCACGAACAACCCAACGCAAAGCCACTACCGCTTTTTTAGGATCAGTGACCACAGGCGCCAAAAGATGAGGAATTCCGTCATAAATGGAAAGCTCCAACATTTTGGGATCGACCATAATGAATTTGCATTTTTCAGGTGGCAATCGATAAAGAAGGGATAAAATCATCGCATTGACGGCCACAGATTTACCAGACCCCGTCGTACCCGCGACCAAAAGATGAGGCATGCGGGTAAGATCTGCAATAACAGGTGTGCCTCCGATGTCTTTTCCAAGAGCCAGAGTCAAGTGAGTTTTGGTGTGTTCATATTCTTGACTTTCAAGAAGATCACGCAAATGAACGATCTCACGTGTCTTATTGGGAAGTTCAATACCTATAACATTTTTGCCAGGAATTACTGCCACACGAGCGGCCAAAGCACTCATAGACCGAGCAATATCATCAGCTAAACTAATGACCCGTGAGGATTTAATTCCAGGTGCTGGCTCGAGTTCATATAATGTCACAACAGGGCCCGGGCGAACTTTAACAATTTCGCCACGGACTCCAAAATCATTGAGAACTTCCTCAAGAAGTCTTGCATTTTCCTCGAGCTGTTCTGTTGAAACTTCATGGACGCGGGAGACTTTTTCAGGCGGCGTCAAAAGATTTAAAGGTGGCAATTGATAATCATCATCCTGAGCCAAATCGAGAAGGGGCGCAGGCATTTCCTTTTTTACTTTTGGTGATTTAGACGGCATTGGCTTTTCAGAAGCGGGGCGAATGTAGTCTTGAAGCCTTAAGGATTTATCGTCTGGCACCGGAAGTGCCATCTCTTCCTCAAATTCGGGATCAATCCGTTTTTTGCCACGGGAATGGGGAAATTTTAAACGGACCCAGTTGAAAAACGAAATAATTTTTATCCCAAATTCGTAAAGACCCGACAAAATCTCTTTCGTTCTTTGAACGGGATGCAAACCAATGAGTGAAAATCCAATCACAAGACCTAGACTTCCCAAAAGACTGAATATCAAAATGGTGATGTTGAGAGAAATGAGATAAGCGCTTAAAGGCAAAATGACCGAGATCATCATATGTCCCAATGCACCTCCCCAATGAATGACGAGAAGACCTGGACTTAAAAGAAGAAAGGAGAGAAGAAAAAGTGTACTCAAAGACACCAATTTTAAGAAAGACGTTTTTTTCATTGTGCCCAAGGCCAAAAGCACCAACCCTAAAGGAACTGCATAAGCACTGCGACCCAAAAGTTGCAATAACATATCGCTTACATTTGCCCCGCCTTCTCCACCCCAGTTTTGAATGTCGGCGTTAATTGCGACATTAGCGGAAGGATCCAAGGGATTGTGAGAAAAAAGAACAATAAAAACCCAAGCCGAAAAACTTAAGAGCAAAAGTCCAAATCCCTCTTGAAAGCGTTCGTACACAAAAGATTTCCAGAATTCTCGGGCGGATGGGGCCATTGTCGTTTCAAAACTTCCAAAAAAATAATTTAACGTATCTTAGAGGGATCTTTAAAAAAGAAAAAGAGTGTAGGCAGATAACCTACACTCTTTTTCAAAAAGCTAAATCTCAAAGAGATTAGTTAGCTTTTGTTGTCTCTTCAGAAGAAGCTTCTTTTTTAGAAGAATCAACTGTACCTTCAGTAGCAGCTTTTGTGGAATCAACAGCAACTTCAGTTGTGGAAGTTGTAGCTTTTTCTTCTGTAGCAACTGCAGCAGAAGCGAAACCAGCAACGAGGGCGAGAGCCAAAGCGATATTTTTCATTTGTATATTCTCCATTAAATAAAAACACCCCCACATCAGGGGCAAGGCAATATGATCAGAGTCTTTTGAAAATGCAAGAGGGATTTTTCTTGACGTAGGTAATTTTTGCAACATAAGTAATTCACTGTATTTATAAATGCATTCACAGACAGGGAAATGTATGCCCAAAATTCAATCACCCCTTTGGGGAATGTTTTATATGTGTCTTGCGATGTTGGTTTTCTCTATTTTGAACGCTATTGTCAAAGACACAACGACACTTTACCCTCCCATTCAACTTGTGACATTCCGTTGCTTATTTGCCGCACTTTTTTGTGTGGGACTTATGTTTTTCAAAGGCAGGCGTATTTCATCTCCTCTTGTATCCGGAAAACTTCATCTTTTTCGTGGAATCTTGTTGGCAGTGGCCCTGACAAGTTTATTTTGGGGAATCGGGCCCTTGCCTTTAGCCAACTCCATTGCTCTTTATTTTTCCTCAACGTTTTTCCTCGTGATTTTGTCTTACCCGATTTTGAAAGAAAAGGTCGAATCATTACAGTGGGGAGCGGTAGCGATCGGATTCATAGGCGTTTTGATTATTGCAAAGCCCTCTGGGGATGTGATGCATTGGGCGGCCTTAGGAATTATTGCAGGCGCCGGCCTTGAGGAGGCCTATAATCTTTTTGGACGCAAACTGAGCCTTTCCATTGATCCCTTGTCCTTAACCTTTTGGGGATCCTTAATTCCAGGGCTTTTCACATTATTTGTGTTGCCTTTTTATTGGGTAGAGCCGGACCTTGGAGGGTGGATTTCACTCATGATGCTCGGGATTGGTGGTGGCATTGGACAACTGTGCATTAGTCATGCGTATTTAAATGCTTCCGCCGGCACTGTGGCCCCCATAATTTATACCTCTATGCTTTGGAGTGCCGTTTTGGATATTTTTCTTTACGGAAATTACCCCACCCCGCACCTTCTTTTGGGATGTGCAGTCGTCATTTCAAGCGGTCTTTTCATTGTTTATCGGGAACTTAAGGCCCCTCAGATAAAAAGTGTGTAAGAAAATATTGACCTCTTGAGTCTTTGGTCGTATGTTGGCGGCCATACGGACTCACACACAGTGTGTTTCCGGGCGCTTAGCTCAGTCGGTAGAGCATCTGACTTTTAATCAGAGGGTCGCAGGTTCGAATCCTGCAGCGCCCACCATTATTTTCTTCCCGTTTTCCAACGAATCGATTCTTTTGAATTTTTAAAAAGAACTGGCAATGCCCAAAGTGTTACAGCCACCATTGTAATCCAGTAAATGAGGGGATAATATATCGCATACGGGAAAAATTTGAGAACATCTTTGTCATAGCGAGAGTCAACCATCAGGCCTGTAAAAAGTTGTACTAATGAAACGGTTGCAACTACGATTCCCCACTTCAAAAAATAAGGACTATAATCCCCCTCCAGTTTACACGTCAGAAGTTCAAAAATAAGAACAAGGGCAAATGCCACAACCCAAGATGTCGAAAGCACCGCTTCAATAAATACAGGCCACATGCGCCGCCATTTCAAATGCGTCATCACATCCGCATTCCATTTGAGAACTTGCATGAGTCCATGCGTCCATCTCAAACGTTGCCTGAAAAATGTTGTAAATGTCTCAGGAACATGCATCCAAACGGTGGCTTTCGGTTCATATCGGACGTCCCAAAAGTGTTTTTGAAGACGCCAGGTGATTTCGATATCTTCGGTGTAAGCATTAGGACTAAATCCACCCATATCGTGAAGTGCTTCCCGTCGGAACGCAGAGGCAATCCCTGAAATTGTCACAATCCGTCCCCAAATCCGTTGGGACCTTCTCAAAAGTCCAATAATTGATGTGAATTCGACCAATTGAAGTCTTGCCAAAAATGTATTTGTATTCTTGACTCTGGGATGTCCTGTGACCGCCCCCACACGCGGATGTTGAAAATGTTTAATCATATGGTTTAAAAATTGAGGATGAGGTTCCGCATCCGCATCAAAAATGACGATGATTTCTCCATTTGTGCAGGGAAATCCATCATTCAACGCCAGAGCTTTACCTTGATTTTTGGATTTATGAAGAATCCTTAGTTTTCCAGATTCAACAAATTCTCGCGCAATCTCCAGTGTGTTGTCTGTGGACCCATCATCTAAAAGTAAGACTTCATAGTGAGGATAGTCCATAGATGTAATCGCGGGCAAAGAATGGGGGAGAATTTGTGCTTCATTGTGGGCTGGAATCATCACAGAAACAAAAGGTTGGTAGAACTCTAAACTGGATTCTAATTTTTTATCTTCCCAATGATAGCGATAAATGAGCGCAGTTAAAATCCAAATGATTGATGTTGTTACTGGATAAATGGCGACATAAAGCACAACTCCTAGATAAATAGGTCCAAAAATGTCTATAAAGAAGTTAACCATATAATTTTCTTATTAGAAAATGTTTCTCTTTTTTCTCAGGGTCAATATGGATGTGAATTTGGCTTGCTTTTTTGACCTCATCCCAAATGGCATGAATTTTATGTTCGTTCCAATCTTGAGCATATTGGTAAGTCGTGACATTTATGGATTTTCGGGAGCCCTTGCGTTTATGGATACCTATATTATGGTAAACCCAAAAGGCAGTTACGGAAAGCCCCAAACAAAAACTGATCAGAATTAAAATTCCACCTATATTGAGATGCTCTGGATAATATTTAAAAACATAAATCCATGCAAAAATATAAAGCAACCACCCTATGATGATCATCACAGTGTG
Organism: Candidatus Bealeia paramacronuclearis; assembly: GCF_035607555.1. Classification (NCBI taxonomy): domain Bacteria; kingdom Pseudomonadati; phylum Pseudomonadota; class Alphaproteobacteria; order Holosporales; family Holosporaceae; genus Candidatus Bealeia; species Candidatus Bealeia paramacronuclearis. The sequence continues at coordinate 654,466 of NZ_JAVHWZ010000002.1, read as the reverse complement.
AATGATAACTTGATATGTCTTAAGAGGAGGGCGTTCTGACATTTTTTTCCTATAACCTAAAAGGATAATTTTGTTTTGAAATTCCTCTGTGAACAATATCGGCTTGAGGATGATCTTGATGAAAATCATCGGGATAGTACCCAAAATTAATGGCCTTACGGACTTGAAGGTTTTGCATCCATTTGACAATCTCCTCTGTAGAAATTAGTTTTTTTGTGCGCCAATTGACTGATTGAAGTTCAAAAAGTGATTTTTTCAGGCCTTCAGGGTGATTTTTCACTTTTTCCACAAGATCATTCATCCAGCCTTCAGGATCATCGGCCCCTTCCATATAGGGCATCGCCATAATGGCCGTATAATCATACGTTTTTAGGAATGAATCGAAATTTTGAGAAAACCATTCTTCGCTATCCGGATTTAAAATAGGAAGTGCAAAAAGGCTTCTCATCGTTTTGACAAAGGGATTGTAAATTTTGACGGTTTCCGTCAGGGATTTTGTAAAATCAATCAGCTTTTGAGTTTTCCAAGACGCCCATGCCTTTCGATATTCAGGATTTTGAATAGCTTCAGAGAGTGTGATTTCAAGGTGAGAGTCCCTCAAAAATTCTTGAAATGCAAAGTCATTGGCATCCTCAAAATCTGACAGCACACCATCATCATGATAAGCAATACCTGCAAAAAAGCTGCTTTTAGAGAGATCTTCATAAATCTCATGAATGATTTTTTGGGATTTCGGATGGAAAGGTGAAAGTCTACGATATCTTTCTTTATCTACATAAAGCTTAGCTGATTGAGGATCATACGATTTCACAAGAAGGTCCTCGCGATTTATATCAAACGCCAACATGGGTATCCAAACAAAGACTTCAACTCCAGCACGTGTACGAAGTTGCCAGGTTAATCGATTTAATAAATCTGTCCGCATTGGCAAATGGCGGTTTGGAAAATAAACTTCTTTAATATTCCCGCTGCCATCTGGATCAGCATAAGCTTGAAGAATGACGGCTGAAATTTGCATCTCATAAATCCGTTGAACAAGTTTGGACAGATTCTCTTCTTGAATTTTTGGATCAGGATCATACACATAATCAAGATCCACCCGAACTGTTCGGAAAGGATCTAAAGGAGGGTGAGACAGGTCGTAAATATCTATAATAAAATCACCTAAAGTAGTGAACGACATAGCAAGTTTTCGACCGCAAAGCGTAAGATTATCAACAGTGTTGATTTTATCCTCAAGGGTAAAAGTAATGGGCATCTCCAAATCATGAGCTATTTTAACAACTTTCATGTTTGTGGCTCCATAAGGCCAAATCATAATACGTGGTTTTTTCCCAAGTCTTTGATGAAATAAATCTGAATTTTTTTTAAGATCCTCATGAACTCTTTTGAGGTAGGCATGATCGCTTTCATATTTTCCTAGGTTAGGTAAATATTGATGTGTTGCAATCGCAGGTTCAAGGTTTTTCTGAGGATTTCCAGGAATTCCTTTATGAAGTGCATAGCTATGATTGGCAATTTCAATGAGTCCCGAATCTTGAACTTCTTTGATCTCTTCCCAAGTCATCAATTTGTCCCGCGGAATTTTTTTCTTTTCTTCATATTTGACATCTTGACCTTCAGGAACCTCAATCCAGCTTCCAACAATTCCAAGAACTGCAGGATAATTGAAAGCTTTCAGCAGTGGAAAGGCTTCTTGATAAAAACTTTGATAACCATCGTCAAATGACAAAAGAACGGCCTTTTCAGGAAGCGTTTTTTCACCCCTTTTGGCTTGAAGGACATCATCCATGGAAATGACTGTATATCCATTTTCAGAAAGCCATTGGAATTGTGCCGTTAGTTGTTGAGCGGGAAGAGAATAGTCTTCCCCACTTTGTTGAAAATTATCAGTAGTTACCTGATCTGTAATGTTGTGATAAGAAAGAATAATAAAATTATTATTTTCAAAGGCTTTTAAAGCTGTTTCGTTGTTAATACATAGAAAAATCAATATGAATATTTTTTTCAACATTTTTAAAATCTCGCATTAAGTTTGATAAATACGGTGTTTGAATACTCAAGACCTCCGTCATAGACATTGCGACCTCGCTCGACCCCATAAATCAATTCATAAAGTTTATTAAGTTTGATCTCATGCTGGTATCCAATTTTACCCACAAACTCAGTTTTAAAACCTTTTTGAGAATAGAACCCACCACTCATAGTGACACGATGATGAAATTCATTTTCATATTGTCTCCAAAGTTGATCCACAGCAGACGTTGTCAAAGAATAACTCAGAGTTCGCTTAGGGCTAAAATAAATGACATTGGTTAAACGAGAAAAATCAGTTCCTACATCTGCACGCAAATCAATCTTTCGCTTGGGATGCACGAGAATATCCTTCTTCATAAATCCAGAAACACCCCCCCACAAATTTCTATCACTAAAATTTTGAATGTAACTTTGGATCCCAGCTGAAAAATCTTCATTTTTTTGATAGGTCACACCGCTTTTAAATTTATTTGAAAAAATATGATTTTTTAAGGCCCTCATCGGAGTATCCAGTGAAAAATATTCACCCTGAGCAGAATACAACCATTCGTCTTGCGGATTCCACGTTGTGCTTAAACGAAAGGAGGGCCGTTGTGTGGGATAGGCATTATGATCAACTTCACCTTCAATCTCCCAATCGGGCCCTCGATATTCTACCCCCGCGCCTTGACGATAAAGACGCTCCATGCCTTCGGGAAACAAGGCCCGTCCTATGACATCATGTGCAAAGACACGATAGTGATTATAAATAGGGGGGGAATAGAGTTTGGTGTCAAGTTGAGAGGATTTAGATCCAAAAGTCGTTCCCGAACTTTTTTCATTTTGAAAGTCACTTATAATTTCCCATTTATCAAATACTTTCCATTCTTTTTCTAAGTCCTGAACGTTAGATTGTTCTGGATAAAGCCTCACAAGTTGCTCTTTTTCATACCTAGCTTCCTCTATACGATTGAGACTGATAAGCGCTTTAATTTTAGCAACTTGTAATTCAATATTTTGAGGTTCAAGGGCAAGGCCGAGCTCTGCCTTTTCGAGAGATGCACGAGGAAGCCCTCTTGCATTATAAAGGTCACTCAAAAGCCTTAATATTTCAAGATTGGCTGGCGCCGTATTATTGAAATCTTCTAGAGTTTTTTGTCCTTCATTGTTTAAGTTAGAATAAAAAGGTGAGGCTGCTAACGTTTGCTCAAGTTCTTTTCGAGAAGAGTTTTCCGTTTTTCCTAAGATCCACTTAGGTTCATACAAAATAGAATTTCTAATAAATGCAAGAGCTTTATCATGATCTTCTGTTTCTTCGTGCGCATAATAAAGAAGAACGTTGTTTTTATAATTTAACGGACTTTTTCGATGAACTTCTTCCAAAATCTCTCTTGCTTTTTGGGGTTCCCGTAATTGTAAATAAGCTTCACCCGCGGCAATTAAAACATAGGATGGAATAGCATTGATGGATTTCCCTTTGCCCTTGTAATTTTCAAACTCGATTATTGCTCTCTTCATTTCTAATCGATTATGAAAGGCTTGAATGAGATCTGATTGGGCGCGCTCTTTCTCAGGCGCAGAAAGATTTTCTTTTTTATGCCTCAAAAGATCCCGAATCGCTTGATCTGTATGGTCATATCGTTTTAAGGGCTCTGGACCTCCATCCTCTCCCCATCTGATTCTAACCGCTGTTTTGTCCCCTTCATATTTTTCTAAGTCTTGTTTTTGAAAAAGCTCGGGAGATTGAAGCGCCAACTCATGAGCGCGGTAAGGCGCACCCGATTGGCGTAACGCTTCAATTCTGGCCCTCACACGAGTTACGCAGTTTGCAGGAGAAGAGAGAAGAGATAAGGTGAGAGGGAATATTTATTAAATGAGAAGAAATGATGTCTCGACACAAATGCACAAAATCACTTTATCGTTCATTTTTACAAGCCAGCAGTGTGCGCTATTCAGGGTTGGCACTTTCGGAGGTGTCACCGATTCCATTGTCGCATGACAGCGTCAATCGATGGTTGAGTTCTAGTGCATTGCGTCCGAGCGGAGTGTGGAATCTTACTCAATCTCTTATTAACAAGAAAGAACCTTGTTTTTTAGTATGTGACGATACAATTTTGGATAAAAATCGGAGCGAGAAGATAGAGCTTGTGCATTATCAGTATTCTGGGAATGCCCATGATGTTATTGCGGGGATAGGTCTTGTCAATTTGGTATGGCATGGCCTGAGGAGTCATGACTCTATTCCTGTTGATTATCGTATTTATGATAAAGCCAGCGATGGCAAAAGCAAGAATGACCATTTCAGGGAAATGTTAAAGCTGGCTCAAGACAGAGGGATAAATCCGGATGACGTGGTTGCAGACGCTTGGTACTCGAGCTTGAATAATCTGAAGGCCATTGAATCCATAGGCTGGACATGGGTGATGGGGTTGAAGAAAAACAGGAAAGTGAATCGTGGAGAAACTCTTGAAAAGCTGGACATTCCAGATGAAGGACTGAAAGTTCACTTACGCGGATATGGATGGATTACTGTTTTCCGGTTTGTTGCCAAAAACGGTCGCACGGATTATATCGGAACCAATAGGGATAATCCCTCTCGTGATCATATTGAACTGGTCATGAAATCGCGTTGGAAAATCGAAGTTTATCATCGGGAATTAAAGCAAACATGCGGTCTTGAACGCTGTCAGTCTCGCACGGGACGAGCCCAAAGAAATCATATATTTCTTGCCATTTCGGCTTGGATTCAAAGATTTAAAAGACGACTTGCTGGAGGCTTCTCTTTTTATCAGCAGCAGTGGGATGTTATTAAGCATGATATCTCTAGAGAAATAACAAAACTCATGTCTTTCGCTTAGATTCCCACCCTTTTGCTGCAAACTGCGTAACTCGTGCCTCATAGCTTTTTTATTCTCAGGCTGAATTTCAAGAATTTTATCGTACGTTCCCATCGCCTCTAAAAAGGAATTCCCTTTTTCATAAGCATAGGCTATGGCAAAAAGCACTTCTGTATCTTTGGAAAATTGTCTTCTCAAAGACTTCAAAAGAGTAAGGGCGTCATTATATTTTTCTGATTTTGATAAAAAATAGATATAGTTAATGATGAGATTTTTGTTATGTGGCTCTCTTTGAAGGCCTAGACGATAAAGGCGTGCCGCCTCTTCCTGCTGCCCTAAATTTTGTAAGACCTTTGCTGCTGCCGATAAAACATAGAGTGGAGCCGTATTAGGAGAAAGCTCTTGAAAAAAAACGTCTCGCGCCAACTCATTTTGATTGGCCCACATAGCCAAAACGACAAGATCATTCGTTATTTTTTTATCTTCTGGCAATCTCGCATGTAAAAGACCAAGAATATCTACAGCCTCCTCAACTTTCCCGGCCTTGGCCAGAGCGAGGGCCTCTTCATGTTCGGGATGAAGATCACTTTTTTTCTTTGCGGGATTTTTGTGTTTTTTAGATTTTTCGTCTTCAAGAACCGCCTGAAGGCCTTTTTGAAAAACTTCAGCTTTGGGATCGCGTTGTTGCCCAATTTCATAAAGCCGTCTGGCTTCTTCATAACGGCCTAAATTACGGGAAGCTTTTGCGGCAGATTCTAAAGCATAAAGAGGCACATTCTGCGGATTCAATTCAGAAAAAAAAGTGTCCCGTGCTTTTTTGTTTTGACCCGCCCAGAGCGCAACAGTCACTAAGTCGTGAGTAATTTCTGTATCTTTTGGATTGTCTTTATGCAATTTTTCAAGAATCTGAAGTGCTTCTGATGATTTGTTATTTCGCGCAAGATCAACAGCCTTATCATGTTCGGGAAGGCGCGCTTGAGCCCCAAAGCAAAAACTGACGGTGATCAATAAAAGAAACGAAAATTGAAGCAACATCCCTAAATTTTAACCTTCCCTGTTTATTATCCTTTGAAAAAATTATATTTCGAGGAAACAAATAAGGCGAGTCTTTTTTAATTTTACATCCAATCAAAATGAAAATTGGGTGTTAAGTCGTTCGAAGCTGTCTGTGACACGGCTTTGAATCACGTCTTTAATTTCATGAACAGTTTTGTCAAAAAAGTATTTTACAGCGGTGGTAAAGTCATTTTTTTTTTGAGATATACTCCTTTAACTTGAAGATGCCTTATTAAGGATCTGAAAGTTATCATTAATGCGGTCAACCATAGAGCTGGCGATTTGAGGCCACGTAGCAAAGAATGCGTCAATGGCATCCCTAAATTCAGCAGCACTTTGAAAGACACGATTGTTGCGTACGTACTCGTTCATCACTTTCCATAATCGCTCAATTGGATTCAAGTTTGGACTGTATGGCGGCAAATAATGAAGAACGATCCCATATTTTTCAGCGGCGCTTTGTGTCTTTGCTGATGTTATAAGGGCCCCTATCTAAAATCTGGTGAATTTTTGGGGCCTTGGGATATTTCTTTCGCAAGGCGGCAAAATGCTTTTCCATGGCCTTGCTATCAATGGTTTTAGGGGCTGCAATAGTCACATCCATCGTTTCCAAATTAATGGAACCCAAGAGATTTGGATAAACTCAGCTTGTTTTACTGGATCAGCTTTCGAAGGTGTGCCCTTAGTTTTTTGAAAGAAAAATTGTTGCGAATGAGCTATTTGTTCATTCGTTGCCCTCAAGATGGCTGATCAGCTGCAAAGTTTGATGCGGGGTAAGATGGCTTTCAGAGCCACCATTTTCAGGATTAAGCTTTTGCTATTCTTGTAATCGTTGAGGTGATTTTGAACAGTTTCATAGCGAATACGCAAAGCCTGAGCGATTTGCTTTTGAGTCCATCCTTCCGCATTTAACAAAACGGCTTTGATGCGATCAGCCACGCGACGATCTCTTTCTTTACTGTGCTGAAATTCTAGATCTTGTTTTTCTTTATTTGTCAGTTCAATTCTCATGCCCCATTTATACATAAAATTTTATTGAATTACAACGGTTGTTTCGTTCATTCCTCTGATTAACAAGGCTTCTTCATTGCCGAGCGGTATATAGCAAAGGCGAGATAATTTTATTATAATACAGGATGACTTTAAAATGTCAGAGTTTTATAGTCCTTCCCCTATAAATAGATAGATTTTTAGGAAAAGTTTAGGTATAAGGAGCGTATGGCAAAAGCATATTCGGAAGAGCTGCGAAAAAAGGTCATCTCCTCCATTACGAGCGGCGGCCGTAAGCGGGAGGCTGCAAAGGTTTTTAACGTTGGAGAAGCCACGATCTATCGATGGATATGTCTTCATAAACAAGGGGATATTAAACCGAAAAAACGCACTTCTTATCCGCGTAAAGTCGATGAGCAAAAACTCAGAGACTACGTCGCTCAAAATCCGGATCATACGCTCAAACAAATCGCCGAAGCTTTGGGGTTGAGATTCCAAAACGTGAGTAAATGGCTTAAACGTTTAAACATTACACGAAAAAAAGACGACGCTTTACAAAGAACGTAACGAAGACAAGCGGGCCGAATTTATAAAACAGCTTGAGAAAATAGATCCTGAAACAATCGTGTGGATTGATGAAGCTGGGATTGATAATCGCCTTTATCGAGAGCATGCCTGGGCGCCGCGCGGGCAAAAGGTTTACGCGGAGATCCCGGGCCAAAAAAGAGAGCGTGTCAGTATCATTGGCGGTCTCATGAAGGGTGCGTTCGTGGCGCCTTTCACCTTTCAAGGTGGATGTCATGCAGATCTTTTTAATGCTTGGCTTGAGTAGGTTTTATTGCCGGGTTTATCAAAAAATACCACCCTGATTATGGACAATGCCGCCTTTCACAAATCGCCAAAAACGAAAGATTTGATTGAGAAATTTGGCTGCCATCTCCTCTTTCTCCCAACTGACTCTCCTGACCTCAATCCTATCGAACATTGGTGGCACAAAATCAAATCCATCCTCCGCCCCCTCGTCCAGCAAAACCCAGAAAACCTTCATCAACTCCTTGATAAACTCCTCAGCCAATCTCTATCAATATAATGGAGAAGTACTATATATGAACTCGTACAAGTTCAGTTTAAGATGTATCTGTTTTTGACGGTTTCATATTGCAAGCTTTCGATCCGTTGATCCTCATTTCTTGCAATTATACTAAAGACCATTGCATAATTGAGGGATGAGGAGAGAAAGGATATACTGAGGAAAGTCCGAAAAGCAGGAGTGATCGAAAATGTCCTTTTTAAATCGTGAAGCCAGAGAGCGTTTAAAGAACAGTCAACTTATCCAAGCTTTTAGCCTTATCGACTGGGAGAGTGTAAAGCAAAATATGGGGAAACTAGGAAGATCTGGCTATGGCCCCAATGGGTACGTACCAGTCAATTTACTGAAGGCGTTGATTTTGCAGGCTTGGCATAGCTTAAGCGATGAGGGGTTGGAAGAAGCCTTGAGGGTTCGGTTGGACTTTATGGTCATCACGGGGTTGGAAAAGGTGCCTGATCATACGACGCTCTGTCGATTTCGCAACTTGTTGATCAGTCAAAACCTTTGGGAATACCTCCTTGCAATGATCAATTATCAACTAGAACAAAAGGGATTAAAAGTGAAAGAATCCCAAGGAGCGATTATAGATGCGACGCTTATCGAATCAGCGGCACGTCCTCGGAAAGAAATGGAGGGGATGGCTGTTGATCGTGAAGAAGACAAGGAATATGCTGTTGAAGAGCAGGTAACCCTTTCCAAAGATCCAGATGCCACATGGCTTAAGAAGGGGAAACGGAGCTATTTTGGGTACAAAGGCTTTATGGTCATTGACCAGGAGGACGGATATATTGATCAGGTTCACGTGACGCCTGCGCATGTCTCTGAAGTGAGAGAGTTGGAAGAGGTTGTGAAGAAGCGTCGAGATAAGAGGCTTTATGGAGACAAAGGGTATGCTTCCCAAGGAAACAAAGACTTGCTGAGGTCTAAGGGGATTAAGAACGGGTTGATGGAGAAAGCGAAAAGAAATAAGCCCTTAACCCATTGGCAAAAAGTATTTAACCGGATGATTTCGAAGATTCGATATAGGGTGGAACAAGGATTTGGAACCTTAAAACGAAAATTCAAATTCACGAGAGCATCCTATTTTACAACACCCAAAGTTCAAGGACAAATGGCCCTAAAAGCCATAGCCTTTAACCTCTTAAAGGCCACAAATAAGGTTGCTTATGGATAAATCAGGCGAGTTAAGTGAGTATTTGAGCAAAAAAAGAACAAAGAGACGAAGAAAAATATCATCCCCCTCAATTTAAAAAACTCAAAAATTAGCTTTTCAGGACCTCAGTTGGAATTTTTATTAATTATGCAATGGCCTTTACTATCAAATTTTCAGCATAAAATCAATTTGATTCAACGTGTTAGGAAATATTTCAGGGGCGACTAGGTGTATTTTCAGTAATCCGTGGATCCTCATCCAGTCCTCCATCAATAGGTTTTTTACATTTCCTATTCTTGAGGCCTGGTTTGGGTATGGCAATGGAGATGAGCCTCGCTACAGCGCAATTTGGGGGCGCGCTCAGCTCATCTCCATCCCTCCCAATTTTGTCTCACTTCTATCTGAACTCGGACATTTTTAAAAATAAAACATTTGAAATGCTCACATTTCTTTCTGCAATAATTTCAAATAGATCTGGAATTTCAATTTTCTCATCTTTTTGAAATTCAAGAACAAGGATTGTTTTTTCCGTCACCACATGCGCAGAAATCAAATGGGAAAGGGCACTTTCAATGAGCCCTTGTCCATAAGGTGGATCCAGAAATATAAGATCAAATGAGCCTTTGAGGGGCGTTTTAAGGAAATCACCTGAGATAATCGTTGCTTTCTTGTCCATATGACATTGGAGAACATTGTTGCGCACCAAATCTGAATTGTAATCCACAAATGTGACCTCAAGGGCCCCTCTTGAGAGCGCCTCAAGTCCGAGAGCTCCTGTGCCTGCAAAAGCATCTAAAACCCGCGTATTAGGTCCTGGCAGTCGTCCCATTTCAGGATTATGCGCTAAAATATTAAAGAGAGTTTCCCTCAAACGATCTGAGGTGGGACGAGCTTGGAGCGACTCAGGGGCGATTAATTTTTTGCCCCGAAGTGTACCCCCTACAACTCTCATTGAACACCCTCAAGCATTTTGCCCAAAGATTCTCGCAGCATTTTTTTAGAAACTTCAGAAATTTCCCCTGGCGTTAAGTTGCCCAATAAAAAGGGGCCGTAACTGAGGCGAATTAGACGACTCACGCTCCATCCAAAATGCTGCATAATTTTTCGGATCTCACGATTTTTTCCCTCTGTTAAGGTCATTGTAATCCAGGCATTGTGGCCTTGTTGACGGTCGAGTTGGGCTTCAATAGGGCCATAGTGAATGCCCTCAACAGTAATTCCAGATTTCAAACTTGAGAGCTGATCCGGCGTAGGCGTTCCATAAATACGCACGCGATAGCGGCGTTTCCACCCCGTTGAAGGCAGTTCGAGCTTGCGAGAAAGAGCACCACTTGTCGTGAGGAGAATGAGTCCTTCAGAACTGAGATCAAGACGGCCCACAGAAATCACGCGGGGAAGATCTGAGGGAAGGGCATCAAAAATGGTAGGACGATTTTTTTCATCTCGATGACTGACCACAAGTCCCACGGGTTTATAATAACGCCACACACGAAGAGCCTCTGGCTTGGCCAAAGGCATGCCTTTGACCACAATTTTATCCTCGGCCGAAACCAAAGTTGCAGGTGTTGTGACAAGCGCACCATTTAAAATGACCTGACCTTCCAGGATGAGTTTTTCGGCGTCTCGTCGCGAACACAGCCCTGCGTGAGCGATGGCTTTAGCGATGCGTTCTTTGGTCATAATTTAACTTTGCGCTGCAGCAAGGAAAGCTTCAAAAATGGCTCTGTCTTGCGGGGTGATGAAAAACTCGGGATGCCATTGCAGACCTAAACAAAAACGGGTTTCAGGCACTTCAAATCCCTCGACAACGCCGTCAGGTGCATGAGCATTAAAAACAATTCCTCGACCTGGATTTTTAATGGCTTGATGGTGGGCGCTATTAACGTAAATTTCGGAAGCCTTGGTGATTTTATGAAGGATTGAGTCTTCCAAAACTGTCACCGTATGGCTGACTTCATTGCGAGGATTGGGTTGTTCGTGAGGAATCTCAGTAGATATAGCATCTGGAATATGTTGAATGAGGGTTCCCCCTAAAACCACATTTAAAAGTTGCATCCCCCCGCAAATTCCTAAAATGGGGATGTTTTTCTCTAAGGCTATTTTCCCAAGTGAAAATTCAAAAGCTGTGCGTTTTGGATTGGGCTGAACGGTCTCCGATTTCGTCTCTTCCCCATAATATGAGGGGTCCACATCAAAGTTTCCACCGGTGATAATAAGACCTTGTACAAGATTCAAATAATCAGTCACATGATCAGGTTCATGAGGAAGAAGAAGTGGAATTGCGCCCAACTGCTGAACGGAACTCACATAATTTTCCCTAAGAGCATACCAGGGAAATTTTGAGTAACTCCCGGGTCCTTGAGAATCAACGGTAATTCCTATGATGGGTTTTTGGGACATTCGATCACCTTTAACGTGCTTTCAATAAGGGTTATGGCTTTAAGTAGTCTTACGCCATCTCGACCCAAGGGTACAATTTTTAAGACTTTAACAAAAGGGGAGACAATTTGAAAGATTACCCGCGCAATGCGATATGACCAACGCGGTCCCTGGTTTTTATAATTTTGAACGATGGCAACCATGTCCTGAGGGTCCTCAAAAAACTCACTGAGCGAAAAAAGAAATAATAAAAAATCTCGGGCTTGCTTCACAGACAATGGTCCATTTGGATTTTCTTCAAAATCAATAAATCCAATTTCGCGCGAAGTGGTAAGTGTCATATCACGAATTTCACCACGTCCATGCCATTGCCCTTTTTGATGGAGTGCGGCAAGCGCACCAGCGGCTTGAATTCCCAACTTCTTTTTATCTTCCAAAGACGCGAGTGCCATTAAAGAGTCAAGCGTTGGTCCCAAATCACTTAAGACAATCCACTGGGACGTTTTCTCTAAAATATTGGGAACAAAAACATCCTGCGCATGAAGGTGATGAATTCGATCAACTTCTGCTTTTAAAGTTTGAGCAGGCGAACACGAAAAAGTCGGACGAAAAAAAGGAATGGGTATCAAATCCACCAGGGCTTTTTTTAGGCACCCTTTCAGACCTGATTTTGAGGGATCAGGTCGTTTGGCCCAGGCTTTTTGAGCATTAAAATCGATGGAGACAATGTGCTCTCCTCGAAATGTCTCAAGAGACACTGGATTTGCAATTGCATTTCCCTGAAGTCCAGCACTCAGGAAAAAAACGAATTTCAAAACGGAATAAAAATGATCAAGTCTCATGATGACTTTGCTTATAGCATGCGCCCTCATTTATCAAAAGGTTTCTGTCTGAGTTCAAATAAAAGTGAGATAGGCTGGTATCACCTTTCCCCTAACACTCACTTCTATCTACACTGAGACAGATTAAATTCATTTTAAAAGCAAAAGCCCCAAGGAAAGATTCCCCGAGGCTTTTTTTATTAAACTGAGTGACTTATTATTTTTTTGGCGCTTCAGCTGGAGTTGGAGCTGCCGGAGCTGCAGATGCAGGAACCGCAGGCGCAGGAACCGCAGCAGGTGCTGCAGGTGCAGGAGCCGTTGGTAAAGGCTTGCCGTCTTTATCAAAAAGTTCAATTTTAGCCGTAGCACGCAAATCTTTCAAAAGCTTCAAAATCGCTTCTTCCGCCATAAGCGCTTTGAGCTCTTCTTTGGCTTCTTCAAATGTAGGGGCTTTAGCGTCACGCTTGTCTTCAACTTTAATAACATGCCATCCAAAGTCAGTTTTTACAGGTGTTTCATTGTAAGCACCAACTTCAAGAGCAAAAGCCACATCACTGAATTCTTTCACAACAGCGTCTTTTGTGATGTAACCCAATTCACCGCCGTCTTTGGCTGTACCATCTGTAGATTTTTCTTTGGCGAGTTTCGCAAAGTCAGATCCACCTTTAAGGGCTTTGACGATTTGTTTAGCTGTAGCTTCATCTTTAACCAAAATGTGGCGCACTTTGATTTCTTTTTCTTTAGGGAAATTTTTGACGATTTCGTCATATTTCGCTTTAATGGCTGCGTCTGTCACGGCACCTTCAATTTGCTTGGCCAAATAAGCCTGATCAATGAGCTGTTGCGTCATTTTTTGAACAGCCTCTTTGACTTTTGGATCATTAGCAAGGCCAGATCCTGCTGCTGCTTTTTCAATCAACTTGACATCAACCACTTGATTTTGCAGCACGGGGAAAAGTGTTTCCGCAGGGAGCTCTTGAGCTTTTTTAGGAAGCTTGTCTTTTTCAGCCATGACTTGGGAATAAGTAATATCTTTACCATCAACTTTGGCAACGATTGTATCGGAAGCTGGATCAGCGGCATTTAAAGGCGCACCCAAAACAAAACCCGCAATGAGAGCTGTTGAAGCTAATAAATGAAGTTTCATAGTCTTAATTCTCTTTCTTATGATGGCTGGGCTGAGTTCAGAGTATCGCGCCATCCTAGCGACACCTTTGATTCAAAAATAAAACATAATTTTCAATGAAGGACAAGTGGGCTGAATTCAAAATCGAAATGCAACTTATACCATTTATTATAAATAAGTAACAAATTTTACAAAAATATGCTGACCTTCCCTAAAATATGATAGGAGTAAGGGATGCAAGTTAACTGGCCAGACAACTTTGAAGAAGTATACAAACAACACGGATAACAAAAGTACGGCATTCGTTTGTTAGCGCTTTGGAAAATTCAATCAGGAATGAGTGAAGAGGTGGTTTGCGCTTTCATTGAAAAAAACCATAAAATAATTCTTATCTGGAGACGATCCTACGAATCTGGCGGGTTAGAGTCTCTCTTAAGTATTCGTAAGGGACGAGGAAAAAAAGCTCGTATAGCAAACCTAGAAACTCTACGGGAGGATATTCTATCCCTTCATAGCAATTGCTCAGGAGGTCGGATTAAATGTCAAAATATTGTTGATATGGTTGCCCAAAAATATAATGTCATCTATAGCACATCTGGCATGTATCATCTCTTGCATCGGCTTGTATTCTCATGGATTACCTCTCGTTCTCAACACCCAAAAAGAGATCCACAAGCACAAGAAGACTTTAAAAAAAACTTCTGAAAACAATAACAGATATTCTTCCAGAAGATGTTTCTTTAGATAAAGTAGACTTATGGTTTCAAGATGAAAGTCGCATAGGTCAACAAGGTTCTTTGACACGGATTTGGGCTATAAAGGGAACTCGTCCTCGAGCTGTTAGGCAACAGCAGTTTTTATTCAGGTATATTTTTGGCGCTGTATGTCCCTCACAAAAGAAAAGTGCTGCTATTATTGCTCCTTGTGCCAACGGATTCGTTCTTGAAGAACATTTAAAAGAGATAGCTCATCATATTCCCGAAGGGAGGCATGCTGTTGTTATAATGGATCGAGCCGGCTGGCATGCAACACAAAAAATAAAGATCCCTGCAAGCATTTCAATCCTTCATCTGCTAAAATTACAGCCCTGATTTGGTCACAGATGCGTCTGTCCCTTTCACGACGATGTTGGACTTTTAGACTGGCTCTTTCTTTTGGTGTCAAAAAATTCTTCACCTTTCTTTGCTGACACATTTCCAAATGTTTTTCAAACATTTATCTATAATTTTTTATTCGCGATGGGTATAGAGACCTAAACTAATCCTCCCTCGGCAAACCGCCCAAGCTCGCGGTTGGCTACTGTTAACATGGCCAAATCCACGGAAGGGGCACTCATGAGATCTGCCAATAATTTTTCAACATTGGGTGATTTCAAGAACTCTTCTTTGAAATGTCCGGAAGTCGTCAAGAGACAGTCTTGAGGGCTGTGGGAGGAAATGATTTTGAGCGTAAGTGATTTTTGGCTTAAGTAAAGCTCGTCAATAATCGTTGCAACCGCACTCTTCTGCCAACGGTTTTCCCCTGGAATTTCACCTGCAATGGCGCGGACCCAATCAAAGCCATAAGACTCCCCAATGGCAAAATAAATTTGAGCGACCCATTTCATATCCTGCCCTGTTTTTTGGGTCAGAACACTAATATCAGGTGCTGAAATTAAAGGATCCAATGAAATGAGTTTCATTGCTAAAGCCTCAGGAAGTCCATAATCAGCATAGATTGCCAATTTCTTTTTCAGTTTATCGCGATGACGAATGGGGAGATATGAAAAAGGATCTGCCTCTAAAAATACAAAGCCTTTTTCAAAGTCTTGAAGTTGACGTTCTGGATTATCATTGAGAATTTCGCCGCGCAAAAACCATCCTGTAAAGCGTTTCACAACTTTATAGACATAAAGCATGAGCTCATTTTGTGTGGTTGTTGAGAGTGCTTCAAGGGACTCAATATCTCGCCACAATTGGCTTAAGTTCAAAAGTTTTCGCACGACTAAATAGGCTTGAACAATTTGGGGAATCTCACGACCCGTCTCATTGTGCATTTCATTGACAAACGTCATGCCCATACGATTTACGACAGCATTGGTGATTCGCATATTGATAATCCCTCGCTTCAAAGGATGAAGGGGAATCGCCTCAGGGTAATGTTGTTGAATATAGGCTGGAAAATACTGTTGAACGCGTTCTTCCAGAAGGGATGATTCCAAAATATCCGCATTCCCAAGAGCTTTATTCAACGCGATTTTAGCATATGCCAAAAGGACGGAAAGTTCAGGACGCGTCAGGCCATGTTTATCCGCAAGTCGCCTTGAGATTTCGATATCATCTGGAAGATTTTCCATTGTGCGATCGAGAAGCCCTTGTTGTTCTAAATCCCGCATAAGGCGAGCTTGCTCGTCCAAAAGGTGAACGCCTTGAGACTGGGCCAAACTGATGGTTTGGTTTTGAAAAAAATTATCTTTTAAAACGAGTTTTGAAACATTATCAGTCATTTCGACCAATATTTCATTTCGTTTTTCAAGATTAATTTTGCCAGATTCTCTCAAAAGCCCGAGCAAGATTTTGATGTTGACTTCGTGGTCAGAACAATCGACTCCGGCCGAGTTATCAATAGCGTCAGTATTGAGGCGTCCACCGGACTTGGCATATTCAATACGCCCCAATTGTGTGACGCCCAAATTTGCACCTTCTGCAATAACTTTGGCTCGGATCTCTCGTCCATTGACGCGTAAATTATCGTTAGCTCGGTCTCCCACATCTGCATTGCTTTCTTCACGGGCTTTAATGAAAGTTCCAATTCCACCAAACCATATCAGATCAACTTGAGCTTTCATGATGGTGCGCACCAATTCATCAGGATGGATGGAATCTTGGGTAAGTCCTAAAAGATGTTTAATTTCGTGCGTTAATGTGACCGATTTTGAACGCCGTTCAAAAATGCCACCGCCTTTAGAAATCAGACTTCCGTTATAATCTGCCCATGAAGAGCGAGGCAGTTCAAAAAGGCGTTTGCGTTCTTGAAAACTAATTTCAGGATTTGGGGTTGGATCGATGAAAATATGCATATGATTGAAGGCTGCGACTAACTTCATATGAGAGGAGCAAAGCATACCATTTCCAAAAACATCTCCTGCCATATCACCAATGCCTACAACAGTAATGGGATCTTCATCGGCATTCATTCCCATCTCTCGAAAATGACGCCGCACGGATTCCCAGGCGCCTTTGGCGGTGATGCCCATTTTTTTGTGATCATATCCTTGAGATCCACCAGATGCAAAAGCATCCCCAAGCCAAAATCCGTACTCTTGAGAAACCCCATTCGCAAAATCGGAAAAGGTTGCAGTCCCTTTATCGGCAGCCACCACGAGATAAGTATCATCTTCGTCCCAGCGCACAACATTTGCAGGAGAGACAACTTTTCCTTTTACCAAATTATCTGTGATATCCAAAAGACCGCGAATGAAGTTTTGATAGCAAGCAACTCCTTCCTTCATAAAAGCTTCGCGATCTCCTTGAGGTGCCTTTTTTAAGATAAATCCACCTTTAGATCCAGTCGGCACAATGACTGCATTTTTGACCATTTGAGCTTTAACCAACCCCAAGACTTCTGTTCTGAAATCTTCCCGACGATCAGACCAACGAAGCCCCCCACGGGCAATTTTTCCGCCTCTCAGGTGCACCGCTTCAAAGCGTGGTGAATAAACAAAGATTTCATAAAGTGGGCGAGGCAAAGGCATTTCTTCAATGGCAGCGCATTGTACTTTAAAAGAAAAGTAGGGCTTGTTTTGGCCCTCAGCCTCTAGGAAATAGTTTGTACGAATGGTTGAGGTGAGGAGGTTTAAAAAGCGCCTTAAAAGCCTATCTTCATCTGGATTTGAGACCTCATCAATTTCTTTAAGGATGATGCCCAAAATCTCATCAGATTGTTTTTTACGATCGCCCGAAAGGCAGGGATCAAAGCGCACATAAAAAAGTTGAATGAAATGCCTGACAATTGCACCATGATTCAAAAGAGTTTCTTCCATAACCGATTGGCTGAAATTCACACGTAATTGCCAAAGATATTTGGAGTAAGCGCGCAAAATTTGCGCCTCTTTCCAGGTCAGCCCTGCGCGAATAATGAGACGATTGAATCCGTCATTTTCAACTTCATCCCGCCATATTTTTTGAAATGCATCGAGGAAATTCTCGGTCAGTGTTTCCATATCAAATGCAGGTTTTTCGCAAGGAACAATTTCAAATTCTTGAACCCAGATGACTTTTTGATTCTGATCCAAAGAAACTTTATAGGGCCTCTCGCTTATTACATGAAAATCAAGTTTTTCCAGCACTGGCAAAATCTGGGACAAGGGGATAGCCTCTTGCGGGCTGTAAATTTTAAAACGGATCGGATGATCTGTGTCCAAGAAAAGTCGAATGCGGATTTTATTTTCTTCTACCGTTTTTTGAATTTCTTCGATATCGAGAACGGATTCTTCAGGTGCTACATTTTCTTGATAGCCTTTGGAAAAGGCTTGCCCAAATTCCTCAAGAATTTCGATGCCAGCTACTTCGCCATGAGACATGTTGAGCGCTGTTCTCAAGCGGTCTTTCCAAGTTAATGTGGCCTCAATAAGTTCGATTTCGATTTTATCTTTGTTGAAAGCCTCAGGGGCCTTGTCTTGTAAAAGCATCACAAAATGGGCGCGCGCAAAAGCAAGCTCGCCTAACTCTGTATTCCAAGAGCGCGTGGTTGCATTGAGTTCTCTTTTTAAAATGGATTCGATTTTCAGACGTAGTTCTGTGTCATACCTATCCCGGGGGACATAAACCAAACAAGAAATTGTTCGCCCAAATTTATCTGATCTTAAAAAGAGCGTTGGCCTTTGGCGATTTTGAAGTTGAAGAATGGAAATGCTGGTTTCTGAGAGCCACTCCAAAGATCCTTGAAAAAGTTCATCTCTCGGGAAAGATTCAAGGATATGGATTAGGGCTTTGCCGTCATGCCATTCTTGAGAAAATCCGGATTGTTCGATGATTTTTTGAATTTTGCGCCTTAAAATGGGGATTTCACGGGCACTTTTTTTATACACAACAGAAGTAAAAAGTCCCAAAAATTGTGTGATCCCAATGACGTTACCATTGTCATCATAGCGCTTGATATTAATGGAATCCATTGGATCTCGCCTATGCACCAGGGAAACATCAGAAGTTTTCGTGATAATGATGGGCTCAGCTTCAAGCAGGAAACGAATGTTTTGCGGAGTAATCTCAATGCCTTGGAAAAGGCGTGCCACTTTGTGGGTTTCAATGTCATGAAGAACGCCGAGTCCTTCCCCCGCATTCAAACGTCCTGTGGAGTGCTCTGGATTTCCGCCTAAATCATACTGACAATAGCCCAAAAACGTAAAATTATTTTGCTTGAGCCATTCTAAAAATTCTAAGGATTCATCGATGGTTTCATTTGTTGTTTTTTTAGGCCTGTTGGATTTGAGATCCACAATGGATTTATCCAATTCAACCATCATTTGGCGCCAATCGCGCACCGCCAATCGAACATCATTAAAGACATTAATAAGTTCGGTTTCAAGCGCTTTGAGTTGTTTTTGAGATAACCGCTCAGAAATTTGACACCGAATAAAGGACTCATAATAAGCACCTTCAACGTCTTGATCCTTGGGATAAAGCCCCTCGAGTCCGCCTTTCGAATTGCGTTTTACTTTCAAAACCGGATGGACTACAAAATCAAGAGTATATCCCAAATTATTAATGGCGGCCGATAGTGAATCCACAAGAAACGGCATATCATCATTCACGATTTCAACAACGGTGTGGTTGGTGGCTCCCGTATGGATTTCGACCTTTTCGTGAACCAGCCGAATTTTGGCTTTGCCTTTCTCACGTGTTTCAATGAACTCAAGATATCCCAAAAGGGATAGGGTTAATTCATTAGCGTGCATTCCCAAAAGATCATCAGGGGCCACGTTCGAAAAATAACGTTCGATAAAAAAGGTTGAAAAAGTCTTGAGATTGGATTTAATCCCGGCGTTCACACCTGCAATCACATCTTGTATGGTTTCGTTTTTATACGTTTGTTTTTGAGCCAGTTCCATAGAATTCGACCTTCTGAAAATGTATTAAATTTTTCTGCATCAAGGATAACCGAGAATAGTATGAAGCCATAGAATAAATTTTTCGTTAAGAGAAGAGGGGTGTGAGAAAACGCTAGAAACGTTTCATGGAAAATTTGCCCCTGGTGAGTGCTCATAAAAAAAACAAACACTCACTTCGACCCGGATAATCTTCCTTAATGCCAGGACTATCTGAGGCTCAGAAGATTTCCGGGATAGACATGTAAAAACATTTTCCTACTTTAATGGAAGGAACGGTTAAATTATATTGCAGCAGGTTTTCTTTTTTTTGTCCGTAGACGTTGTCGAATTATCAATTGGAACTGTATTTAACGTTGTATTTGTCGTGGTAGGATTAGTTGACGTTACGTTTGAAATCGTACTTGTAGGTGTTGTTGTATTCGTTTCAGGATGGGGATTTTCTGTCACCTTCTGAGGAACTGTGGTGGTCTTTTCATTGTCGTCGGCACCTTCTTTTTCCACGGCAAAGACGGGTTGAGACAGCGCGCTGAAACATAAAGTCAGGATTGCAGCTTGCATGAATTTTGACATTAAAATATCTCCCTTTATTTTATTGTTATTGTTAGAATTCAATTCTACCCGATATAAACTCAACTGCAAAGAGAAAATATTAAGGAATTTTTCTCCCCCTTGACGGAGAGGGCGGTATCTGTTTTTCTAAAATCGAATCGAGGTTGTTGAATTTCAAAATTCGACTGAAAAGGGAACACGGTCCAATCCCGTGACTACCCCCGTAACTGTAGGCGGCGAGTGATCTTTCGGATGCCACTGGAGTGAAATCTGGGAAGGTGAAGGAATCATAAAGACCCGCGAAGTCAGGAGACCTGCCACGATGAGTCATCAGTCCTTCTGAGCGGTGGGCTCAAAGGTCACGGATATGCTTTCGGGCGACTTCGTTAGTGGTGACGCTTTGTCGTTATCGCTAACTTTATGGAGCTCCTGATGCTGCTGTACGCCTTATTTTTATGTTTTTCTCCAATTCTTGTCATCGTGAATGTGTTTCAGGATTTCATAAAAAAGATGCTAACCGGAACAATGGCGCGAGCCAAACAAGTTCAGCATGACCAAAAAAAGTATCTGCTTAAAATAATCAAAATTACAGTTCTTGGGTTTTTTCTGGCGACGTCCCTTTCTGCCACCGAATCCTATGAAGTCATCTCTACCTCTCTTTTTTCGGAAAAGAATACAGGAGGGGACACTCAAAATCTTAATCTTAAAGATTTGGAATCTATTCAAGAGCCTTTTGCGCAAAAACAATTAGAGAGGTTGCCCTCCCTCAATATAACGCCAACGGGGCCTCAAGGACGTACGATCGAATATACATTGCGAGGTGCCAAATCCTCTCAAAATGCCGTCTTTTTGGATGGTGTTCTTGTGAATAATCCTGCATCAGGCGGAAAATTTGATTTTGCAGATTTGCTCGTTGAGGATTTAGAGGAAATTGAGGTCTTACCTGGCGCCAATAGTGTGATTTATGGGGCGAATGCTTTGGGGGGTGTTATTCATCTCAAAACTAAAAAGGGACGTGGAAAACCACGTGGCCTTGCTAAAGGTGGGGCGGGAAATTTTAAAACTCAACAAGGTCATATTGAGGCCCAAGGAGAATTTCATAATCTCAATTTTTATGGGAGTGGTACAGGATATAAATCAGGAAAGGGTGATTTTCGCAATAAGGTCCACAATAATATTGAGAGTGATTATTATAGGAATTCCACAGTCTCCTCAAGTTTAGGGATGACTCCCAATGATAATACGGAAATTGGGGGATTCGTTCGGTCAATGGATGCGAATGTACAATTTGATAATTCTCAGTTTGTGCCATTGGAAAATGCTTATCTTCCCTTTGCCTCCGATTCCTTTTCCCATACGCGAACAACATTAGGGGGGATTCATGGCGACCTAAATTCTTTCGATAATTTTTGGGAACATCATCTTATATTGGGAGCAGCACGTACAAAACGAGAAACGACGACGCCTGGTTTTTCATCTCTTACGCAAGGCCAGAATTCTCACCTTAAATACTATGAAGATCTCAATTGGGCGTCGTGGACAACTTCTACGTTGGGCTTCGATTTGGGGCATGAAAAAGTACAAGACTCATTTTCAGGAAAGCATGATCGAGATCAACATGCCCTTTTCTTCCAGGAAAAATTTAAGCCGTGGAAATCTACTGAGCTCACAAGCGGCATTCGGTATGATCATTATTCATTTGGGGGACGTCGTGTGAATTATCGTTTGGGAGCTTCCCACACATTTGGAAATTCAAGGCTCCGGTCGAGTTTTGGCACGGGATTCAAACCCCCTGTTCTTTCTGATATGTTTAATATAGGACCTTTTGCATTACCTAATCCTCAGCTAAAAGCCGAAACCAATCACAGTTTTGATATGGGATTTGATCATAAACTCAATGAAAAATTTGAGGGGAGCTTTACTGTATTTTATAATCGCATTGAAAATATCGTCATAAGCCAGCGCGTGGGTAATCAATTTCAACGTGTGAATGGGGGACGAAGAACGGCACGCGGCCTTGAAGGGACTTTAGCACATAAACCTTTTGAGACTTTAAAATTGAGGACTTCCGCAACGCTAACCCGTGCCTATGATCACCATCTTCAAAAACGTGCCCCCAATATTTCAGTTCTAAAAGGTACCCTTGAGGCCTTCTGGAAGCCTTTTCAGAAGGTTGAGCTTTTTGTAACAACACTTTGCAAAAGCTCACAAATCGATGCTGTGACGTCCAAAATTCTCAAGCCATTTACTAAGGTAAATGTAGGGGGGAAGTATCATTTTTATGAGCACGTTTCTCTCTTTGGTCGCATTGATAATATAACAAACAGACAGTACGAGGAAGTCTTTGGATATAGCGTGCGGGGACGTCTTTTCCTCATGGGTCTTGAGGTGCGGACGTGAGCAGAGTTTTCCATCACGCATCGTCATCCCTGGATCAGATGATTTTGAAATACAAGACAAGTCTTGTCGTTCGATCATTGTCTGGGATGAAAGTGTTGGAGATAATTTCAAGATTTTTATCTGCCTCTTTCGGCCTCTTCTTCTCACTCCTCATTCATGGGGGGGCGCTTGTTTTGTTTTTGAGGGACCCCTCATTAATGCCGGCAGCTCCAGAACCTTCCCTTATTGCAGTTTCGTTTGTAAGGAGTCCCATTCAAGCAAAAGAAATTTTCATCAAACACTCAGAAAAAAATTACACTATTTTAAAAGCGGAGAAAAATAGGGAAAAGGGGGTTCCCTTAACTTCAGATCGGTCAGGATCTCAAAAAAAACTGTCAAAGCAATCTCAGAAGGACAATGCCGTAAAAGCTATTTCCAACAACAGTCACCCCGAAACTTTCCCGGGTTTGGTCCGAGAGTATTCAGAGCCTCAAAAAAAGAACTTGCAACCGGCCCAGCATGGCGGGGAACTAAACATTTCTTCCCCCCGGTACCACGCAGGTAGCCGCGAGAATCCTTTGCCAGATTATCCTTATGTCTCAAGACGACGTGGTGAGGAGGGTAAAGTCACCTGCTCTGTCAAAGTTAGCCCTGAGGGTCTTCCAGAACAGGTTGAGATCAGAGAAAGTTCGGGGCACGAAAGATTAGATCAGGCTGCACAAAATGTACTTTCTTCTTGGGTTTTTGAACCGGCCCAAAAGGATTTTGAAAAAATTTATGGATTTCTTGAGATTTCTATCACCTTTCGTCTTACAGAGGGGGTTAAGATCTGATAAGCTTTGTGAAAATATTTTTCTATTGGGGAGAACTAGTCAATGACCGCCAAGGCTCTGGATTCACTGAGAACGCGAAAAACACTTGAAGTTGGAGGGAAAAAGTACATCTACTACTCCCTTCAAGAAGCTTCAAAAACCTTGGGAGATATTTCCCACCTTCCTTATAGTTTGAAAGTTCTTCTCGAAAATCTTTTACGCTATGAGGATGGTGTTACTGTAAAAATCGAAGACATAAAAGCCTTGGCAGGTTGGCTCAAAGCTCAATCCTCAAATCACGAAATCGCCTATAATCCCGCCCGCGTTTTGATGCAAGATTTTACAGGTGTTCCGGCAGTTGTGGATTTGGCCGCGATGCGGGAAGCCATGAAATCCATGGGTGGGGATCCCTCTCTCATCAATCCTTTAGCGCCCGTAGATCTTGTCATTGATCACTCGGTCATGGTCGATAGTTTTGGCCGTGCAGATTCATTCAAACGCAATGTGGAACTGGAATTCCAACGCAACCAAGAACGATATAAATTTCTAAAATGGGGTCAAAAGGCCTTTAATAATTTCCGCGTGGTGCCTCCTGGAACGGGGATTTGTCATCAGGTGAACCTTGAGTATTTGGCCCAAGTTGTTTGGACCTCAAGCCAAAACGGAGAAACATTTGCCTACCCGGATACGCTTGTAGGAACAGACAGCCATACCACTATGGTCAATGGATTGGGTGTTTTGGGATGGGGTGTGGGTGGGATTGAAGCTGAGGCTGCAATGCTTGGTCAACCTGTCTCCATGCTGATTCCCGAAGTTGTAGGATTTCGTTTGGAAGGACAACTTCTCGAAGGTCGCACTGCAACAGATTTGGTTTTGACCGTCACACAAATGCTGCGTGAAAAGGGCGTAGTTGGTAAATTTGTTGAATTTTATGGGCCAGGACTTGCGCATTTAAGCCTTGCCGATAGAGCTACCATTGCCAATATGGCACCTGAATATGGGGCCACCTGTGGTATTTTCCCCATAGATCAAGAAACTCTCGATTATTTGGCCTTTACAGGACGGAATCGCGATCGGATTGCTTTGGTGGAAGCTTATGCCAAGGAGCAAGGTCTCTGGCGAGACGCAAAAGTAGACCCTATATTTACAGATACGGTTTTTCTCAATCTTGAAGATGTTGACTCAAGTCTTGCCGGACCCAAGCGTCCCCAAGATAAAGTCAAATTAGATGATGTTCCCGCCTCCATTCTCTCAGCGCTTATGAACGATAATAAAAAGTCAGATCCTCAAAAACGCTATGAAGTCGAAGAAGGGGAATATACCATTGGTCATGGGGATGTTGTGATTGCAGCAATTACAAGCTGTACCAACACCTCCAATCCGGCTGTCATGATTGGGGCAGGGCTTTTGGCGAAAAAAGCCAGAGAAAAAGGACTCACCCGCAAACCCTGGGTCAAGACGTCTTTAGCACCAGGAAGCCAAGTCGTTACCGATTATTTAAAAGCGGCAGGATTGCAAAAAGATCTCGATGCTTTGGGATTTGAACTTGTGGGATACGGTTGCACGACATGTATTGGAAACTCAGGACCTCTTCCTTTGGCCATTGCCCAAACGATTGATTATCATGAGCTCACCGTGGCAGCCGTTTTGTCCGGAAACCGAAATTTTGAAGGTAGAATTCATCCTCAAGTCAAACTCAATTATTTAGCCTCTCCGCCTTTGGTTGTGGCCTATGCTTTAGCGGGGTCGACTCTCGTTGACCTGACTGTGGAGCCTTTGGGAACGGATAAAGATGGAAAGCCCGTTTATTTAAAAGACATCTGGCCTTCTTCTCTAGAAATTCAATCCGTTATGAAATCTTCTTTAACACCAAAGATGTATGCCGATCGATATAAGAATGTTTTTGAAGGTGATACAGAATGGAAAAGCTTATCCGTTGAGGCTGGCCTGACATTTAATTGGGAACCCAAAAGCACTTATGTTAAAAATCCGCCTTATTTTACAAATATGGCACAAACACCCACAGATCCTCAAGATATCAAGAGCGCACGTGTTCTTGCAATTTTGGGAGACAGTGTCACAACGGACCACATTTCACCTGCAGGGAGTATTAAAAAAGACAGCCCTGCCGGACTTTATCTTTTGTCTCATGATGTTCAGAGTGTGGACTTTAACTCCTATGGATCCCGTCGTGGGAACCATGAGGTGATGATGCGAGGAACGTTTGCTAATATTCGCCTTAAAAATGAAATGCTGCATGATATTACTGGCGGTTTTACGCGCAATGTTTTGGACGACGAAATTCTTCCCATTTATGACGCATCTATGCGCTATCAAGAGGCAGGAATCCCCCTTGTAATTATTGCTGGAAAAGAATATGGCACAGGCTCTTCTCGCGATTGGGCAGCCAAAGGTACCGCTCTTTTGGGCGTTAAGGCGGTGATTGCGGAAAGTTTTGAGCGCATTCACAGATCTAATCTTGTGGGTATGGGAATTTTGCCTCTTGTTTTCACAAAAGGTATGACACATAGGTCTTTGGGTCTTGAGGGGACAGAGACTTTTGATATTCAAGGTGTTGAAGCCGGAATCACGCCAAAGATGATTTTGAACTGCACCATTACCCGAAAAGACGGTCGCAAGGAGACAATTCCGCTTGTTTGCCGCATTGATACGGAAAATGAGGTTTCTTACTATAGTCACGGCGGAATCCTGCCTTATGTGATGAGGAATTTGCTGAAATCTGGAAATTCAGAAAAAAAGAGAGCATTAGCTTAAGGGCGTTAATATTTTAAAGAATCCTGAGAAACGAGTCCCCTTGCATTTGGGAGTGGCTCTTTCAGGATGACAAATTTCTGTTAATTTAAAATTCGCCGAATGCAAAAAAAAAGCAGGAGGGCTAAAGGGTCTGGCGGAGAGAGAGGGATTCGAACCCTCGATACGTTTTACCGTATACACGATTTCCAATCGTGCGCCTTCGACCGCTCGGCCACCTCTCCGCAAATCAATTGGGGCAACTTAACTCAAATCTCGCAAAAAAGGCAATGGGTTTTCTCAACTTTGTAAGAGTTCATATAAAATGAGATTCAGGAGGGCTGAAGAATATGGTTGTGAATATGCTGCAAAGGCGTGAGATCTCTTAAATCTCATTTTATATGAACTCCTACACTACACAAAATTGAATTGTTATTTTTTTTCAATCAGGCTATGATGCCAACTGAACATAAACCTTTTGGTGTGGCGAAGCTTTGGTGGAGCAGTGGCTCCCTTGTCTTTCTTCCCGGACCAAAGGATGATTCAAGAATTGCGTTTTGAAACTAGAGTTTTGTGAACAAAAGAAAAATGCGCCGCGATATTAAAAATGACATCTGTCCTTGCGACACCTTGAAAAATGATCTTTCCTTGAGGAGAGGCCTTTCTTTTCGAGTGTTCGCCCCCCTATTTTCCGCGCGTGCAAGTAGGGAGATCACCTAGGTCTTCTCTCTTATATTGTTCATCTCTTTAGAATCAAACGCCTAACACTCCTTTTTTGGCAAATCCAAGAAGGGCAACTATGGAGTTACGTTTGATGTCGCGGAAAATGCTAATCGATGCTGCGCATAAAGAAGAAATACGCGTGGCAATTTTAGAAGGTGACCGTCTTGATGAATATGATTTTGAGACCACCACAAAAAAACAATTAAAAGGCAATATTTACCTTGCAAAGGTTATCCGTATTGAGCCTTCATTGCAGGCAGCCTTTGTGGAATTTGGCGGAAATCGTCATGGATTTTTACCATTTTCTGAAATCCATCCTGATTATTACCGTATCCCCATTGAAGATCGTGATGCCCTTCTTGAGGCCGCCCTTGCGCCCGAAAATACGATTGAGATTGACGTTGAGGACGAAAAAGAAGAGCCTGAAATCTCCCAACCTCAACCTGGACAAGTCGAGGTTTTGGGGGGTGAGGATATCGAAGAAGTTGAAACACAACCCAAGCGCGCAAAACCCCTTCGCCAATATAAAATCCAAGAAGTCATCAAGCGTCGCCAAATTATGTTGGTCCAAGTCGTAAAAGAAGAACGGGGCGGCAAAGGTGCTGCACTTACGAGTTATCTTTCCTTGGCCGGTCGTTATTGCGTTTTAATGCCCAATGCATTGCGTGGCGGTGGAATCTCTCGTAAGATCACGAATGTCAAAGATCGAAAACGCTTAAAGAGTATTATTGAAGAGCTGAATTTAGCTCCCAATATGGCTCTTATTGTAAGAACTGCAGGGATTGAGCGGACAAAACCTGAGATTAAACGCGATTGCGATTATCTGGTGAAATTGTGGCAAGAAATTCGTGAGAAAACTCTCAGCTCCATTGCGCCGTGCTTGGTCCATGAAGAAGGCGACATCATTAAAAAAGCGCTCCGTGATCAATACACGCGGGATATCGATGAAGTTATCATCGAAGGTGATGAAGGTCACAAAATGGCCAAATCTCTCATGAAGGCGTTGATGCCAAGTCATGTCAAAAAAATACAGCACTATGAACAAAACAATGTGCCTCTTTTTACAAAATTTGGAATCGAGCGCCAGATTGATGCGATTTATAACCCCATCGTCACCTTGAAATCCGGAGGTTATTTGGTTTTTGGAACAACGGAAGCTCTTGTCGCCATTGACGTGAACTCTGGAAAAGCCACCCGTGAGCGTCACATTGAAGAAACTGCTTACAAAACCAACTTAGAAGCCGCTGAAGAAGTGGCCCGTCAATTGCGCCTTCGGGATTTGGCCGGCCTTGTCATCATTGACTTTATTGATATGGACGAAAACCGTAATAATGAGGCAGTTGAGCGCAAACTCAAAGACGCGATGCGTTTTGATCGAGCCCGTGTTCAAGTGGGTCGGATTAGTCCTTTTGGACTTTTGGAGCTCTCGCGTCAGCGCCTGCGTCCCAATATTTTGGAATCAACGAGTACACCCTGTTATCATTGTCGCGGAACCGGAATGGTGCGCTCTGTGGAATCCTCAGCCCTTCATCTTTTGCGCAGCCTTGAGGAAGAGGCCACTTCAAAACGTTCTCAAGAAGTGAATGTTTTTGTTCCAACTGCAATTGCCCTTTATGTCTTGAACCAAAAACGTGCGAATTTACTCGAGCTTGAAAATCGAATGGGATTGCGAGTGATGCTTTCCCGTGACGATAGTTTAATTCCTCCAGACTTTAGAATTGAGAGGCTCCGAACGCTTCAACCCATAACTACGGCCGTTCCTGAAGTGGCTTCGATTCTAAAGGACGAAAAAGAGGATGAGGAAGTTCTTGCTCCAGAAGTTTTCCAGCAGCCAAGTCACAGAAATCCTCAACGACGTCCGCATAACAGACCTCCTCAGCCCCGTCGTCCTGAGAATCAAAGGCCCCTGCCTCCGGCAACGCCTTCTCCAACTGTTGCGCAGCCCGTAGAGTCTTCCCCTGTTGTGACTTCTGAAACTTCAGAAACGTCTCCATTTGAACCAATGACAGAGGGCCAGCGTGATTTTCAGCGGCCTAGAAAGTCCCGCTATGGAAGGCGCGGTCGTAAAGGGCCGCGTCGTGACGGGGCTGTTGCGGCTCAAGGAGAGGGCGCTCCCGCTTCTTTGGAATCAACCAGTCCTCAAAATACGGTTAGTGCTCCCACACAAGATTTTAAAATCCGCGCAGCCTCTTCAGACGTTCCAAAACCTGTGATGCCTTCAGCGCCCACCAAATCAAGGGAAAATGCACCTCAAAGTCCAGCTGTGTCTTCTGAAAAGCCGAAAACTCCAAAGGCAGCTCAACAGGCTGCTTCTCGTAAAGGGTGGTGGCAGCGCCTTATTGAAGGTGGAGAATAAGCGATCATTGAATCCTTAGGTGTATAATAAACATTCCGCAGGGGTTTTTCCCCTGTGGATCTTATTCTGCGGTATGAATAGGAGGGGTTAATTTTACTTGGGTGATTTGATGACGTTGGCGCCTTAAAATATCTACCCTAAATCCATGGATCATAAATGTCTGTCCGACCTCTGGGATTTGCTTGGTTTCTTGCAAAATCAGTCCTGCAATGGTGGAGGCATGCTCATCGGATAAATTCCAATCAAAAAGGCGATTTAGATCTCGAATGGTGACTGATCCGTCCACAAGATAGGAGCCCTCTGGTGTGAGTCGGACTCCTGGAAGTTCCACATCGTGTTCATCAACGATCTCACCCACAATTTCCTCAAGAATATCTTCAAGTGTGAGCATGCCCTCCAGATCCCCATATTCATCAACTACGAGTGCAAAGTGCTCTCGACGCTCACGAAAGGCCTCAAGCTGGGCAAAAAGAGTTGTTGTTGCAGGAATAAACCAAGCGGGACTTGCAATTTTTGTAATATCAAATTTAGTGAGATCACCTTTTAGGGATCTTACAGCCCGCAAAAGATCCTTCGTGTGAAGAACTCCAATGATGTTATCCATTTGATCTTTCCAAATGGGAATCCGTGTGTACGGTGCACTTAAGACTTTGTCGACAATTTGATCCGGCGGAAGGCTCGCATCCAACATGAGCATTTTTTTGCGGTGAGTCATAATTTCAGACGCTTCAACATCAGCTAAATCCAAGATGCTTCTGAGCATGGCGCGTTCATGGCGCGTTTGCACATTGGGGCCGCCATAAAGATCAATGGCGCCGCGAAGATCCTCTTGGGAGGAGTCCTCTTGGTTTTCAGAAGCGCCATTCATTCCCACAAGTCGCAGTGAGAGTCTTGCGATTTTATCTATAAATTGGGTAATGGGAGAAAAAATCATATAAAAGGGTTTGAAGATGGGCGCCAATGCCATCACGGATCGTTCGGGATCATTATAGATATAAATTTTTGGTAGAACTTCTGCATAAATCGTAATTAAAAATCCCATGATGGGAATGACATAAACCGCACCCACAGGACCAAAAGCCTCGGTCATAATGCTTGTCACAAGTGCTGTGACCGCAATGTTTAGCCAGGTATTGACAAAAAGAAGGGCGCTGATAAAAGCCCCTAAACTTTTTTGAATTTCAAGAATAATGGACGCCCGAGGGTTTCCTTTTTTCGCTAAATGATGAAGGCGAATTCGGGAGGCCGATAAAATCGCAGCTTCCGATCCTGCGCAGACACCCGAAAGGCCGACGAGGAGCAGAACAATAATGAAAGTGAGAATGAGGGATATAATGCTCATCGCTTAATCGTATACATAGTCCTTAAGCGATTCCATTACGCGCTCAACAGTGGCGTCATGGGCATCGTCGTTACTATCAACAATAATATTGGCCTCACTATAAATGGGATAGCGTTTTTCAATCATCCCCTCGAGAATTTCTTTGGGATCCCCTTCATGAAGAAGGGGGCGTGTATCACGTCTGACAACGCGCTCGAGTAAAATATCAGGATTGGCGCGCAACCATACTGAAATAGCTTTGCCGTTAATAAGGGCTCGAATATCATCGTCGATGAAGGCGCCGTCCCCCGTGGAAATGACCTGGGTGGGTTCGCTCAAAAGGCGTTGAATGACGCGGCGTTCGGCATCGCGAAACGCTTTTTCACCCCAAGTTTCAAAAATATCATTGACGGTGCATCCGGCAGCCCGCTCGACTTCTTGGTCGGAGTCGTGGAATTCCACCCCTAATTTTTTAGCAAGTCTCCAGCCAATGCTGCTCTTTCCCGCTCCCATCATACCGACAAGAACGACGGTTTTAGGGATAACGAGGTTTGCGGAATATCTGATGGGTTTTTTTGTCATATCTCCATTATCTCTTTTATTGTGGCTGATTTTATAGGATAATTCATTTTTATGCAAAAGGATAAAATGAAAAACGCATCGCCCTCACTCGAAATCCAGTATGATACTGCCGAAGTTGTGACTTTAAATATAGGCGGAGAGTGGAGTCTTGCCCATGCGCAAACACTCGAATCATGCTTTAGAAAAGTAAAAACACTGAAATCCAATTTGAATGTCAAGTTTATTTGGGTAAATTTCGAATCCTCCGATACGACTGGTGCGTGGGTTTTTCATGAAATCCTTGAAGTCCTCCAGAAAAAAAACATTACATATACCCTTGACGGAATGCCGCTTCTTTTATCGTCTTTGATGGACTGCATCCAAGGTTATCTTCCGGATCGCACTGTCAAACATACCCCAAATCGCTTCTTTTTGGATCTCATTGAGCGAATGGGTAAGTCAACCATTGAAGTGGGGACTTTGGCTTATGAATTGCTGGAATTTCTAGGTCATGTTGTCATTGCACTTTTTAAATCTTTCTTGAGTCCCAAACGGATCAAGTTGGTCCCTTTTTTCGTGCATATGGAACGAATAGGGGTCAATTCCATTCCCATTATTGCGGTTATTTCTTTTTTGATCGGATTTGTCTTTGCCTATCAGGGCGAGGAGCAACTCCATAAATTTGGAGCGGATATTTATACGATTAATCTAGTGGGGCTCTCCATTGTCAGAGAAGCTGGAATTTTGCTTGCAGCTATTGTTGTAGCAGGCCGAACGGGAAGTGCGATCACGGCTGAACTCGGGATTATGAAAATTAATCAAGAAGTGGATGCCATGAATGTTTTTGGTCTTAATCCTCTTGAATATTTAGTTCTTCCCAGGATGTTAGCCCTTATTTGTATTATGCCTTTTCTGGCGTTCCTTGCCGATGTCGCAGGTCTTTTGGGCGGGGGTGTTTGGGTGGTGTGGTCCATGGGGTACAGTTCTGATCTTTATCTCAAACAATTGGGAGGTGCCATTACGCAATGGAGTTTTTGGATCGGAATTATCAAAGCGCCCGTCTTTGCTTTTGCCATTGGTCTTGTGAGTTGTTTTGAAGGATTTCGTGTGGACGGGGGCGCTGAAAGTGTAGGTCTTCACACCACAAAAGCGGTTGTGGAAAGCATCTTTCTAGTGATTGTGGCGGATGCTTTGTTTTCCATCTTTTTCTCACAAATGGGAGTTTAAAGATGAACCCACCTTATAATCCAATCATTAAAATCGAGAATCTTGAAACCAAGTTTGGTCGTACTGTCATCCACCATCATTTGCATATGGAAATTTTCCCCCAAGAGATTTTTGGAATTGTGGGGGGATCGGGCGCTGGAAAATCTGTTCTTTTGAGAACTATTTTAGGCCTCAATCCCATAGCGCAGGGAAAAATCGAAGTACTTGGGAAATCCATTGAGTCGATGGAGAAAATTACACAGGATCGTTTGCAACTTTCATGGGGGGTGCTTTTTCAAAGTGGAGCCCTTTTTAGCTCTCTTACGGTAGGAGAAAATATTCAAGTCCCCATTCTCGAGCTTTTAAAAACACCTCCTCAAATTGCTGAGAATATGGCGATGATTAAACTTAAGATGGTGGGGCTTCAAGAAAGTGATTTTTATAAATATCCGCGTGAACTTTCTGGAGGCATGATCAAGCGTGCCTCACTTGCGCGGGCTCTTGCCGCAGACCCAAAAATTCTATTTTTAGATGAGCCTACTGCAGGTTTGGATCCCATTGCAGCCGCAAGTTTTGATCAACTTATACTAACGTTAAGAAAGACTTTAGGTCTTACAATTGTCATGGTGACCCACGATTTAGATTCGCTGCGGATTTTATGCGATCGGATTGGTGTTATCCTTCATAAAAAGATGGTGATTGGCACACTCCATGAATTAATGCACAATCAAGATCCCTGGATTCAATCCTATTTTCATGGGGAACGAGGGCAGATCGCCATGGCCGGAGTTAAAGGTTAGAGAATGGAAAAGAAAGCAAGTTATTTTATTGTCGGCAGCTTTGTGATGTTGGCTTTTGCTGGCATTCTTCTCTTTACACTGTGGATTGCAGGATCGGACCTTGATCGCAAAATGTCTTATTATTATATTTATTTTCGCGGTGCCGTCACAGGTCTTCTTGAGGGTAGTAACGTCAATTACAATGGTGTTCCCATTGGAACGGTAAAAAAAATTGTGATTGATCCTGAAGACGTGGAACAAGTCCGTGTGACAGTGGGGATTAAAAGCAATATTCCCATCAAAGAAGATTCCTCGGCCATGTTAGAAATGCAGGGGCTTACAGGTTATGTTGTGGTTCAAATTTCAGGGGGTAAAAAAGAAAGCGCACTTTTGAAAACGAAACATGGCCAAAAATACCCTATTATTCCTTTTAAACCCTCCAATTTTCAAGAGCTCATTGCCAGTGCACCAGAGGCTTTGGATCGAGCGAACAAGCTTCTTAATCGTTTGAGTAATATTGTAGATGAAAAAAATCAAAAGGCCTTTTCTGAACTTTTGGCCAATCTGAATGAAGCGTCTCAATCTTTCAAAACACTAATCCCAGAGATGAAAGGCGCCGTTAAAGATTTTCGTGATTCGTGGGGTGGAATTACTCACAATACACAAGAGGCTCTCGCTCAAATTCGGGTCACAGCTGAAACCATTAATGATGTCGGAAAAAACATTAAAGATGTTCTTATTGAAAACCGAGAAGGGATCTCTTCCTTTTCCGGTCAAGGTCTTTATGAACTCGAAGAAACCATTGTAGAAGCAAAAGATACGTTTGAAAGTTTATCCTCAGCCATTCAGCGTTTTGAGGCAAATCCTTCTGGATTTATTCTCCCTTCCACGCAAAAAGGCTTTGTAGTTCCTGAAAGGTAAAATGTCATGAAAAAAATTATGAACCGTCACCCTGAATTTATCTCAGGAACTCATAAAAAGAGGCTGACTGGAACGGCGGAGCAAGCCAAGAAAACTTATCAGTATGAGAGACTGGGGATTTCCCTCCTCCTAAGTGTGTTTTTTCTTTCAGGATGCAGTATTTTTCCAACCTCTGAACCAAAGACGCAATATACGCTTTCAGCTCCTTCCCCGGAATTGAAGACGGATCACGTTTTTGAATCAGGTCTT
This sequence comes from Candidatus Bealeia paramacronuclearis, assembly GCF_035607555.1. Lineage (NCBI taxonomy): Bacteria > Pseudomonadati > Pseudomonadota > Alphaproteobacteria > Holosporales > Holosporaceae > Candidatus Bealeia > Candidatus Bealeia paramacronuclearis. Next base: position 620,303 of record NZ_JAVHWZ010000002.1, on the reverse strand, counting down.
TTGATTAAAACCCCATCTGCTGATGCAAGTTTGAACACGGCTGAAATTGCGGTCTCTCCTGAACAGGGAACGCGAACTTATATTGAAGGTGCTCTTTGGACGGATAGAGCACCGTCAATGTTGCAAAATCTTTTGATTCAAGGCTTTGAGAACTCGAACCTCTTTCCCAACGTCGGAGGTCCAGGCTCTGGTATTATGGCCAATTTGATTTTACAATCCCAATTGCGGGATTTTTCTGTTCATTATGAAAAGGGATTGCCTGTAGCCCAAATTGATCTTTTTGTAAAAGTCTTGAGTTTGAAAAAACGGCAAGTTTTGGTCTCCCATCACTTTACAAAAAGTGTCCCGATTAGGCAAAATAATCAGATTTCTATTCGTGATGGATTTCAAAAGGCTGTTGATCAAATGGTCTTAGAAATTATCCAATGGATGGTAGTCCAAAACCTGCCCCAAACGACAAAAGCTGGTCAAGTTTAAGTCCCTCACGAACGCCAGTTAGAATAAATTGTGCGGCCAATGCCGCCAAAATAATTCCAAAAACACGGGAGATCACATTGGTTCCCGTGACCCCCAAAACTTTCCCAAGTTGTTTTGCAGCCAAAAGGATCACATAAGTGATCACAATTACGACCAAAGCGGTTGCAATTACACCTGTTTGAAGAATGAAACTATGCTCAACTTCTTGCATTAAAAGAAGAAGCAACGTCATGGCGCCAGGCCCTGCAATCAAGGGAATTGCCAAAGGAAACACAGAGACGTCCGTTTTATAACGTGCTTCTTTGTCTTCTTCAGAAGTTGTTGAAGTCATACCTGTGTGTTTGGCGACGACCATTTCAATAGCGGCTAACATGAGAAGAAGGCCTCCCGCAATCCGGAAAGCAGCATCGGTAATGCCCATGGTGTCCAGCAATTGCTTTCCCAAAAAACCAAAAGAAACCAAAACAATGGCCGAAATAATACAAGCTTTAAGAGCCGTTTGATTTCGCTGTTGAGGTGTTTCACTTTGTGTGAGGGCTAAAAAAACAGGAATCACCACAATGGGATCAATAATAATAAAAAGGTTCACAAACGCATTAAAATAAAAACTGAGCATGAATTTAAGGTCCCGTTATCCGATGGTAAAATTCTAACGGTTTTTGAATCTGTGTGCAATCGTAGACTAATTGGCTTGAGATTTAAGATGGGAGGATTTTTAAAAAATGGTGCCGGATGCAAGATTCGAACTCGCGACCTACTGATTACAAATCAGTTGCTCTACCAACTGAGCTAATCCGGCGACGAAGAGATCTATACAACATCTCTGAGATTCGTCCAACTTTTTTTTGCTTTTTTTCGTTAAATTTTGAAAAATCAGTCTTCTTTGTGAGGAGACGTCCCTTCACGTAAGTCCATCCCTTGGCGAAGTATCTTTGCAATCTTGTCTAAAACTCCATTCACAAAAGAAACTTCCTCATCATGGTCGTAAAATGCACGGGTGAGTTCTAAATACTCATTGATAATCACAAGGGTGGGGGTTTCTAGATGGTCTTTGAGCTCATAAGTGCCAAGTCTTAAAATCGCACGAATCACGGATTCAATTCGCTCTAGTGTCCAATCCTTGGCCAAGGATCCTGCAATGAGTTCATCAATTTTTGTAATCTCCTGAGAACATCCGCGCACGAGATTGGCGAACAATGTTGTATCCGCCCGAAGGTAATGATCACCATCAATTTCTTGTCCCAATCGATGCTCGAGAAATTCCCGAATCACGGCTGAGGGAGCATCTCCCGATTGTTCAATTTGAAACATTGCTTGAATTGCAGCAAGGCGAGAAAGGCTACGTTTGGAGGCCTTTGGTTTTTCTGAAGAGACTCTTTGATCTGACATTTTAAATTACCTTCAATGAACAAGGGTCCTTCATAACTCAAGATGAGGGGGTTGGACAAGACAAATAAAACATGTAGACTGAAAAGAAAAAAGGACCATTCAGGGACATGACTTTTTTGCCGGATGTATACTTCGTGTTTTTTGGCCTTATCATGGGGGCGATAGCTCTTGCTTTCATTCTTTTGATGCGCCAACAAAAAACACACTCGAAGAGTATTCTTCTTAAACTCGATCATTTGCAAAAAGGACATCAAGATGTTTTAAAAGCCTTTCACGGAGAACGCGCAATTCTCGAGCATCTTTTGACCACGGTTGACAAACATACACTTTCTCAATCTCAAGCTGAACTTGATATTTTAAGCCAAATTTTTGAGAAATTGAGTGAGCCTATTATTGAGGTGGCCCCAAAATCATCTCCTCCTCAATCAACATTGCAGCCCCAAAAATATGGAAGTTTGAGTCTGAAGTCTCAACCTGAAGTAAAAGTTGAATTTTTATCTAATCCCGATGAGGTTTTGGCACGTCTCAGGAAAGCTTTAAAATCAGATCAAGTGGAGCTTTTATTGCAGCCTGTTGTAAGCTTGCCCCAAAGAAAACCTCGATTTTTTGAGTGTTACTCTCGGATTAAAGCCCTAGATGGTGGGGTAAATCTCTCTCCTGAACATTACATTGATATTGCTGAAAAAGCGGGACTTATGCCCACAATCGATAACGCCATTCTCTTTCGTTCTATTCAGATTATTCGTAAAGTTCAAAAGAAACAATTTTCTATGGGTTTCTTCGTCAATATTTCTGAACGTTCCATTTCAGATCGATTTTTCATGGAAAGCTTGATTGAATTTATTGATGCAGAAAGAACGATTTTAAAGGGACTTTATTTTGAATTGACAAATGAAGCTTATTCTCTTTTGAGAAGTACTGAGAATAAGCTTCATGGAAAGTTGGTGCAGCGTGGGGCTCGCTTTTCTCTTGATCAGCCTAATACGCTTGATTTGAATATTAAAGAGCTTCAAGAGCAAGGGTTTTCTTATGTGAAAGTGAATCAAAAGCTTTTGATTGAAACAATGGAATCGCAAGGTCCTGAATTTTTAAAAACACTTAAGAAAAACCTTGATAAGTTTAATATAGATCTTATTGCTACAAAAATTGAAAAAGAAGATGAGCTCAAAAAGATCCTTGATATTCATGTGGATTATGGTCAGGGATTTTTGTTCGGTCTTCCCACTCTCTATCAGTGAGTGGGGGCAGAAAAAATAATTGATTGATAAAATCAAAAATTAATGTTATTTGAATTTTACTTTCTTATGATCATTATTTATCGATGTTAAAATGTTATTAAATCTAGTTCTGGTTTTAAGCTTGTTTTCTTTCCCTGCTTTTTGTGGAAAAAATAAAGAAAATCAAAAAATTTACAGCACATCCTCAAAAAAACAGAAGGTGGTGCCTTCAAAAGAAATGATCCAATTGAAAAATATTGATTGGACGCAAAGTCCTCTTGGGTTTATTCGTGCGATTAAAGCTGAGCTAACTTCTGCCAATAAGGAAGGGGTTATGAATTTTTATCGACCTTTTCTTTCTTCAAACTTAGCAGAAGTGATTAAAAATTCTGAAGGTGTTCAAAAATCAGATCATATCTTTTTAATTGAACTCATTGATATGAAGCTTAAAAGTATAGAAAAATTTCCATATTTTGACGCGCTAGTCTATGGACAAGACTTTAAATTGAAACTTGAATTAGCTCGCAAAAAATTCTCAGAAGATGATATTTCTTCAAAAGAAGAAATTCAGTAATCAGAACTGCATATTGGCAACGGATTTATAAGCTTCAATTGTCTTAGAGATTGTTGTTGTAAGCTGCTCAGCTGCTATGCTTGCATTGTTCATGGCATGAGAGACTTCTAAAGGATCAATTTTTTCTTCTGCGCTTAATTTAGCTTTATTTTCGGCATCGCGCATAAGATCACGAGTTGATGTAAACATATTTTGAGAAACGCTTGAAACGGAATTGTTTTGAGAGGATTCATGAGAAAGTCCATCAAAGATATTTTGAAAGCTTTGCGGAACGGGAGCCCCTTCACGGGCATCCATGCCTTGCGTTCCAACCCCTAAATTTTGCGCCACTTTATAGGCATTAATGAGTGGATTTGTCATAAGTTATCTCCTGATTAACGATTCGGATCCATAAGTCCGATAGTATTGTGAAGCGTCCGTGAAATAGTTTTATAAGCTTCCACCTTGGCTTGGTGATCCACACCTGCTTTTTGAAAATCCACGGATTCCATCATGGGATTAATATTAGGTTTTTTTACCATGCCGTTGGTGTCTGCGGCCGGGTGGGTTGGATCGTATTCCGTTAAAAATTCAGAGGAGTCGCGTTGTTCCTTAAGATGATAAACTTTTTTTCCCGCATTGGGATCAAACTGGGCTGTATAACTTGTGATTTTTCTGCGATAAGGATCGCCTCCCGGTTGAGACGCGGTTGTATTCGCATTAATAAAATTTTCTGTAGCAATTTCCATACGCCTTTGATCATTGGACATGCCATAAGACAGGCCATGAAGTGCACGATTTAAAGGGCCAGAAACGGGGTTGGACATTCGTTTTCTCCTAAGGCCTCAAGGGAAGTTTCAAAATTTCTGTTAACTTTTTATAAAGCTTAGTCATTTCTGCATGTTTAATGGATGCCTCATTGAGTTTTTGAAGTTCTTCCTCAATCACCACGGAATTTCCCGAAAGAGTGGAGCTCCTCATTTTATCTTTTGCAATTTTATAGCTTTGAGACTCTTTGTGCCCTTGAAGATGATTTTCATGAGTGATCATTGGATTTGAAGAATGGGCGTCCATCGTCTTTTGAAAGGATAAGGGTTGAAGAACTCTTTGGTCCCAACCCGGGACATTTGCGTTTTCAATATTTTCAGAAACCGTTGTGAATTGGTGGTTCACCCAGTTCATTTTTTGGTAAAGCATTGAGAAAATGTTAGGTCCATCTGGCATAACTCCTGCCTCCCTATTCTTTTTCTTTTATTTTATCATGATTTAACGCAGAAAAATATTAAGAATGCATTAATTTTTTCAAAAAGGCGTTTTTTATGACGCCATCTTGAGAAAAGCGGAGGCCAAAATTTCAGCATCTTCCGTAATCGTCACCTGATCAGGCCCTTCAATCATAATACGCACAAGAGGTTCCGTTCCTGAAGGTCGTACAAGAACACGTCCGTCATTTCCTAATTTCTTTTGTAAATTCTGGATTAAAGATTCCGCTTCTGGACGTGTGATGATGGCCGTATCCAATTTTACATTTTTAAGCACTTGAGGGTAAGGTTCAAAAACACGGAAAAGCTGGCTTGCGGGCTTTTGTTCAGTTGCAAAAACAGAAAGAATTTGAAGAGCTGTTAGAAGTCCATCACCTGCCGAAGAATAATCACTGAGAATAATATGACCCGATTGCTCGCCACCCACATTATAGCCTTCTTTGCGCATTTTTTCGGCAACATAACGGTCACCCACAGGTGTGCGTACAAGCTTTAAACCTTCTCCTTCGAGATATTTTTCAAGGCCTAAATTCGACATGACAGTGGCCACAACAGAATTGCTTTTAAGACGACCTTCTTGATGCCAACGCTTTCCAATCAATGCCATGATTTGATCGCCATTAATCTCGTGGCCATGCTCGTCACAAAAAGCCACGCGATCCGCGTCCCCATCAAAGGCAATCCCAAGATCCGCACCTGTTTCCATCACCTTTTGAGAGAGTTTGGCTGTGTGCGTGGCGCCGCAGCCTTCATTAATATTGATGCCATCTGGCTCGCACCCCATTCGAATTACATGAGCTCCCAACTCATGGAGGACTGTGGGGGCCACTTTATACGCTGCCCCTTGTGCACAATCGAGCACAATATGAAATCCCTCAAGACGAATATTTCGGGCAATACTATTTTTCACAAATTCAATATAGCGACCACCAGCATCCGGAATACGTTGAACGTACCCCAATTTTGAAGGAGCTGCCAAAGGCATATGCGTTGAGATACGTTCCTCAATTTCCATTTCAACGTCGTCAGAGAGTTTTATGCCTTCGGCGGTGAAAAGCTTAATTCCATTGTCATAATAAGGGTTGTGAGAGGCTGAAATCATAACACCTAAATCTGCCCGCAAAGTACGTGTTAGCATCGCAATGGCAGGCGTTGGCAAAACCCCTACGGAAAGGACTTCGATGCCAATCGAGGTAAATCCTGCGGTTAATGCAGATTCTATCATATATCCGGAAACGCGCGTATCTTTGCCAATGACAACACGGTGGTGACCATTGTCTTTTAAAAACTGAAGACCAATGGCTTGCGCAATTCTTGTGAGTGTCTCAGGCGTGAAAGGCTCAGCATTTGCACGACCTCGAATACCATCAGTTCCAAAATATTTACGCGTCATAATTTTCTACTCTTAACATCAATTGGTTTGGGGAGAGGGCTTTGGTTTGGATCGCGTTGTTTTCTTCTTCGGCGCTTCTTTTTCAGAGGTGGGAATTGAAGAAGATGTCACCGATTTTTTAGAAGGCTCCACAACGGTTGTGCGATTGAATTTACCAGTTGTCAAAAGCTCTTGGATTTCGTCACCTGTGAGCGTTTCAAATTCAAGTAACGTTTCCGCCAAAAGTTCCAGATGATCGCGATGATCAGTTAAGATCTTTTTCGCAGTTGCGTAAGAGTCCTCAACAATGCGCTTGACCTCTTGATCAATAATTTGAGAGGTAGATTCAGAAATGCTTTTGTTTTGTGTCACCGAGTGGCCCAAGAAAACTTCCTGGTTGTTTTCACCATATTGGACAGGGCCCAATTTATCGCTCATGCCCCATTCAGTGACCATTCGTCGTGCCATGCCCGTTGCCATTTTGATATCGGAAGATGCGCCTGTTGTGACTTTATTATATCCAAAAATGAGCTCTTCAGCGATTCGTCCGCCCATGGCCACAGCCAAATCTGCAAAAATTCGAGAGCGTGACATGGAAACGCGATCCCCTTCAGGAAGTCTCATGACCATACCCAAGGCACGACCTCGGGGGATGATTGTGGCTTTGTGGATGGGATCAGAATCAACTGAGTGAAATGCCACAACCGCATGTCCAGACTCATGATAGGCGGTGAGTTTTTTCTCCTCATCGCTCATTGCTAATGTGCGGCGTTCAGCCCCCATCATGACCTTATCTTTGGCTTCTTCAAACTCAGACATAGAGACCACGCGTTTATTGCGGCGGGCGGCCAAGAGGGCGGCTTCATTCACAAGGTTCGCCAAATCCGCACCGGAAAAACCAGGGGTTCCACGGGCAATAATTTGAGGCTCCACATCGGGCGCCAAAGGCACGTTGCGCATATGCACGCGCAAGATTTTTTCACGTCCCGCAACATCAGGGTTGGGGACAACTACTTGCCGATCAAAACGACCGGGACGCAGCAAGGCTGGATCTAAGACATCGGGCCGGTTGGTGGCTGCAATTAAAATGACACCATCATTGGCTTCAAATCCATCCATTTCCACCAAAAGTTGGTTTAATGTTTGCTCGCGCTCATCATTTCCGCCGCCAAGACCTGCCCCGCGATGGCGCCCCACAGCATCGATTTCATCGATGAAAATAATGCACGGTGCATTTTTTTTGCCTTGCTCGAATAAATCACGCACACGACTTGCGCCCACCCCCACAAACATCTCGACGAAATCAGATCCTGAGATGGTGAAAAAAGGAACATTGGCCTCACCCGCAATAGCGCGTGCCAAAAGTGTTTTTCCGGTACCCGGAGGCCCTACAAGCAAAACGCCCCTGGGAATTTTTCCGCCCAATCTTTGGAACTTTTGAGGATCTCTTAAAAACTCAACAACTTCCTCAAGTTCTTCTTTGGCTTCGTCTACACCGGCCACATCTTGAAATGTGACTTTGGTGGAATTTTCATTCATGAGTTTGGCTTTTGATTTTCCAAAACCCATGGCTTTGTTGCCGCCGGATTGCATTTGACGCATGAAGAAAACCCAAACACCCACAAGCAGAATCATGGGAAGCCATCCAATTAAAGCTTGGAAAAAAGCAGGCATTTCTTCTTCTGGAACAGGTCCTTTGACCTTCACGCCCATTTGATTGAGGCGTTCTGCAAGTGTCGTATCCTGTGAGGGGATATAACTTGTAAAGATTGATCCATCCGATAATTTTCCAATGGCGCGATCTTTTCCAAGAGTGACTTCGCTGAGTTGCCCCGTTTTAGCATCATTTAAAAAGTCACTATAATCCAACGTCACATGCTGTGTCGACGTTGCGGGCGTCTGAAAAAGATTGAATATTGCAATCAAGAACAAGCCAATAATGATCCATAAAGCGACATTTTTATTCATGAGTAGTAACCTATGCTTTCTATACCCTCAGTCTCCGGGAAAAGTTTTAAATTTTCGTTAAGGAAAAATATCTTGAGCCAAGAGTTTTCCTTTCAACTATAACCAAGAGATTGGGTTGCTGCAAAACCTTTTTTGCAATTGGCATAAGCTTTGCTACAGGGTTATATGTGGTGATGCTTAGCAAAAATAAACCTCACTTTTCTCTAAACTCAGACGCAGTCAGTAAAATAGTTGCAACATGACGATTCGGGGGTGTGATGCTTTCTGTTTTTCATGAGGTGGTCCTGGCCATGAACTATTGGTAAATTCCAACTCTGTCTTTTCGGGGAATCGCCATTTGTGTCCAGGGGCGGGCACCTTGAGAGTCTCTGACTGATTGGATGCGGATACCTTTGGGGTCGAGCCAAATCGCATGAGCTCCTTTTCGCCACACATCAAAGCGATCGATTTTGAGGGGAGCTTCTGCACAATTTTTACGAAGAGGCTCGGAGCTCAGAACAAGGTCATATCCTTGGCAAGAAAAGGAGGATTCTTTTTCAAGAATTAGAACTTTGTATCCATGAGGGCTTTTATACGCATATCCACCATTTGTTTTTTCAAGACTATCTTTGGCTTTCACTAGCGTGCTAGAGGCCGTTTGTCGTTGCCATTGCTCGGACGTAAATGTTTTGAGACGATTTGCGCTTACAGAAAATTCTCCAGAAGGCAATCGAATTGCCATGGTTTTTCCTTTCTCGTCAATGAGAATATCAGGTGGTTTTGTGAGATATAAATCTAGCAATGAAAGTAAGATGGGCGCGATTCCCAAATAACGCCAGGGAGTTCTCCAAATCAAAAGCCAGAGGCTTCCTCCTGTAAATAAGCTAACAAAAACAAGGGAGGGTGTGGCCACAAAAATATTGGCGCCTGGCCAACTGGAGACAGTTTTGGCAATATCCACAAGAAGCGAAATACCGCATTCATAAATGGGCATCGTGATCCACTCAAGTCCAAAAGGCATTAAAAGACACGTCACCACGGCTGAGGGCATAATGAGAATCCCCACAAGGGGAATGGCGACTAAATTCGCCTCAATGGCATGAAGTGTAAATCGGTTGAACGTATAAATTGTGAAAGGAATTGTGGCTAAAGTCGCAATGAGGGAGGAAAAGGTGATTCCTCCAAAGTAAACCAAGGCTTTGCGCCCTCTGCCTCCCCTATGGATCCATTGGCCAAATGGATTTTTCACGCTTTCATAAGCACCAATGAGTCCCACAACCGCTGCAAAAGACAATTGAAAACTGGGAGAGAGAATAGCCTCAGGAATCGTCATGAAAATAAAAATGGCGGCAAGCCCAATGGATCTCATGGAAATGGCTGTGCGATCGAGCATAATGGCCACCATAACTGCAGTTGTCATAATGGTGGATCTTTGTGCGGGTATTCCAAATCCAGATATTCCCAAGTAGACAAATGTCATAAAAATTGTAGCCAACGCTGCCCATTTTTTAATGGGGTAGCGAAGGGCAATGGCGGGGATTAAAGAAAGACACCTTCGTATCATAAAGAACATGAGACCTGCCACAATGGTAAGATGCAGTCCGGAAATTGCCAAAACGTGGGCAAGGCCGGAATCGACGAAATAAATACGTACTGGCTCAGGGATTGCCGCACGATCTCCTGTGACTAAAGCCGCACCAATGGCGCCGTTGGGGGAGCTCATTCCCCGAATAAACATTCCCGTCATGCTGGCTCTCAATGTTTCCAATTTCTCTTTTAACGAACTGGCCTCAGGAAGGTTCACAATTTCCGGAGACTTTAAAATAAATCCTGTGCCCCCCAATTTTTGGAAATAGGATTGGCGTCTGAAATCGTAAGTCCCAGGGGCTAATGGGGATTGCACGGGAAGAAGTTTTGCAAAAACTTTCACCCTCATACCTGGTCGCAAAGATTCCCCTTGTCCTCGGAACGTCAAACGCACGTTTTGAGGGAGGTCTTCGATTTGCTCTGAAACAAGATCGCTTAAAATGAATCTCTGGAAGAGTTTTCCTTTTTTTGAAGCCTTAAGCTCAACGGTTGAAACCGTACCCTCCATCCAAAGGGGAGGAGTGGGATAATTCAGCATTCGTGTTGAACACGAATACGTACGATAAGATGCTGAGGAAAATCCAATAGAAAGTGCTAAAAATGCAAGCGGGATTAGTCTTAAAAGAGAATTCCTTAAAAGCCAGGTAAGAAAAGAGAAAAGAGCAATACCCAAAAAACCAACCCACAGGGGTGGTTCTTGGGGAAGTGCAAAATAAATGGCAATTCCAGACCCCATAAGAACAGGAACCCATAAAAACCAACGGTTTTTGTCTTCATAAAAATCCTCAAGAGTCCATGCTTTGAAAAAAAGGCTCACCATCCCCCCTGTTTTTGTTTTATAAACTTGAATAGGTATGATACGTACCGCCCAATTTTTTGAATATATCATAAAAATTAAATTTTAGGAGTGAAGATCATATGACGGTTATGGCCCGTTTTGCCCCATCGCCCACAGGTTTTTTGCATATTGGAAGTGCCAGAACGGCCCTTTTCAATTGGCTTTTTGCGCGTCATCATGGGGGGAAATATTATCTTCGGATTGAAGACACCGATCGCGTACGCTCAACACAAGAGGCTATTGATGCCATCATCGAAGGGCTTGAGTGGTTTGGTCTCAATTGGGATGGATCCACCGTATTTCAATTCGAGCGTGCCGCACGTCATGCCGAGGTTGCTCATGCACTTTTGCAAAAAGGAATGGCTTATTATTGCTATTGCTCGCCCGAAGAACTTGAGATGATGAAAGAGGAAGCGAGGGCAAATGGACTTTCTCCTCGCTATAATGGGATGTGGCGTAATCGGGACGCCCATGAAGCCCCTCAGGGCGTTAAGCCCGTTATTCGTTTTAAGGCTCCCCAAGAAGGAGAGACAATTATTCAGGATCTCGTTCAGGGAGAGGTCAAAATTGCCAATGCTCAACTGGATGATATGGTGATATTGCGGGCCGATGGCACGCCCACTTATATGCTATCCGTTGTGGTCGATGATTATGATATGGGAATTACCCATATTATTCGCGGTGATGATCATCTGACCAATGCGTTTCGTCAATACCATCTTTATAAAGCCATGGGGTGGCATGTGCCAGCATTTGCACATATTCCCCTGATTCATGGTGTGGATGGCGCCAAACTTTCCAAACGCCACGGAGCCTTGGGAATTGAGGCTTATCGTGATATGGGAATTCTGCCAGAAACGCTCCGCAATTATCTTTTGCGCTTGGGGTGGAGTCATGGAGATGAGGAAATTATTCCAACCGATAAAGCCATCAAATGGTTCAATTTAGAGCATGTCGGAAAATCTCCTTCCCGATTTGATATGGCAAAACTTTTGAATCTGAATGGGCACTATATTCGAGAGGCGGACGATAAACGCCTTGTGGATCTTATTTTACCCCTCATGCACCCCCGTTTGGGTCGAGATGTTGACACCTTGGGGCAAGAGCGTCTTTTAAAAGGCATGAAAGGATTAAAGCAACGGGCCAAAACCACATTGGAACTTGCCGAAAATGGACTATTTTATACTCGTCATTTTCCGCTCCCAAGAGATGAAAAAGCGCAATCATTATTAACGGAAAATGCCCTTAAATATATTGGTGAAGTTAGCCGCGCTTTAAGTGCTTATGAGGGGTTGTGGACGGAAGACTCTCTTCATGAATTCATTAAAACCTGCGCAGATACATGGGGAATTAAATTAGGCGAAGTCGCTCAGCCTTTGCGCGCGGCTTTAACCGGACAAGGCATTTCACCCAGCATTTTTGAGATTATGGAAGTTCTGGGACGTGAGGAAACTTTATTGCGTTTAAGGTTGGGCTCTTAAGCCGCTTTTTCCCATTTTCCATCAGTAGTCTGAGCCCAATAGGTAATGCTGAGGCCTTTGTCTTTCAGGTCTTTCCAGCTTGCACGGGCGTCTTTTAAGGCAGTGTCATTATTTCCATCAAAAAGAATGAGGCACCGCTCATAAGGGGTGAGGTCGGGCAGTTTTTGATTTTCAACCATCACTAGAAACGTAGCTCCATTAGGGTTTTCAGATTCTGTTGTAAGCCACACTGGCTGGTCTTCGGCGTTGCCTTCTTTTTCTGTGCCATGGGGAATAAAACTTCCCCGTCCAAAAGTCCAAAGACTGGTGTTTAAAGATTCCATTCTCTGAGGTGTTGTACCATAGACAATAGCGCGCTTTTGAGCGTCTAAGATTTTTTCCAAAAGACGAGGAAGGGCTTGCTCGAGAGAGGAGCGGGTGAGATGATAAAAACTAACTTCTGTCATAAAAATTAAAGGGGGCGCTGGGCCCCCCTCCTGTTACTTTTCTTCGTGGTTTTGACGAACCCATTCATTCAAAAGTCGTACCCCAAATGCGGTGGCGCCTTTTGCGTTCAAAGCATTATCTTTGGGCGCCCAGGCTGTGCCCGCTATATCCAAATGGGCCCATGGGGTTTTGTTTTGAATATAGCGCTCAATGAATTTAGCAGCAGAAACGCTTCCCGCTTCTCGACCCGCACCAACGTTTTTCATGTCCGCAATATCGCTTTCGATATCTTTGTAATAGGAATCATCGGTAGGCATGTGCCACAAAAGCTCACCCACATCATCGCCGGCCGCTTTTAAAGTTTTGACCATCTCATCATTATTAGAGAAAAGTCCCGCACGGGAATGGCCTAAGGAGATAATAATAGCTCCTGTCAAAGTGGCCAAATCCACGATGGCTTTAGGTTTGAATTGCTCTTGCGCATACCAAATCACATCGGCCAAAACAAGGCGACCTTCTGCATCTGTATTGATAACTTCAATGGTTTGCCCTGAATAAGACTTTACAACATCGCCGGGGCGTTGAGCGGTCCCTGAGGGCATGTTTTCAACAATCCCCATGACTCCAACGGCATTCACTTTGGCTTTACGTCCTGCCAAGGCTTTGAGTGTGCCCATAACAGCTGCAGCACCGGCCATATCCCATTTCATGTCTTCCATACCGCCTGCAGGTTTAATGGAAATTCCACCGCTATCAAAAGTCACGCCTTTGCCGATAAAGGCTACGGGCGCCTCTCCTTTTTTGCCGCCATTCCATTTTAAAACAACGGTACGTGGTTCATTGGCACTTCCTTGAGCAACGCCTAAAAGTGCTCCAAAACCTAATTTCTCCATATCTTTTTGGTTTAAGATTTCAACTTCAACGCCATCTTTTTCAAGGGTTTTGGCAATTTCCGCCAAAGATTTGGGATAAATTACATTAGCTGGTTCAGAAACGACCTCTTTGACGAGATTAACCGCGTCCAAGATTTTCTCAAGTGTGGAAAACTGTTTTTGAGTATCTTTTTCATCAGAAGTGGAAACGGTCAACTTTTTCAAGTGTGCTAATTCATCTTCCGTTTTTTTCGTAAAGTATTTCAAGAATTGCCAAGATCTAAGGCTTGCCCCAAATGCAATGTGAGCGGCAAGTTCTGTGTCTTTAAGTCCAGAGATTCCATCAAATTCGACAACGGCTTCAGAATCAATTGTGCACGAAAGCGCAGCCACAATGGCGCCCCCCAATTCTTCAGCTTTTTTCGCAGTGAAGTCTTCTTTTTTGCCAAGACCGATTAAAACGATCCGAGAAAAATGAAAATTCTCAGGCGCCGTAATGATGGCAGAGCTTCCTGTTTTTCCTTTAAATTTTGTATGGGTTAAAGCTTTGCCAATATGACCACCGGATTTTTTATCCCAATTTTCAAATGCAGGCGTGAACTTAAGATCTTCAAAAGCCCCAAGAACGAGGGCGCCTTTAAGAGGAACTTGAGAGGGTTGTGAAAAAGACACACGAAATGACACAGCTTTTCCTTTCAGTTATTTTCTTGCTTTCATTTCTCTATTAATATGTCTCATTGTGAGAAGAGTCAATCACAGACATGGGAAAAGAATGTCCTTGCTTTTTAAAACAATCGAAAAATCAGTATGTTCAATTGTGATTGCACTGTGCGTCTTTTGTGCGGGGGATTTAAAATCCGCAGAACTCAAGTCACACAAGGCCCATTACACTGTAAACCTTGCGGATTCGGCCATGCCGTCTCAGGATGTTTCAGATGTTGAAGGTGAGATGTCGTTAGAACTTCGTCAAGATTGCGAAGGCTGGACCCTTGAGCAACTCTCGGACACCATTATTTATGACAATGAGGGCGGTGCTGAAAATATTCGTTGGGGTTATACCATTTGGGAATCCAATGATGGAAATACTTTGCGCTTTAATTCCTTTCGAAAAGTGGATGGAGAGCTTGTCGAAAACATCAGAGGGTCTGCTAAGCGGAAAGTTGATGGAACTGGTGAGATTTCTTATGTTCAGCCCGAAGTTATGAAACTTCCGATTGAAAAAGATGTTCTTTTTCCCGTTCAATATCAATTATCGCTCTTAAAAGCTGCAGAAGCTGGTGAGCGCCTTTATGTGGCGAAAGTTTTTGATGGAAGTACCACAGAAGGGGCTTTTGAAATGAATACATTCATTGGAGGCATGCACAAAGCGGAGCAAACCTTGGGCGGAAAAGATCCCATTCAAGCCCATATTCCCTATTGGCCCCTTAAGATCGCTGTATACGGCAAAAACCCAGAGGCCTTTGGTCCCGATTATGAAACCCGTCAAGAAGTTTTCTCCAATGGTGTTCTTAAAGGGTACACCATCGATTATGCACCCGATTTTAAGATTAAAGGAACGCTCGAGCGTCTCGAATTCTTGGCAAAACAAGAGTGTTGAACTAAAATCGTGCACTATCAAAAGGCGCTCATGTCCTATGTATGAAAAAAATTATATTTCAACGAAAAATATGTGAATTTATTTAAGGGTTTATCATGTTGCTAAGAAATGAATTCCGAACAATTTCTCTCAATCTAAAAATTTCCAGAACTTTCAGAAAATTTTGAGGTTAATGACGTCGTTGTTTTTTTCACATCCTCATTTTTGATTGATTTAAGGCTACATAAATATTGCAAATAGTAGTCATATTCATTATAAAATATATTTATATCAATTTCTCTGGAGTGTTGTGTTTTGCGTTTTATATTTCGTTTTTCTTTTGTTGTGAGTGTGTTATTTTCATCCCAAGGCTTTGCTGTTGGAGATGGTCATTTTTACAAAGGTGCGGATGAGATTGTTGCCAAAAGCAAATTACCGCTTTTTTACCAACCCAGCCAAAGATTTTCTTTAATTCAAATATTGAGCAATGCTAGATTTTTTGGAAATCTTGGAATTTGGAAACCTCAAATTCCTGTTCACGTGCAAGCGCTTGACCCCAAAGGGGCTCCACAAACTTATACAGATGCGTTATTTCAGCTCTTCTTCCCCTCTCCCGATGGTGTGAATTTAACGGCCAATCAAGCCAGTTCCGATCCCATAGGACAACTCACGCTTCATGATGTGGTTATGCTTATCAAACTGAGCTCCACCAACCAATTGACAGAAAAAGATCTTTTAAATGTGTTTCCAAAGTCCAAGTTTGATGAGGAAATTCGCAAAGATTATCCGCAATTTCTCCGTTATGAATTTATGCGTCAAATCTTTCAAGAGATTGATCTGACGGGGGATTCTATATATGAAACTTTGGGTATTGACCCACAAGACCCACAAAAATATTCAAAAATCTTTGATAAGGTCCTTCCTCAATACAAAAAATTGGGACTGATCAAAGACAATGAAATTGAAAACTATGCCAAAGCTAATCGTATTTCTCAGTTGGTTTTCATTCAAAAGCCTAGCAACAAGCAAAAATTAGAATTAGACGAATTGCAAACTCAATTTCCACAATTTTTTGTCTTCGAATCAAAGCGCTCTGATTTTTTGACTTTTCGATTTGTGGACACCTTTTTAAAAGCCAGCCAAGAGGTTGGTTATCTTTTTGAAAAGCCTATTGAAAAGGCACTTTTGGGTTATATGTGGCTGAAGTTTAAAACCCCTGAAGAACAGAGTGAATTCTATCATTTAATGGGGGTTGATGGACTTGCGAAGATTTTCAAGCAAGATGGCTACAATTTCAAAGATTACCAAAGTCTCAAAACTCAATCTGTGGACACGCTGAATCGGGAAGAAATCGCACTCATCAAATACGGATATGATCTTTTTGAAAACCCATTTCCACCCACGATTCCCTATGGAAATGCCACAATTCATGTCAACAAGAAGAATGTGACGTTTTCTGACAGTGTTGAGGCTAGTATTTTATCTTTAGTGCTTTATAAAGCGCGTCAATTGAAAGAGGGTTCTTATCAAATTGATCCGAACGTTTTTTCAGAAAAGTCACTTTTAAATGGCTTTTTTAGACGTTACACAACCCTCGATCAGCTTTTCTCAATTGACGCTCATAATGATTTTGCACAAATTTTGGCAGAATTAAAAAATGTGAAATATTTAAAGCCTTCAGGAAATGCACCCAAAACTTATGAAGTGAAGCCCGGACTTATAAATAGTTTTCATGTTTTAGGAGAACTTATACCTGAACTTTCTGTATTATCCTCTTTGAGCGAAAAAAGTTCATTTAAGTCCATTTCCAATGGAATGGAAATCTTGTGTTCTTATATGTTTCCTAGGGACGAAAAATGGACTTGGTCAGGGTTTGAGGAAGATTCAAACCTTTTGGAAAAGGGCGATATTTTTGAATCCATATTTTTTCTAAAAGAGACAGGCTCAGTTTTAAAATGGGAGCATGATCCTCAACACGCTTCCATGGAATGCTTAGCTCCTCAAGCAAAGCGTTTTGACAAAACAGCATGTGAATGTCTTATGAAGGATCCGCTCAAACATAGTTTTGTAGATCTTATGGATTTGGTAGAATCAGGCGATCTGAGCAAAGGCCTTTCCGAAATTTTTCTATCGACGGACTACCGCTCGGCCCTCGTCAAAACTCATGGCGCCCATTATATTTTTTCACTCAATTTAGAAGCCTTAAAGCCTCTTGGTTTTTCTTTGGTCCGCGCCCTTGCTGAAGCAGATGAAGATTCTATGAATGTAGGCATAGCCTGGCAATTTTGTAGTTGGATTACGACAAAAACACTTTCTGAGATTAATGTAAAAAGGATTCTTCTAGAGAACCCTTCACTGTTAGGGTTGCAAATCCTTACAGATTTTGAAAAACATACATTTGAATTTGTGGCCAATACGCTGCTTTCTCAAGGTCATGAAGATTGGTTAATTGAGGTGGCTCCTGAATGTAAGAACCTTGCTATTAATGGAAATCAAACAGAAATTCTAAAATCTCTCTTACCACGCTTTTCATCGCTATTATCGATTGGGTTGTATAGTGAAGATTTAAATATATTAAAAGCTTGTTTTGAAGAGGGCAATTTTAAAACGAATAATCTCATCGTAGTGCTGACTGTAAAATCATTTGACCCTTCGCATTCCTGGTTTCAGGCCTGGCTTCAGGAGCAAAAAAAGAAAGTTCAGATTTTCCCTCTTTCTTTAGTGAGCTCAAATTCGGAAGATTGTGAAAATCAACTGATACAGCTTTTTAAAAAGCCTTCTCAATTGGAAATTGACCCCGTTTATTTAAAGGGCGATGAATTGATACTTTTCAACAAAGCCTTGAGTTCACACAATTCCAAAGAGGAAGAAATTGAGTAAAATTGAGGAAGCCAATTGTCTTTTTTGGGACGATTGGTCGCACGGTTACACCGACAGTGTGGAGCGAAAGAAATTTTTTAATGGAATGGATCAACCTTTGATGCTTTTCAAAACTTCGTCAACGTGTCCTTTTACTTTGACAGAACGCCATATTTTTTGGAGGAAACCGTTTTCATCAATGAGAAAAGTCGCGCGCTCAATTCCAAAGTATTTTTTCCCGTACATGGATTTTTCGACCCAGACACCATAAGCTTCACAAGTCGCCCCTTCAGGATCGGACGCTAAGATAAAATTCAGGTTTTCTTTCTCTCTAAATTTGCTATGGCTTTTGAGGCTATCTTTAGAAATTCCAATAATAACCGTATGGTTGTCCTCAAGTTGGGAGTAATGATCTCGGAAATCACAGGCTTCTTGAGTACATCCCGGGGTCATATCTTTTGGATAAAAGTAGACAACAACTCTTTTTCCTTTTAGGTTGGATAATGTAATTGTGCCTTGGGTATCTGTGTCCAAGATAAAATCTGGTGCAGGATTGCCAATCTCAAGCATAGGGTATCCTCATGAAAAAAATTAGGAGAGAAAGAGTTTTACGTGACTTCTGAATATGGTCAATCCCCTGAATCTTCTTTTATTAAACCCGGCGACCGTTTCCGTCGGATAATTGAAATTGTGGGCGAGGTTTTTATCTCCATTGCAGGCATTGCATTAGTGGGTTTGGCTTGTGTTATGATTCGTCTCACGAGCGGACCTGTAGATTTAAACTTCCTCAATTCTGACGTTGAATCTGCTTTAAACTCCTCAGCGATTGGTGTGCGCGCAACCATTGAAGGGACGCAACTTGCGTGGCGCGAATGGAATCACCCCCTTGAAATTCAAGTGAAAGGACTTCATCTTTTCTCAGCCCAAAATGAGGAAATTCTGGATGTTCCCGAAGTGGGTGTCTCTTTAAGTTTCTCTAAACTTCTTGAGGGAAAAGTTGCGCTTAAAAAAATCAGGATTTATTCACCCCGTATTATTTTAAGACGGGATGAGGCAGGTAAATTCGGATTTCAACTTTCAACAGATGATCACACCTCAAATATGGAAGTGGAAGATTTCCTGGGATTTTTAATGATTGATCCCGAAAATGAATCAATGGGGCAACTCAATACGCTTCGAAAAATATCTATTTTGGGAGCACGTCTCGACATCGTCGATACGGGAGGACACAACAATTTTACGTTTCCCCAAGTCGATTTAATTTTGAATCGACGACACACCGGATTTGATGCGAATTTTAAAATTTACTCCAATGCCGAATCGGGAAAAATTGATCTTTTAATCTCCCATGAAAAAGGGAAAGATCGGGCTGACGCTCATGTCGTTTTCTCAAAAGCTGCTTTAGGCAGCATGTTTTTGGACACCTCTCCTATTGAAACCGCATTTGATAATATCATTTCTCATTTGTCTAAAATTGATATTCCTCTTTCGGGCGAGGCCCATCTTGCGATTAATCCTCTAACTTATGAGATCATTGAGGGGAACACTGACATTACCCTTCACCATGGACAACTCAGCGCCATCCTTGAGGGAGACCTTTCTTTGGGCATGAAGTCTGGGCAGGTTGCGCTTGAGATGACGCCGCACAGTATTATTCTTAAAAATTTAGGGATTTATTCTGGTGAAATGCTTCTCAATGTTCAGGGGCAATTGAACTCACCCCAGGGCGTTTTGAGACTGGATCAACTCACCCCCCCTGAAACGACGCTGTCTTTAAATGCAACGCTCAAAGATCTGCCCCTTGCAGATTTATCACTTTACTGGCCCTCTTTTGCAGCCCCTGCGGCACGCGAATGGATCGTTGAGCATATGGCTCAAGAAGGAACTCTCCATGAAGGTAATTTTGAGCTCTCAGGAACTTTTCATGGGGCGGGATATGAGAGTCAAAAGCTGCAGGGAAAACTTGATGTTAAGGATGGCGCGATCGTTTACCTTGAAGGATTGCCTCCAGCACAGGGTGTGGAGGGAAGTGCCACATTTAATTCTGATGGTTTTGATATTGCCATTTACAAAGGACATGTGGGCGAGGCTCAAGTCAGTGAGGCATCTGTTAAAATCAGGGGACTCTCCAATGACCAAGAAGCCATCGATATTAATGTTGGCATCGATGCTAGACTTCCCGAAGTTTTAAAAATCATTGATCATGATCCCCTGCATTATGCCGAAAAAGCCAATCTCGACCCCAAGCGCACAAAAGGCCAAGTTAAAGGAAGGCTTCATTTGGATTTCCCGCTTTTGGCAAATCTTAAATTTGATGATGTCAAAATGGATCTTAAAGGCACCATTGAAGAAGGATCTCTTCAGACAGAAGTAGGGAAAAACAAATTCCCCATTGATCTTCAAATGGGGAAATTTGAGGTGGCTGCCACAGAAAAAAACCTCACAATCACAGGCCCAGGCGAGGTGAATTCTGTTCCTGCAAAAGTGACGTGGCAAGAGAATTTTGAGGACGGACCTAATATTCCTTGGCGGACTCAAATGCAAATTTATTTGGAGGCCACAGTCCTCGATCTCAAAAGATTTGATTATGATTACACTGCGTTTTTGACAGGATCTACACCATTTGAATTGATTTATACAAAATCTCAAAATGCTGGATCCACCCTTGCGTTTGATTTTAATTTGACGCCCTCTCAAATTAAAATTCCTCATATTGGTTGGAACAAAAAACCAGGAGATTCCACACGTCTTCAATTTACGGTCGCCATTGAAGAGGGGGACCTCAAGCATCTCCAGAACATTCAATTAACCTCAGGTTATATTACTGCATCAGGTTCTGCGAAGTTTGATCACAAAGGGGAGTGGCAAGATTTGCGATTGCATCCTCTTAAATTCCCTAAAACCGATGCGACATTGACCGTCAGTCGTCCGCAAAGTGGGGGATATGCACTCAAAGCCAGCGGAAAAGAAATTAATGCCGAGCCTTTCATGACGTATTTGGAAGAATCGGAAAAGAAAGAGCGCCTTGAGGTCACCCCGCTCATCATTGATGCGCGCCTGGATGCCATTCATATGGGCGAGAATAAAACGTTTAAAAAAGTCACAGCCCATTTGGATCTTCTCCTTGAGAAAAAGGATACGGTTTGGAATGCCGTGGAACTGACTGCTGAAGCTGGAAAAGGAACTATCGACAAAGGTCAAATGAAAGATGTGGAAGGCGGAATTTGGATGCAAATCACGCGCCCTCACAATGGATCCCAAAATTTAATTGTGCGAGCCAATGATGCTGGACAATTTTTTAATAACTTAAATATTTTTGAAGATATGTTGGGTGGCGAACTCACCATTAAAGCTTCGCGCAAAGTTGGGAATCCCTTTGAAGGACTCTTCAAAGTCCAAAATTTTGAAGTCAGAAAAATCCCCCTTTTGGCTCGATTTGCAGCAGTTGCCTCTCCCATTGGATTTGCCAATTTGTTCTCCGATGGTGTGGTTTCTTTGAATCGATTTGATACCAATTTTATTTACGGGGATGACATCATAAAAGTCACAAAAGGTGTTGGAAAAAGCTTGTCCTTGGGATTTTCCGTAGAAGGCCAAATAGATCGTTTAAAAGGCGAATTTAATCTTAAGGGCGCCATTGCGCCTCTTTATGTGATTAACTCTGTTTTGGGTCATATTCCCTTAATTGGATCCTTGATTAATGGCAAAGATGGTGAAGGATTGTTTGCGGCAAGCTATACGGTTACGGGAACCACAGATGAGCCCCAAGTCAATATCAACCCCTTAAGCGCTCTGGTCCCTGTATTTATTCGAAATCTATTCAATGACATTGTTGAGTAATTTTGTTTATGGAATGACGGGAAGGGAGTCTTTAAATGAAAATTCCAAATCGAAGTGTCTAAAAATTCCAAATCGAAGTGTCTGCTTTTAATGATTCCGGACTAGTACAAAATCAAGGGTCTCGAGAAGAGTGGATTTGAGGGAAGTTTCTTCAAAAATCTTAAGACATTCTCTTGCATTATTGAGATAACTTTGTGCTTTTGCTGAGACGGCTTGAAGGGCGCCTTTATCATGAATGAGCTTAATCATACGCGTTAAATCTTGGGGTTCTTGGGTTAAATCTACAAAGCATTTTTTAATGAAGGCTTTTTCAATTTCAGTGGCCGCATGATAGGTGATGAGAATGGGAAGGGTGACTTTTCCTTCTGCAAAATCATCGCCAACGTGTTTGCCTAAAGATTCCCCTGTAGCACAATAGTCAAGGGCATCATCAGTTAATTGAAAAGCCATCCCAAGATTAAATCCGAATTTTCTTAAGGCCTCACATTTTTCCGAAGAGGCGTCTGCCACAAGTGCTCCTACATGGGTGGCCGCTTCAAAAAGGCATGCTGTTTTGGCACCAATCACGGCGAGGTAATTCTCTTCCCTGAGATTAAGATTTCGGGCAGACGCCAATTGCATAACCTCGCCTTCGGCAATGGTTGCTGAGGCTTGGGAAAGCACTTTCAAAACGTCTAAAGATCCATCTTCCACCATAAGTTGAAATGCGCGGGAAAAAAGAAAATCCCCTACAAGAACACTGGCCGTATTATTCCAAATAGTGTTGGCGGTGGCAGCTCCGCGACGGAGTGCACTTTCGTCTACCACATCGTCATGCAGAAGGGTTGCGGTGTGAATAAATTCAACGGCAGATGCCAGTCCCACATGACGATGTCCTTTATATCCACATAATTCTGCAGAGGCTAAAGTCAAAAGGGGACGCAGTCGTTTTCCGCCTTGTTTGATGAGATATCCCGCAATGTCTTGAATGAGGGGGACCGAACATTCCAAGCTTTTGAGGATCTTCTCGTTGACCTGATCCATGCGGCCTTCAAATAAAGTTTGAAGCGAAACTAAAGATGGCGCCTTGATTTTTTCGGATGCATAAGCCAATTTTGACACGTTCGACCTCTAAATACCTTGAACAACACCCCAAAAGAGCGCTACTTTTTCGCAAGTTACACAACCTTCACGAAAGACGCTAGGGATTTCCCATGGGTAGACAAAAAAATAAATTGTTGGATGTAATTATTTGCGGTGGTGGTTTTACGGGCAGTCTTATGGCCAAAGCGCTTTCAGATCAAGGATTGGAAGTGGCTATTTTTGACAAGAGGGATTTTAGAACTCCTCTCACACAAGATGGGAGGACGTTTGCCATAACGCTTGGGAGTCAGATTTATTTGGAGACCTTGGGGATTTGGGAGAAGTTAAAATCGGATCCCACTCCGATTTCACACATTCTCATCACGGATCATAAATCCGATCATCGTCTTCATTATGACGCAAAAGCCCTGGGCCTTGGTCCCATGGGTTATATGGTCACTGCGGAAGATTTAGATCAGGCTTTAAAAGCATCACTTTCCAATTCCAAAAACATTCAATTTGTGGAGTCGGATGAGGTCGTAGAAATGAAATCTAATATTTCGCAAATTCAAATGACCTTAAAATCCGGACGTATTTTAAAAGCCACTTTAGTGATTGCAGCGGATGGAAAAAATTCGAAGCTAAGGGATTTGGCGGGACTTGCCTCCAAAACCATTCCCTATCATCAACACGCCATTGTGGGTGTGGTTTCCCATGAAAAGCCCCATCATCACATTGCTTTTGAACATTTTACACCTTTTGGACCTTTGGCGTTTCTGCCCTTAGCGGGAAATACGTCAGCCTTTGTGTGGAGCCTTGAGACGGAAAAATCTGAAGTGATGATGACATTAAAAGATGTCGAATTTTGCCAAGAGCTTGAGTCCACATTCGGAGAAACCTTGGGGAGGTTTCAATTTCAGGGCCTCCGGCAATCTTATCCTCTATCTTTAACCACGTGCCGAGCTATTGCGAGTGATCGTTTGGTTTTAATTGGGGATGCAGCGCATGCGATGCATCCTGTGGCGGGACAGGGCCTTAACCTCGGGATTCGAGACGTCGAAAGTTTTAGCACAGCTTTAAGGGAGGCGCAAAAATTGGGCCTTGATTTTGGAAGCCCCACACTTTTGGAGAACTATGTTAAATCTCGAAAATGGGATCAGACGAGTCTTCTATCCTCAACACATGGACTTATTCGGTTGTTTGGAAATTCCTCACGGTTTTTGCGATTCATGCGAGGCTCCGGTTTGAGCCTTGTAAATAGCATCAAACCACTCAAACTCTTTTTTATGAAGCGCGCCATGGGTGTTGAGTGATATAATTAACACTCCTTTAAGAGGGCTCTCTCAATTCACTTCTTAGGTCAGGCCTCACTTCTATATGAGCTCGTATATTATGAAAATAGAAGTTTGAGCAAAGTATTGACTATGATATGCTTGCTAGCGGGGAGCTTTGAAAAGTGAACTTAAAAAAACAAAAACAAACAGGAGAGAAACCCAATGAGATTGAGATCTATATATCTATATTATTTGCATCAGCAATATCCCTTTTAATGCCAGGAGTTGTTGATGCCCAGTCCAAACCACAGCAACTTGTCTGCGATAAAGGGGAGGTCTACGTACAAATTTATATATTGGACCAGGCATATGATTACTGTATTACTCCATGTGATGAAGATGCCTTTGTTTTGCCAAAGGATAAATCTAAAATCATTCTTGCATGCCCTCTAGGTGAGCAAGAGTGCACACTGCCCCCTCGCAACGGACAGTCTATCCACATTTGCGCTCCAACGATTGCTTGTAAAGGGAAACTAGCGTGCATAATAAAATCTGGAGAAAAGTATGTCGGCAAAGAAGCAAAGTAGGGAAGAGAGCACTTTTCTGAGTCACGCTGCCTTTTCTGGAGTGTCGTGACTCACTGTCCGAGTTCAGATAGAAGTGAGACAGGATTGGGAGGGATGGAGATGAGCTGAGCGCGCCCTCAAATTGCGCTGTAGCAAAGCTCATCTCCATTGCCACACCCAAACCAGGTCTCAAGAATAGGAAATGTAAAAAACCTATTGATAGAGGACATGATGAGGATCCACGGATTATATAAAAATATGCATAGGCTTTATGCATATGCGCGTACACAAGACTGTTTGGACGTCTATCGCAAACGGTATGAAGACGGCGTGAGGCGCTGGGAAAAGTTGAAAGCTGAAAACGTTTCCGATGCGATATGCCAAGAAATTTGCGATATATCTCGCGCAACTTATTATCGCCACAAAAATATTCTGCGTGATATTGAAAATGGGATGGCTCCACCTTCAAAAAAGCCACGAAATCTCAACAAACGGCGCTGGGGAGAGGCAGAAGTTCAGCTTGTTTTGAGAGTGCGCCGCGAAAATCCCACCTATGGCAAAGAGAAAATCGCCATCATTCTCAAGCGAGACCATGGGCAAATCCTGAGCGAAAGCACCGTCGGCCGTATCCTGACCTCCCTCAAAAACAAGGGGCTTGTGCAAAAATCACCCTCCGCCCTGAGAACAAAAAGAAAAAGACAATTTAAAAGCCATGCAAAACCTTGGACTTTCAAGGATTATAAAACGATGACGCTTGGTGAACGGGTGCAGATTGACCACATGACAGTCACCAAAAATGGTATCTGTTTCAAGCACTTACAGACTTGGGAAAGAGGCTCGAAATTTATCTATGCGAGTGTGTATGCCCATGCCAAGCGCTTCTTGCTTGAGTTTGTAAAGCAGGCGCCCTTTAAAATTCACTCCCTACACGTCGACGGTGGCTCTGAATTTATGGCAGAATTTGAGGAAGCCTGTGCAGAACTTGGAATTCCGCTGATTGTTCTGTCCCCCAAAAAGCCCACTTACAACGGCGGCGTTGAGCGAGGAAATCGCATATTCCGGGAGGAATTTTACAACCAAAACAACCTCCTGGCTGATTCCATAGCTTCTATGCGCTTTGAGCTCTCTCAAGCTGTCTCAAAGTATAATTCTTATCGGCCTCATCGCGCCTTGAAAGGCCTCACTCCTTTGCACTATATTCACTCTCATATTCTCGAGGCCTCTTGAGTCTCATTTGTACTGAACTCTTACAAAGTTTTTCAAAAGTATGATATGCTTTTCAACGGTGAAACTTGAATAAACCATATAAAACAAAAATATTGCAATAGGGAGATTAAAAATGAATAAATTCAAATTGGTAGCAATGGGCGTTTTCCTAATTTATACGCGCATAAAACCATGGGGCTTGTCCCATGGATGAAGCGCCCCTCATATAATTAGTGATATGAGGCAAGCGCAGCTTGAACTTGGCCTTTAGGCCAACGAGATACCACGGGGCTTGCCCCGTGGAGGTTCACACTGCAGCAGGCTCGCTAAATGCTAGCAATGAAAAGACTGAATATAAAAACTATAGTGAAAATAATGGTTGCAAGCCTCAACAACAGGATTTGAATACCCATCATTCCCACGGTAACCATTCCCATGGCTTTGTTCGGGAGGGTAGGTTCAGGTGTAGTATAGACAGAATTATCCTATTTTAACAGTGACGGGTCTGCCAAAGGAGTTCCAAAGGTTGAGGACGTTGGCGATAATGACGGCTTCCGCCTTTTGGGATTCCAGCTTAATCGTTTTGAAGCTATTGCCCAGGCAGCGGATTATCCGAGAGAAATGGGCTTCGACTCTTTCCCGAAGTCCATAGCTAAACTTTTGGTGAAACGCATAGATGGATCCTTTCCTTTGAATATAAAAGACCAGAAAATTATGCCAGTTCGTCTCCGGCTTTCCATGAACAATTGCCGTCTTGGGTGGCGGAATCACAGGAATAATTCCCTCATCAATAAGGGCTTGAGCTCTTTCATGATCGCAGTAGGCCTTATCAGCAAAGATCTGGTCCAAGATTTGACGAATCTCATTGGGAATCAGGGCATCCATCTGCCCAATGTCGGAGTCTGTGCCTTCTGTCACCTCAGCAACATGCGTGTCCATGTCGAGATCGCATCTTGCGGATCGGTCTTTTTTGAGAGCGGCTCCCATACTTCTTCTCATACCAGTCATGAGCTTTGGGAAATCTCATGTCCGTACTATCCATAATGAGGGCTATGTTTTCACCTTTGGCCAAACGTCGGGCCACATTGTCACAAAAACGTTGGACCTCTATAGGGAGAGACGCAAACGCGTCACTCAAGGTCCCGAAACTCGGAACGGGGATATCCAAATGCAGTTGCTCCCAGAGATCCTCAAGAAAACCCGTCACTTGCCGGATCCCTAAGTTTCCGAACAACCTATAATACGTATACGCCAACTGAATATAGGCAGGTTTATAGACACTTGATCGCCCAGAGGCACCCTCAACATAAGATTCAGAATTGAAAAGGACTTCCTTGAGATGGCCATTGGGTAAATAAGCTCTCAGTTTGCCACGTTTCTTCAGACTTTGGTTGTACTCTCGCCAGTTCGTCACCCTGTATTGTGACTTTGGCCGCTTTCGCTTTTCTCCAGATTTCAAATGTGGATTGTAAGGCATTTTCTCTCACTCTGACTGTCAAATTTGCCTAATTCAACAAGCTCCCGCAGAAATTTTCAACCCCCTTTTTACACCCTCCCGAACAAAGCCGTCATTTCAGGGGGAGGGGATGTGTTCTTGATTTTTCCCCTGTGAAAAAAGGAACATTTTTTCACAGTAGATTTTCGAAATAGATCAAAAACACAAGTCGTTGATTGATTTTGCGAAACGTCCGCACCTGTGCGCCTCTGTGGATAAGTCTGTGGGGTTTTCCCATAAAATCCCATTGACTCCCATCTTGCCCCATGATATCCCATAATAGGAGGAGAAAGACTCCTTTCCGCCTTTGGGCGGTATGACTACGGGCGCAGCATTTCAGAGGAAGAAAGATAAAGGGCATGACACTCTTCCTGTCTACCTATGTGAATAAGATTGATAAAAAGGGTCGGATTTCTGTTCCGGCATCTTTTCGTCAGGCCCTTGCTCAACAACCTTTTCAAGGCATTGTGGTTTTTCGGTCGTATAAGTTTCCGGCTATTGAAGGAATGGGAATTGAGCGTATGCAGCGCCTTAGTGCCAGCGTGGACGAGTTAGATTTGTTCTCGGATATGCAAGATGACTTAACGGCCACTATTTTCGCCGATTCACAGCTGCTCCCCTTCGACGGCGAAGGTCGCGTGATTTTGCCTGAGCCCTTGCTTGTTCATGCTGGAATTCAAACGGAAGCGGCCTTTGTGGGTCGCGGCGCCACCTTTCAAATTTGGAATCCACAAGCGTTTGAAGAGCAGCAGAAGAGCGCCCGCCTTCGTGTTCAAGACAAACAAGCCACTGTCAAGCTGCGCTCTGCCTTGTCTGGCGAGGGAGCGTGAAATCTATGTCCGTGCACGTTCCTGTTATGCGAGATGAAGTTTTAAAGGTGCTTAAGCCCTCACCCCACAAAATTTACATTGATGCGACTTTTGGGGCCGGGGGCTACTCCCGAGCCATTTTAGAATTTGCTGAAGATGTGCATGTTGTGGCCTTGGATCGTGATCCTGATGCAATTGAAAGAGGGGCACATTTAAAGGAAAAATATCCCCGCCATTTTTCCCTTTATAAGACCTGTTTTGGAGATATGAAATCTGCTGTGCCCAAAAATGCTTATGATGGAATCGTTTTTGATTTAGGTGTCTCATCACCCCAGTTTGATGAAATTTCGAGGGGATTTTCTTTTCGCGGTGAGGGGCCTTTGGATATGCGCATGAGCCAAAGCGGACCAACGGCTTCAGATTTGGTGAATACAAAATCTGAAGAAGAGCTTGCCGATATTATTTATCGTTATGGTGATGAGCGAAAATCTCGCCGCATTGCCAAAGCCATTGTGGAGGCGCGTCGGGAAATTCCTTTTTCCACAACGCAAGAATTGGCGGATTTGGTGCGTCGTGTTGTACCCTCAAAGCCAGGTGATATTGATGCGGCCACGCGCACGTTTCAAGCCTTGCGGATCGCCGTTAATGACGAACTTGGGGAGCTTGAGCGCGGTCTTGAAGCTAGTGAAGAGCTTCTCTCCGATGGAGGTCGATTGGTTGTTGTGAGTTTTCATTCTTTGGAAGACCGCATCGTCAAAGAGTTTTTTAAATCCCGTGCAGGACGGATGGGGCAGGGGTCCCGTCATGTGCCTTTGGCAGAGATCCCACAAAAACCAACTTTTAAACTGGCGGAGACCAAAGTGATTGCTGCCTCCCGAGAAGAAACTGAAAACAATCCTCGCGCACGCTCGGCCAAGCTGCGGTGGGGAATTCGCACACGAGAAGAGGAAATGCCATGTCAATGATTAGTCGTTCATCTGCGTTTTTTTTGATGCTTGCCTCTCTTGTCGGGTTTGCTCTTTTTCAGGTAAAATACGAAGTTCAATCTTTGGAAGAGGGAATATCGAAAACGTTGCATTTGATGGCAGAGGAAAAAGAAGCACTTCATATTTTAAAGGCCGAGTGGGCGTATTTGAATGAGCCACGGAGACTGCAGGCTTTGGCTGAGAAATTTTTAGATATTGAGCCCGTTAAAGCCCAGCAAATGGCAACCATTTTGACGGCATTTGAACCGACTTCTGAAGGACCGCTTCCTCAAGGAGATAGGGATCCAGAAGTGCAGGCAATTTTGGCATCGATGAGGATGGGTGAATGACCCAAAAGAAGACTTACTTTACCGATCTTCAAGATCAAAAATGGAGTCGCCAGGAGACGGTCCATCATCATATGGACATGACAAAAACGCGCCTTGTGATGTTGGGGGTTGTTTTTATTTTGGCCTTTGTTGTCATTAGCTTTCGACTCTTTGATCTTTGTATATTGCGTCACTCTGGCGCTTCGTCTTTGGCCTCTGAATCCAATTCTCGCAGCAAAGTTTTGGTGCGTGGTGATATTGTGGACCGCAATGGTGAGGTTTTGGTCACAAGTCTTCGGACCTACTCTCTTTACGCCAATGCTAAAGTTGTTTTAGACCCTCAAGAGGCGGCCGCTAAACTCTTAACTGTTTTGCCAGAGCTCAATTACAAAGATGTACTCACCCGTCTTCAATCGGACAAAGGATTCGTGTGGATCGCGCGCCATTTGACGCCTACAAAACAAGCGGAAGTTTTAAGGCTTGGAATCCCTGGAATTTACTTTCAAAAAGATGAGCGTCGTGTTTATCCTCACGGTGCCTTGGCCGCCCATGTGATGGGATTTACCGATATTGACAACCGTGGAATTTCGGGCATTGAAAAGCAATATAATGAGCTTTTGATTTCCGGTGAAGAAAAACTTCAGTTGAGTTTGGATCTGCGCGTTCAGCATATTTTGCGGGATGAATTAATGGCGGGCATTGCCAAGTTTAAAGCTGTTGGAGCCAGTGGAATTGTCATGAACGTTAAAACTGGGGAGATCTTGGCGATGGTTTCTTTGCCAGATTTTGATCCTAACCAAGTCAAGAAAATTGGCGCAAATGAAGATGTCCTTTTTAATCGCAATACGCTCGGCATTTATGAAATGGGCTCGAGTTTTAAGATTATCAATACGGCAATGTTATTGGAAAGTGGACTTGGTAATCTTTATTCTCAATATGATGTGACGGGGCCTTATCGATTGGGTCGTTTTAAAATTACAGACACTCACCCCCATGTGGGAGCTTACAAAGTGGCCGATATTTTTATTCATTCCTCCAATATTGGATCTATTAAGATGGCGCTGCAAGTAGGGCAGGAACGACAAAAAAACTTTTTTAAGAGTTTGGGTTTTTTCCAACCCTCTCCATTGGAGCTTCCAGAAGTCGGATCTCCCATGTATCCTAAAAATTGGTCTGAGGCGACTTTAATTACGGCGTCTTATGGTTATGGCGTTGCGGTCAGTCCTTTACAGTTGATTACAGCTGTTGCGGGTATTATCAATAATGGAATGATGAAAAAGCCCACTCTTTTAAAAGTTAATGATGCGACAACTCATGAAAGTGTGCGTGTGGTTTCTTCGGAAACCTCGGATGCCATGAAAAAATTATTATATATGCAAGTCTCCATTGGAACGGGAGGAAAAGCCAAAGTGGCAGGTTTTGAGGTGGGCGGAAAGACGGGGACGGCGAACACACTTGAGGGTCGATCTTACAAACAAAAGAGCAATCGGGCTACTTTCTTGTCGGCGTTTCCCATGAGTGACCCTCAATATGCCCTCATTATTATTTTGGAAAAACCACAGGCAGTTGAGGGTACCTATGGATTTAATATGGCCGGATGGAACGCGGCCCCTGTAACTGCGAATGTGATTAGAAGGATGGCTGCGGTTTTGAAGGTGATGCCAACTTCAAGAATTGAATTTGAAAAGTTACCCAATGCATCGATGTTAATTGATGCCAGCTATATGCCTCAAGGACAATGAGGATGGGGATTTCCTTAAAATCGTGTCTCATTGATGGACTGATTTATGGAGTTTCAGAGGATCTGCCTGATCTTGAGATCCAAGGATTAACCCCTGATTCCAGGCGAGTCCAAGATGGGTTTCTTTTTGCAGCCATTTTGGGGGCTCATACCCACGGGGGAAAATTTATTAAGGATGCCGTGGGGAGTGGCGCTAAAGTCATTCTGGCGGATATGCAAGTGGCTGTTGAGATGGCCGATATATTTGCCAATGACCCCCGAAATATTGTGTTTCTCAAATCTCCCAATGTTAGGAAAGCCCTTTCTGTTTTGGCCGGAAAATTCTATCCAAAAACGCCTCAATTTATAGCGGCAGTCACAGGTACCAATGGTAAAAGCTCTGTTGTCACTTTTGCGCGTCAGCTTTGGGGGGGGGTGGGGCAAAAGGCCGCAAGCTTTGGAACCTTGGGGCTTCAAGTAGAAGGGATTTCAAAAGAGAAGTTGCCAACGCTTGAGGCGCTCACAACCCCGAATGTTGTTGAATTGCGGGAAACTCTGGAAATTCTTGAATTTCAAGGTGTGGAGCACTGTGCTTTTGAAGCCTCAAGCCATGGACTGGATCAATATCGACTGGATGACGTGAATTTAACCGTAGGTGTTTTTACAAATTTTACTCGAGATCATTTGGATTATCACAAAAGCATGCAGTCTTATTTTGCGGCCAAGATGCGTCTTTTTAATGAGCTTTTGTCATCTGATGGTTTGGCGATTTTATGTGCTGACGATCCCAAATTTGAGGACGTAAAGGCGATTTGTGAATCCCGAAATCACTCTGTTTGGAGTTATGGAAAGCAAGCACGCGAATTCAAATTGCTAAGCGTAAAACCCGATCATAAAGGTCAACATTTAAAATGCGAGATTTTTGGAAAAACCCACGAATTTTATCTTCCCTTTGCAGGAAGCTTTCAAGCACTTAATATTTTGGCATCCATCGGCGTTGTTTTGAAAAGTGGTGTTGCGAATTTGGAACATATTTTGGAATGTACCCAAAAATTAGAGGGAGTTCCTGGGCGTATGGAATGTGCGGGATTAAGCCCTCAAAAAAGCGCTTATGTTGATTATGCGCATACGCCAGATGCTCTTGAAAATGCATTGAAGGCCTTGCGGCCGCATGCTGAAAATCGATTGATTTTGGTGTTTGGATGTGGGGGCGATCGTGATGTTACAAAACGGCCCTTGATGGGGCAAATTGCAAGACGCTATGCTGATAAAATTATTGTGACAGATGATAACCCCAGATCCGAAAATCCAATGAAAATTCGACAAGCAATTCTCAAAACTTGTCCTGAGGCCATTGAAATTGGAGATCGAGAAGAAGCTATTTACACAGGGATTCAAGAATTAAAGTCAGGGGACATTCTTTTAGTTGCAGGAAAAGGCCATGAGGCGTATCAAATCATAGGTAATGATATTCGCGATTTTGATGATGTGAAAATGGTTCAAAAATATTGGTGTGAAGGAGGGTGCAAATGACAATGTGGACTTCTGATGAAATTACGAAAGCAACTTCTGGAAAATGTGCACAGCCCTTTAATAAAGTGAACGGAATTTCCATTGATACCCGGACCCTTGAAAAAGCTGATCTTTTCGTGGCCCTTTATGGTGACAATGGGGATGGACATATTTATGTAAAAGAGGCCCTTGAAAAAGGGGCTTCTGGCGCGTTGGTTTCAAAAATTCCTGAAGGATTAGCTGAATCTGATTCTCTTATAATTGTGACTGATACATTGACGGCGCTTCAAGATATGGGTGTTTTTTCACGTGAAAGAGCACAAAACGCCAAACGTATTGGGGTGACAGGAAGTGTTGGAAAAACGGGCACAAAGGAGATGCTCAAGTGTGCTCTTTCTGATCAAGGTCGGACCACGGCCAGTCTTTCCAGTTATAATAATCATTGGGGTGTGCCTTTAAGTTTGGCCCGTATGCCTGAAAATACCCAGTTTGGCGTATTTGAAATTGGTATGAATCATCCCGGTGAGATTCGACCTCTTACCAAAATGGTTGCCCCGCATGTGGCGATTATCACAACAGTTGCCGAATCTCATGCGGCCTTTTTTAAATCTTTGGAAGAGATTGCAGACGCCAAAGCAGAGATTTTTGAAGGACTCGTTCCCGGAGGAACTGCTGTTATTAATCGAGATCATCCTCTTTATGAGTATATGTACCAAAAAGCAAAACGCACGAGCGTTCAGAACATAGTTTCTTTTGGCGAGCATAAGGATGCAAATTGCCGTCTTTTGGCATGTGAACTTTTAGAATCCGAAAGTCATATTGATGCGTCTTTGAATGGCAAGATAGTTTCTTACGTTCTTCCCATTCCAGGAAAACATTGGGCCCTCAATAGCTTGTCCGTGCTTTTGGCTGTGGATCTTGTGGGCGGAGATATTATTCAGGCCTCACGCTCTCTTTTGAAAATGGTCCCTCCGAAAGGTCGGGGGACGCGTCATGAAATTGAATTTCTCCAAGGAAAATGTCTTTTAATTGACGAAAGTTATAATGCTAATCCGGCTTCTATGTGCGCGGCCATTGCGGTTTTGGGAGCAAGCCTTCCGCAAGGGCAAGGGCGGAGGATAGCAATAATTGGGGATATGCGAGAGCTTGGGGATATTGCCGATGATCGTCATGCGGATCTTTATGAGCCTTTGATGAAAGCCAAAATTGATCAAGTCTATTGCTGTGGGCCGCACATGAAAAAGCTTGCGGAAAAATTGCCTGCGCAAATGTTGGCGCTTCATCAAGATCTCTCTACACAATTAATCGAGCCACTTCTTAAAAATTTAAGAGACGGTGATATCGTTATGGTTAAGGGATCTTTGGGAACACGGATGGCCCCCATTGTTGAGGCACTTAAAAATCAAAATCACGCGAACCTGAAAGCGGTAGGATAAAACTTTATGCTTCATTATCTCTATACGCTTTATGGGCACGAAAATCATTTTTTTAATCTATTTCGCTATATCACATTTCGAAGCGGTGGGGCACTTCTTATGGCGCTTCTCATTAGTTTTCTCTATGGGCCACGATTTATTCGCTGGTTAAAATCCAAGCAGGGGGCAGGACAACCTATTCGCGAAGATGGACCTGAATCCCACCTTTTGACGAAAAAAGGTACCCCCACCATGGGTGGAGGGCTTATTCTTTTAGCCTTAAGTTTTAGTACACTTTTATGGGCGAACTTGAACGATATTTATGTTTGGGTTGTTTTATGGGTTACTCTCGGATTTGGAGCGATTGGGGCATATGACGATTATCTCAAACTCACCAAACGGAATTCTAAGGGGCTTTCAGGTAAAAAAAAGCTGATCCTGCAGTTTCTCATTGCAGGAAGTGCCGCTTATATTATCAATCTCCAGATGATCCCTGAACTTTCGGAAACATTGGCCGTTCCTTTTTTCAAGAGTCTTCTTTTGGATCTGGGGTTATTTTATGTGCCATTTGCTATTTTTGTCATGGTAGGGGCCTCTAATGCCGTCAATCTCACGGACGGATTAGATGGTCTTGCTATTGGCCCTGTGATGATTGCCTCAGGTTGTTTTGCCATTATTTCCTATCTTGTGGGTAACCAAGTTTTTGCCAACTATCTTCAGGTTCTTTATGTGCCAGGAACAGGAGAACTTGCAGTTTTCTGTGGTGCCTTGATTGGGGCAGGACTTGGGTTTCTCTGGTATAATGCGCCTCCCGCCATGGTCTTCATGGGGGATACGGGCTCTCTTTCCGTAGGTGGCGCTTTGGGGGCGATTAGTGTGGCCACAAAACACGAACTCGTTTTGTCCATCATCGGTGGGCTTTTTGTACTTGAGGCGGTTTCTGTAATTTTGCAGGTAGGCTATTTTAAAATGACGGGAGGGAAACGTATTTTCCTTATGTCACCCATTCATCACCATTTTGAAAAGAAAGGCTGGTCTGAGCCCACTATAGTCTTTCGTTTTTGGATTATTGCCATTATTTTGGCATTGATTGGTCTTTCCACCCTTAAGTTGCGTTAGAAATTATGATTGAACCACATATGTATGCCCAAAAGAATGTTGTTGTATTAGGATTGGGGCGCTCTGGAAAATCTGTAGCACAATCTCTTCAAAAAGCAGGCGCCTGCGTTTTGGCTTGGGATGATGTGGAAAATGCGAGAGAGTCTGCATTAGAATCTGGAATTCCTATTTGCGATCCTGAGGCTTTGGATTGGTCAAAAATTCATGCTCTGATTTTAAGTCCTGGGATTCCTCATTTGTATCCGGCACCCCATCCTCTTGTGGCTATCGCAAGAGGTCATGGAATTGCGCCCATCTCTGACATTGAACTTTTATTTCAAAGTGGCACTGGTGCTTTCTTCGTAGGTATTACGGGTACCAATGGGAAGTCAACAACAACGGCGCTTATTCATCATATTTTGAACTCAGCAAGTCGTCAGGCCGAAATTGGGGGAAATTTTGGAATTCCCGTTTTGGATTTAAAACCATTGGGATCTCAAGGCACTTACGTTCTTGAAATGTCGTCTTATCAATTAGAGATTTCACCATCTCAACATTTTGGGGTTTCAGTTTTTCTAAATTTAGCGCCGGATCATCTGGATCGTCATGGGGGCATTCGCGGATATCTTGAGGCGAAGAAAAAGATTTATGAGAACTCAACGCCAGAGGACGTTTTGGTTTTGGGTGTGGATGATCCTTATACGGACGAACTCTACTGTGATCTTTTGAAAGAAGGACGCGTGAAAGTCATACCCGTTTCCGTTCACAAATCGCTTTCATCGGGCGTTTATGTGGAGGATGGGTTTTTAATTGATAATTGCGAAGGGCTCAAAAAGTCGATTGTGAATCTCAAAGATCTCAAAACACTAAAAGGTGTCCATAACTGGCAGAATGCAGCATGTGCTTATGCGGCACTTAAATCCCAAGGGCTTTTGGTGGGGGAGATTATTTCAGGTCTTCAGTCCTTCCCAGGGCTTGCACACAGACAAGAGCGCATTGCGGAAGTGAATGGCGTAATCTTTGTTAATGACAGCAAAGCGACTAATGCGGAGGCGACTTCTAAAGCCCTTGATTGTTATCAGGATTTGGCAATTTATTGGCTTTTGGGGGGGCGCGCGAAAGAGGGCGGGATTGAATCCCTGGCGTCCTATTTTCCACAAATCGAACATGCCTTTTTGTTTGGGGAATCGTCCTCCTCATTTGCGCTGACTTTAGAAGGTCGTGTTTCTTTTACACAGTGTGGTGATCTTTCAACAGCTTTTGAGAAAGCCTCAAGGCAAGCAAAAGAAGATAAGAAAAAGGCATCCGTTGTGTTATTATCACCAGCATGTGCCAGCTTTGATCAATTCCGCGATTTTGAGGCGCGAGGAGAGGCTTTCCGTACTCTCGTCCAAAACTTAATCAAAGAAGAACATGTAAAGGTAGCTTAATCTTAATCATGCTCAGGTTTGAAAGGACAGATACCTCCCCCTTGGGACGTTGGTGGTGGACCGTTGATCGGTGGACCCTTGCGGCTGTGCTTTTATTAATGGGATTGGGTATTTTGCTGGTTTTAGCTGCAAGCCCTGCTGTGGCCCATCAGCACAATTGGAGCTCTTTTTATTTTGCCAAAAAACATCTCATCTTTTTGGCGCCAACAGTGTTTGTCCTTGTTGCCACATCTCTTCTCTCTCTGAAACAAATCAAAACGGCGGGCGTTATTGTTTTTGGGGGTGCGGTTTTATTATTGATCGCAACGCCTTTTGTGGGCATCGAGATTAAGGGAGCCCAAAGATGGATTGATTTGGGGGGATTTTCGATTCAGCCGTCTGAATTTGTCAAGCCGGCTTTTGCCATAGTTTCGGCCTGGATGTTTTCTCAAAAAGATGATGATCCCACGTTCCCGGGGAACTTAGTGTCCATTGGCCTTTATCTTTTGGTTGTGGGTCTTCTTTTGATTCAACCGGATTTAGGGATGACCGTTCTTATTACCGCCATGTGGCTGTGTCAGTTTTTCTTAGCGGGACTTCCTGTTTTTTGGATTATTTTGGGTGGTGCTAGCGGCGTTGGAGGATTGGTGGGGGCGTATTTTATGTTTCCTCACGTCTCACGGCGTATTGATCGTTTTTTAGAGCCTTCAGATGGTGCTGATAAATATGGGGATCGTTATCAAATCAATCAATCTTTGGAGGCTTTTTCCAATGGTGGATTCTTAGGTCAAGGGCCGGGGGAGGGGATTGTGAAACGCCATCTGCCTGATGCCCATGCCGATTTTATTTTTGCCGTGGCCGCTGAAGAATTTGGTATGATCTTGTGTTTAATTCTTGTCGTGATTTTTGGGCTTATCGTCATTCGCTCATTTAGTCGGATTTTTACGGAGCATAATCTTTTTGTGGTTTTGGCAGTTACAGGGCTCATCGTTCAATTTGGACTTCAGGCTATTATCAATATGGCCTCAACTTTAAGTTTGATGCCAACAAAGGGGATGACTTTGCCCTTTATTAGTTATGGAGGATCTTCCATGCTGGCGCTAGCTTTTGGCATGGGGATGATTCTTGCGCTCACACGGCGGAGGATCAGCGAATGACAAAGACGGCTCATGTTTTGGTAGCTGCAGGCGGCACAGGAGGACATTTGTTTCCCGCTATTGCACTTGCAGATAAAATGGAATCCGAAGGTTTTATTGTGACTTTTATGACGGACTCTCGGGGGAAAACTTTCGGGATTGATGCTGAAAAATTCAACGTTGTGACTATTGAGGCTGATCATTTCGTGGGTGGAGTTTTCAAAAAAATAGGCGCACTTTTTTCAAATGTGAAAGGATTTTTAAAAGCCTTTCGTGTTCTTTGGAAAACTAAGCCAGATGTTGTCATTGGCTTTGGCGGATATGCCTCTTTTCCCGCTTTGGTTTCGGCCGTGCTTCTCAAAATTCCAAGTATCATTCATCAGGCAGATGCATGCCTGGGGCGGACAAATCGCCTTTTGGCGCCTTATGTCACGCGGATTGCAACTTCTTATGAAACTGTAAAATTTCTAAAACCAGAATGGCAGCAAAAAGTTGTTCTGACGGGAATTCCTTTGCGTCAGGAGATTGAATCTCTGTACACTCAGCCTTATCCCCAATTAGAAAAAGACGGCATCTTTCAGATTCTTGTTATGGGGGGGAGTCAGGGGGCTCATGTTTTTGGGCAAGTGGTGCCTGAAGCTGTTAAATATTTGCCGCCAGATCATCAAAGACGACTTGTGATTTCTCAACAATGTCGTCCTGAGTATTTGAAAGATGTGCGAGAAGCCTATAAAACTTCAGCGGCTTCAGTTGAGCTTGCTCACTTTTTTGACGATATGCCGCTTCGCTATCGGGATGCACAATTGGTGATTGGCCGTTCTGGAGCTTCCAGTGTGAATGAAATTGCGTGCGCGGGAAGGCCTGCGATTTTTGTGCCTTATCCCCATGCAATGGACGATCATCAAACCTCAAATGCTGAGGCAGCCTTTGACGCAGGTGGTGCTTGGATTATGCCGCAAACCCTTTTTACAGCGGAAAAATTGGCAATCCTTTTAGAAGAATTTTTTGAAAGTTCTTGGAAATTAGCGGATGCCGCAGTAAATATGCATAAACTTGCACGACCTGATGCGACGGATCATCTCATAAGCCTTGTTAAAAGTCTGATGGCTTTTTCGCAAGTCGAACTTACGACAAAAGGAGAAGCCACTTGATGACAAAGATTGATTTATCATCCCTGAAGAAAGTTCATTTTATTGGCATTGGTGGCATTGGGATGAGTGGTCTTGCGAAGGTCTTGGCGGAATCAGGCATTAAAGTCAGCGGTAGTGATGTGGCTGAAGGTTATACACTGCCAGCATTGCGTAAACTGGGGGTGGCAGTATTTTTGACACATGAGGCCATCCAGATTGAGGATGCTGATCTTGTGGTTGTTTCAACAGCGGTTAAACCCGATAATCCTGAGCTTTTAAAAGCTCGAGAAACTGGCGTGCAAATTATTCATCGCTCAGAGATGCTTGCAATCTTAATGCAAAATCACACAACCATTACGATTTCAGGAACCCACGGAAAAACGACAACGACGTCTTTGATGGCGGCTGTCATTGAAGGGGCTGGTTTAAATCCAACCGTTGTGAATGGCGGCATTATTCACGCCTATGGTACTAATGCCAAAGCAGGGATGGGCGAGTGGTTTGTGGCGGAAGCCGATGAGTCCGATGGAAGTTTTTTAAACTTGCCTTCAAAATATGTGATTGTGACCAACATCGATCCTGAACACATGGATTATTACGGCACGGAAGATCGTCTTTATCAGGCTTTCACAGATTATATCAATCACATTCCAAAAGATGGAATTGCGGTTGTGTGCGGAGATCATCCGGGACTCCAAAAAATTATCGGAAAATGCACTTCCCGCGTTGTGACTTATGGGGAAGGATCTTCCAATCTGTATCGACTTCAAAATTGCAGAATGGATGGAAATGGGGCCACTTTTGATGTGGAACGGCCTTGTGGAAAAATGCTTAAAGATATTCATCTTCCGCTTTTAGGTAAGCACAATGTTTTGAACGCAATGTCGGTCATAGCGCTGTCCTCTGAAATTGGACTTTCCGACAACGCGATTGTAGCCCCCCTCGGGGATGTCAAAGGTGTTGATAGACGATTCACAAAAGTGGGTGAAGCGGGAGGGGTGATCATTATTGACGATTATGCCCATCATCCTGTCGAAATTGAAGCAGTCTTAAAATCGGCCCGACAGGTGAGTCAAGGTCAAGTGATCGCTGTCTTTCAAGCTCACCGTTATTCGCGATTGAATTCTCTTTTTGAGGATTTTGTCCAAGCGCTCATGACAGCTGATAAAGTGATTGTGGCTCCCATCTATAGCGCTGGTGAAATGCCGATTGCCAATTTGTGTCATAAGGCTTTTGCGGAAAAAATGATGGAAAAAGGTCACACTGCTGTTTATAGTATTGAAGATTATGACGAACTCCCTTCTCTGATTTCCAATATTAGTGCACCTCAAGACTATGTATTGTGTTTGGGGGCGGGAAGCATTTCCAAGTGGGCACGCATGTTGCCCCAAGATCTCGAACCCCTTTTTTTTCTGCATAGGGAATGTGCTTAAGTGACGTCACAAGAATTCCAACGTGATCTTTTGAAAAGACTCCCCAAAGTCAGGGGGAGGTATACGGTCCATGCGCCTTTATCTCAGGTGACGTGGTTTCGTGTTGGGGGTCCTGCGGAAGTTCTTTATAAGCCTGCAGATCTCCAAGATCTTCAATTTTTCTTGAGTACGTGTCCTTTAGATATACCTGTCACAACCTTGGGTGTGGGGTCAAATTTATTGGTTCGCGATGGTGGCGTTCCGGGTGTTGTCATTCGTATGGGCCAAGGATTTAATAATATCCATATTCATGAATCTTATATTCACGTAGGGGCGGCTGTTTTGGATCGCACCGTGGCCATGCTTGCTCAACAAAATGGAATTGCAGGTCTGGAATTTTTCTGTGGGATTCCCGGAACCGTTGGGGGAGCCTTGCGTATGAATGCGGGAGCTTATGGCGGCGATGTTTCCCAAATTCTTCAAAAAGCATTTGCGCTGGATCGTAATGGAAAATTGAGGGCTCTGAATCCTCAGGAAATTGGCCATAGTTATCGTTATTGTGATTTACCCAAAGATTGGATTTTTGTAGGCGCGCGCTTTTTGGGGAAAAAAGATAATCCTTTTGTCATTGAATCGCGTATGAAAACTATGTTGGCTTCTCGTGAGGAAACTCAGCCTGTTCATTCACGAACAGGGGGGAGTACATTTGCAAATCCTGAAGGCTTGAAAGCTTGGGAATTAATTGATAAAGCTGGTTGCCGTGGATTAACTGTTGGTGGTGCAAAGATGTCAGAGCTACATTGTAATTTTATGATTAATACGGGTTCGGCTTCGGCCTCTGATCTTGAGAGATTAGGAGAGGAGGTGCGCGTGCGCGTTAAGGAATCTTCAGGTGAAGATTTGCGGTGGGAAATTGAACGCATCGGCATTGAGGCGGCTTTAAAAAAGGCGGTGGCGGCATGAAACCCGTTGCAAAAAAACGAGTAGCAGTGCTCATGGGCGGATTTTCTGCAGAGCGCGAAGTATCTCTTTCAAGTGCTGAAGGCGCCATTAAGGCCCTTGAATCTTTGGGTCATGATGTTCGGCCCATTGATGTGACGCGTGATATCGCAAAGTTGATTCAAGATCTCACACCAAAACCAGATGTTGTTGTGAATATTCTCCATGGCCGTTGGGGCGAGGATGGGTGCGTTCAAGGGTTCCTTGAGATGATGGACATTCCTTATACACATTCGGGTGTTTTAGCTTCTGCCATTGCTATGAATAAAGTCTATGGACGGCACATGTGCGAGAAATCTGGAATTCAAGTGCCGCCTGGGAAAGTGGTCACACTTGAAGATTTTAAAAAGGGTGATCCTTTTC
This sequence comes from Candidatus Bealeia paramacronuclearis, assembly GCF_035607555.1. Classification (NCBI taxonomy): domain Bacteria; kingdom Pseudomonadati; phylum Pseudomonadota; class Alphaproteobacteria; order Holosporales; family Holosporaceae; genus Candidatus Bealeia; species Candidatus Bealeia paramacronuclearis. The sequence continues at coordinate 578,707 of NZ_JAVHWZ010000002.1, read as the reverse complement.
CACGCCCTTATGTCATTAAACCCATTGGAGAGGGTTCGAGTGTGGGCGTTCATATCGTGCGCGAAAAAGACAATTATTTGCCTACAGAGGACAATTGGACATTTGGGAGTGAAGTCCTTGTGGAAAAATATATTCCAGGGCGTGAAATTCAAGTTGCGGTCATTGGTGGTAAAGCGATTGGTGCCATTGAAATTCGTCCCAAAAATGGTTTTTATGATTATGAAGCCAAATATACAGATGGGAAAGCCGATCATTTGATGCCCGCCCCTATTCATCCAGAGGCTTATGCAAAAGTGATGCAAATGGCGGAAGATGCGCACCGTATCTTGGGATGTAAAGGTGTGAGCCGATCCGATTTTCGATATGATGATACGAAGGGGAAGCCCGGGGAGATGTATTTCCTGGAACTTAATTCTCAACCTGGTATGACGCCTTTGTCGTTGGTGCCAGAAATTGCAGCCTATCACGGCATCACCTATCCGCAATTGATGCAGTGGATGGTGGAGGATGCAACGTGCCATCGCTAAAAGTGAGATCTTCTCAATCTCGCAAAAAAGTCCCTTTGAGAAACAGCCCTTCAGTCGGTCTCTCCTCCTCAAAAACTATTGGATTAGGAATTTTTATGATGATTATGGGGGGTTCTATTTGGCAATGGGAATGTATTTCTTCCGCATTTTCAAATATGGTTGATCATATCGCTGGAAAGGGTGGACTCTCTCTGAGCGATGTGGCTGTGGAAGGACGCAATCAAGTCTCTTCGAACGATATTCTCAGTTGCCTTAATTTAAAGCGAGGCGAGACGCTGACCCAATTTAACCCCCATGAGACCAAAGCCTGTCTTGAGAAAAATCCATGGGTGCGGTCTGCAACCGTTATTCGTCAGTATCCCCAACAAATCCAAATCCAATTGGTAGAGCGTGAACCCATTGCCATTTGGCAGTACAAATCTGAGAACAAACTTTTGGATCGAGAGGGAGCCATTATTTTTCTTAAAGACGTTTCTCCCTATTCACACTTGATGATTGTAGCTGGTGAAAAAGCGCCTGAGAATTTGGGAGTCTTAAATGAGGCTTTGGCCAATTTTCCAGATGTAAAAGAACACATCAGTGCAGCAATTCATGTGCGGGGAAAACGGTGGGATCTTAAGATGAACAATGGAATGATCGTAAAGCTTCCAGAAGACCATATTGATAAGGCGCTCAATCAATTGCGAAAATTAGCAGACCAAAATCATCTTTGGGAAAGAGATTATTCCGTCCTTGATATGAGGCTACAAGATCAATTAATCTTAAAGCCAGCGAAGACTGAAAAGTCAAAACAACAACCCGAAAAAGACGTTTGAAAGCCAAATAAGGCCATGTTTAAGAAGACGAAACACCGTACTAAAGGGCGAGGTGGACTCATCGCAGCTGTTGATGTGGGCACGACGAAAGTCGCGTGTGCTATTGCCTCTGTCGATGATGCGGAGAAAATTCAGATTCGTGGGTTTGGTCTTCAGGAATCTCAGGGGCTAAAAGCCGGCGTTGTTGTGGATATGGATGCCGTTGAAAATTCACTAGTTCATGCGGTTCATGCTGCAGAGCAAATGGCTAAAGAGACAGTTAAAGAAATTTATGTGAATATTTCAGGGGCGCATTTGCGGTCTCATAATCTCAATATTAATGTCAATATTGCAGGACACGCTGTGGATGATGCGGACATGAAGCGGCTTTTAACGCAAGCGCGCATGCTCAAAGACCCACAAGCGCAAAAGGTGATTCATACACTGCCAACAACATACTCTATTGATGGGGCTCGTGGTATCCAAGATCCTCGCGGTATGTTCGGTGAAAAATTGGGTGTCAATGTTCATGTGATTACGGGGGCTATGGGGCCTATTTTTAATCTCATTCATTGTGTGGAGAGAAGTCATCTCGATATTGAAGCGCTCGTTGTCTCGCCATTTGCTTCAGGCCTTGCGACTTTGGTTGAGGACGAGAGAACTTTGGGCGTCACTTTAATTGATATGGGAGGCGGCACCACGAGCGTTGCCATTTTTCATGAAGGACAATTGCTTTATACAGATTCGATTCCTGTGGGCGGCAGTCATGTCACAAGTGACATTGCCCGGGGGCTTTCCACCACACTCGCGCATGCAGAACGGATCAAAACGCTTTATGGAAGTGCGACATCGTCTGTTTCTGATGAGCGTGATATGATAGTGGTTCCACAACTGGGCGAGGGGAGAGGCGGGGGCACGCAGCAGATTCCAAAATCCACCCTCATCAATATTATTCGCCCACGGATTGAAGAAACTTTTGACCTTATCAAACAGTGCCTCCGGAAATCTGGGGTAGATCATTTGATTGGACGTCGCCTTGTTCTCACAGGAGGGGCGAGTCAATTGGCTGGCATTCGAGAAGTTGCGGCCATGATGTTGGATAAAAGTGTCCGCTTGGGAAAACCCTATCGTGTGGCCAATCTGGATTTGGCGGAGGATGCTGCTTTTTCCACATGCGCGGGTCTGATTGCTTATGCTCATTATGGAGAACACGATATTCCACAGACAAAATCTTCAAAACCGAGGGTGGTGCCTCAGGCCTTTTTAGGGCGTATTCAGGGCTGGTTTCGGTAGAGTCATTTAATATCGTAAAAATATTAAAATCATTTTGGTTTTTTTACCGTTTTCCAATTTGATTGGGGCATGTTATTTTTAAATAATTTCCTTGATATAGACGATATTTATCCGCGCGAAAAAACCACGGGGCTAGCCCCGTGGATGTAGCGCTCCCCCAAGCCTTCTTGCTATGATGCGAAGTATGCAGATAAGGAAGCAAGGACACTGCGCCTACCAATGTGAGTATCACCTGGTGATTGTGAGCAAATATCGACGAAAGATATTGAATGAAGGTAGTTTTGCGTATTTCACAGAAGTGATGAATCAGATAAGGGAGAAGATGCCTGAAGTCATCATCCTAACGATGAATTATGATAAGGATCATATTCACTTACACCTATCTATTCCCCCTAAGATAAGAGTTAGCGATGCAGTTCGAACCATAAAGTCCATGAGCGGCAGATTGTTGAAGAAAAAATTCGAGTATATGAGAAAAGCTTATTGGGGCGTGGATGGTATTTGGTCAGATGGTTATTTTGTATCCACAGTTGGGGTAAATGAGTACGCGATCAAGCGCTATATAGAGCATCAAGGGCAAGAAGACTTGGGGCAAGCGCAGCTTGTACTCGGCCTATAGGCCGACCGGGATACCACGGGGCTTGCCCCGTGGAGTGTTCACTAAGAGGTGTTATCGAAAGGCTAAGACTAAGTGGAAACATGACAGAAGATAAACTCATACAGAATATTTCTCAAAAGCCAGATCGGGGTGTCTTGCGTTTTAACACGCAAGGAAAAATTACTTTTGTTTCTGGAGGCTTTCTTGCGTTCACGCACCAGCGGGAATCTGACATTCTAGGACAAAGCCTGAATCGTTTTCTAAAGCCAGAAGACTTTAAAAGGCATTTGAACTATGATATTAAACCATTAATTCAAAAAAAAGTGCCAATGGCGCGCTTTGTGAGCTCGTGGAAATCTCATGATGGGGATCCACTATTCCTTTCTTTTAAATGTTATCCTCCTGTTAGTGACTCTGGAAATATTATCAGTGCTGTTAAAAAAACAGAATGGGGATTTCAAGAGTTTCAGGATGTACCTCTTCAAGTTTGTCTGGAAAAGGCAATTCAGAGGGCTAAGGGTGTCTTTTGGTTGATGAAATTACCTTCATATAAATTTCAATATTTGAGTCCTAACTTAGAATCATTTTTTGAAATCAATGTGGAGGATTTTCTTTCTAATCCATCTTTGTTTTTGGATCGCGTCCACCCAGAGGATAGGAAATACATTCAAAAACTCTTCGATAGTCCGGGCAGTCATGATTTTCATAAATACGGTTTTCGTTACCGCATGAATGATGGGACGATTCGCTATATTATGAATTACCGATATGTTCTGGTGAATGCAGATGGTACTCCCTCAAGTATTTCGGGCGTTTTTCTGGATAGTACTGAATGGTACGAAGCTAATGAAAAAATAGCTTTGATGTCTTTAAGGGAGGGTTCTGAAAATCAGATGCTTCAAAAATCAAAGCTTATGCTTGATGAATTCATCAATTTTGTCGGTCATGACTTAAAAAGTCCTTTGCGGATTATTAATATGAATCGCCAGATTTTGGATCGCCATTATCGTGAACGACTGGATGAAGAGGGGCAAGAAATACTGAACTCATTGGGAAATGCAACTCAAAGAATGAATAATTTAATTGAAGGGATTTCTGAGTTTTCTGTGGTTATGGGTCAAACCGAGAATAATGAAATTATTGATATAAGTGAGTTTTTTCAAAACAGTATAATTCCATATTTTTTCCAAAACTATCCTCAGGGTAAATTAGAGGTGCATACGCAAGAATGCCTCAACATGAAAAAAGAGCACTTATTAGTGCTTTTTAAAAACCTCATTGATAATGGAAGTACATTTAATCATAACGTGCCTCATATTACAGTCCGATCAAAAATAATTAAATCAGGAACCATTTGTATGGTCAAAGATAACGGTGTTGGGGTGCCTGAAGCAGCATATCAAGAGGTTTTTCAAATGGGAAGGCAACTAAATGTATCAGAAAATGGAAAAGGTGTGGGAATGGGTTTGGCCGTGTGTAAAAGCGTTATGGATTTGTACAATGGTAAAATCTGGCTCCGCTCAAAAGAGGGCGATGGTACGACATTTTTTCTCTTTTTTCCCAATCCCACCTCACCAGAATCAACGCTTAAAAAGTGAGTGTTTATGAAATCAATTCTCTTTTATGTAGAAGGTTATATGGAAGAAATTGTTCTTTTGCGCTTTTTTCTAAAAAAATATTCAGAGCAGGTTGAGCTTATTAGCTTTGAAAATGGAATGGAATTTTTAAATTATCTCAGTCAAAATGTTGAAAACCTTCAGTTTGAAGGGAGGCAAAAAAAATACTGTATCCTTCTTGATCTTAATATTAACCATATGAATGGTTTTTATATTTTAAATAAAATTAAAAATTTTCAAAATGATGTTATTAAGGAAATGCCTGTTGTCATCTACAGCAGCTCAAGGCGTCCCTCTGATCGGACAAAAAGTCTAAACGAAGGGGCCTCACTCTTTATTGAAAAGCCATTCGATTACGATGAAATGGAGAAAAGTATGGAACTTTTATATAACAATTATCTCGCACCATAATTTTTAGTTCTCATCTTTGGAATGGTTTTCATAGTGAATATCGACCGTCAGTTCGATATTCTCCTTGTGAGGGAAAAGGGGCTCAACGATTGTGTTTTGATGTTTATACGCGCGAAAAAACCACGGGGCAAGCCCCGTGGTATCTCGTTGGCCTAAAGGCCAAGTTCAAGCTGCGCTTGCCTCATATCACTAATTATATGAGGGGCGCTTCATCCATGGGACAAGCCCCATGGTTTTATGCGCGTATAAAATATGAGATTTATCAGGGGGATAGACTCTGACACGTGGGTCGTGATTGCGTTTCAATTCCCGAGAAATTGTGGATTTATGAACCCCCAAAGTGTGAGCGATTTTTAATAGAGATTTACCTTCTGCATGCAGAAGGTAAATCTTAAAACGCTGGTCTTGCGTTAAATGACGATGTTTCTTTTTTATAGCAGCAGCACCTTAGCACACTGTTGCATTTCGTTCTTGAGGTTAGGCTTATTCTCCAGAATTGAACCCTATTGAGCATAAATGGGCACAATCTAAGAATATTCGAAAGAGACAACAATGTACAATCGATGAACTTTTTAAATTCAATCATTTATAATCATTTTATATCGCTTTGGCTATATCACCTGTTTTATTGCTGGAATAATGATTAAGATCTCGGAAGGTAAAATATTAAAATTTTATTTTTAAAGTATTATTCTTCTGATTTAATTGTAGAAATGGAGTTTTGTAAAAGGTCATTATTCGACCAAAGATCCCACGCCGACTTTATAATTTTTTCAATTGCCCTTGGATCCCTTAAATTATTGAGGTTTGCAATGGGCTTTTCACCAATCCCTTGAAAATAATCTACAGAGCACTCTACCAGTTCTGGAGTAGCCAAATTTCGAATTCCAAAAACAGTAAGATAGTTGTTAAGATTTAAAAACTTTTTTGATATTTCTATCAAAAGTTTTTTTCTTGCCTCTAACGTTGGTATTTTTTCTGATGTTGGGGTCAATTGAAAAAAAATCAAAATCTGACTGTAACGGTTTTCTATATCCGCGTTTCGCTGAATGTCATCTTGAGGAAGGTTTTTAAAAAGTATTTTAAAGGTTTTCACAAATAAATACTTATCAATAGCAGAATCAATTTCTTGTTCTTGTTTTTGAGAACTGGAAATTCTTTTTGAAAATTTCATAAGGATATGATTTTTTGCTTCTTCAATTTTTCCTTCAGCAACGAGTTGGCTCAGTTGACCTTTTCCAAAGAGCGCTGATATTTCAAAAATGATCAAGAAAACGAGAATCAAAGTAAGAACTCTCAAGGGAAAAACTCCATAAAAACGGGTTGTAATTTAATTCAAGGTGACGTTAAGTTGGATCCATAAATTCGTCAACAGGATGAGGATAAAATTGAGTTTGACTTTAGGGAAATTCCCACAAACGCGACTTCGGAGAAATCGTAAAGACGCCTGGTGTCGTGATTTGGTCGCAGAAACTCGCCTTTCAGTCAAAGACCTCGTGTGGCCAATTTTTGTATGCGAGGACAATCATCCTCGCGCAATTGACCCTCTTCCCGGCGTTGTGCGTTATAGCCTTGAAGAGCTTAAAAAAGTTGCAGAGTTTGCCCTTAAATCTGGCATTCCTGCCATCGATTTATTTAGTGCGACTCCTCAAGAGAAGAAATGTTCGGAAGGTTTGGAAGCTCTCAATCCTTGTAATTTACAAACGCAAGCGGTTCAGATGTTAAAATCTGAATTTCCAGAGCTTGGAATTATGACGGACATCGCTCTTGATGCGTATACAAGCCATGGCCATGATGGTGTCTTACGCGGGAATGATGTTGCCAATGATGAAACTTCAGAAATTCTCTCAAAAATGGCTGTGATGCACGCAGAAGCCGGCGTGGATGTGATCGCACCTTCCGATATGATGGATGGTCGTATTGGAACTATTCGACATGCACTGGATCGTGCTGGATTTCAACATGTGCGAATTTTGGCCTATTCGGCAAAATATGCCTCTGCTTTTTATGGACCCTTCCGTGATGCTTTGGGTTCGGCTCCTTCCTTAGGCAAAGGGGACAAAAAAACCTACCAAATGGATCCGGCCAATTTGCAAGAGGCCCTCCGCGAGGCTGCACAAGACATTCAAGAGGGTGCGGATATGATTATGGTCAAACCGGGACTTCCTTATCTTGATGTTATTCGTAAATTTAAAGACACCTTCCATATGCCCATTTTTGCCTATCATGTGAGTGGCGAATACGCGATGCTAAAAGCTGCGGCCCAGAATGGTTGGCTCGATTACAATCGCGCCCTTCTTGAGACAATGATCGCCTTCAAACGTGCGGGCGCTGATGGAATTCTCACCTATGCCGCGCCTGAGATTGTGAAATTGTTGAAGGATTAGGAGTCTTCATAAGTATCTTTACAGTGTTTTATCGGGGCAATATTGGCTGTGATGCGCAAATAAGAAAAATGCATTTTAGGAGGGAAAGACTTTACCCCCAAGGGGGTGGTGTAATTTAGTTTTTAAAATCAAGAAAATAATTCAGAATGACGATTTGGTGGCATGGTATTCTCTGTTTTTTGTGAGGTGGTCCTGTGAGGTCCGCACAAATGACTTGAATCCCAAATCTAGGAGTGATTTACTGTCGCATTCTTAATTGAACACGGGGGTTCCAAATGGTCCAAGCAACCATTCACTATCGTCCATCAGAAGACGAAGATTATATGAACGATTTGCAGCTGGAGTATTTTCGACAAAAGCTTTTGAAGTGGCGCGATGAGCTTTCGGAAGAATCTCTCAAAACACTTCATCATCTTCAGGAAGAACCTCATAATGAGCCGGATATTAATGATCGTGCCACAACCGAAACGGATCGCGCTTTAGAGCTTAGAACCCGCGATCGTGAGCGTAAATTGATCATTAAAATTGATGATGCGCTTGAGCGAATTCGTAATGGATCTTATGGGTATTGCGAAGAAACAGGAATTCCCATTGGGATCCCGCGCCTTGAAGCTCGCCCTATTGCAACGCTATGCCTTGAAGCACAAGAGCGTCATGAGCGCATGGAGCGCGTCCATCGGGACGAATAGGTCTATTCCGAAAGAATCATTCTCAAGTCCAAAATTCCTGCTCCATAGTAGTAGGGATTGAGGGCTTCCTTTGTCCCAAGAGCCATTTTTCGTGCGCTTTTTAAAAGCATTGCCACGAGGTCTTCTGGTGGCAAATCTGGATATTTTTCCTTCATCAACGCCAAAGCGCCTGCGACAAATGGGGCCGCCATGGAAGTTCCTGATAGATTTTCCGTTTGATTGTCGGGCGCCAATGAGGAAATCTCAAATCCTGGCGCTGTGATAAAATAAGGTAGATTTGTAGAAGATCTAAAAAATCCTGGGTAATTGCTAAAGGTTGAGAGTTTTTCAGGTTCTTTTTTGTCTCCAATAGAGCCCACTAAAATCATACGCCCCGCCATTTCGGGGCTATGGGCCAAAGTGATTAGGTCATAAAGATATCCATTTTGCGTCATGGAGCGGCTTTCGTTTCCAGCGGCAATCACAATAATTCACGAGTTACGCAGTTTGCAGGAGAAGAGAGAAGAGATAAGGTGAGAGGGAATATTTATTAAATGAGAAGAAATGATGTCTCGACACAAATGCACAAAATCACTTTATCGTTCATTTTTACAAGCCAGCAGTGTGCGCTATTCAGGGTTGGCACTTTCGGAGGTGTCACCGATTCCATTGTCGCATGACAGCGTCAATCGATGGTTGAGTTCTAGTGCATTGCGTCCGAGCGGAGTGTGGAATCTTACTCAATCTCTTATTAACAAGAAAGAACCTTGTTTTTTAGTATGTGACGATACAATTTTGGATAAAAATCGGAGCGAGAAGATAGAGCTTGTGCATTATCAGTATTCTGGGAATGCCCATGATGTTATTGCGGGGATAGGTCTTGTCAATTTGGTATGGCATGGCCTGAGGAGTCATGACTCTATTCCTGTTGATTATCGTATTTATGATAAAGCCAGCGATGGCAAAAGCAAGAATGACCATTTCAGGGAAATGTTAAAGCTGGCTCAAGACAGAGGGATAAATCCGGATGACGTGGTTGCAGACGCTTGGTACTCGAGCTTGAATAATCTGAAGGCCATTGAATCCATAGGCTGGACATGGGTGATGGGGTTGAAGAAAAACAGGAAAGTGAATCGTGGAGAAACTCTTGAAAAGCTGGACATTCCAGATGAAGGACTGAAAGTTCACTTACGCGGATATGGATGGATTACTGTTTTCCGGTTTGTTGCCAAAAACGGTCGCACGGATTATATCGGAACCAATAGGGATAATCCCTCTCGTGATCATATTGAACTGGTCATGAAATCGCGTTGGAAAATCGAAGTTTATCATCGGGAATTAAAGCAAACATGCGGTCTTGAACGCTGTCAGTCTCGCACGGGACGAGCCCAAAGAAATCATATATTTCTTGCCATTTCGGCTTGGATTCAAAGATTTAAAAGACGACTTGCTGGAGGCTTCTCTTTTTATCAGCAGCAGTGGGATGTTATTAAGCATGATATCTCTAGAGAAATAACAAAACTCATGTCTTTCGCTTAGATTCCCACCCTTTTGCTGCAAACTGCGTAACTCGTGTAATTTTTCCTGATTGTGCAAGATCAACGAGCGCTTGCGCCACATCCGGGCTAATCCATCTTCCTGAAAAACTTAATTGCATGGAAATATTCACAATGTGCGCGGGGCTTTTTTGAGCCAGGTTTAAACCTCGAACAAGAGATTTCTCGCCTCCTCTACCACCGATTTTAATGGGAATAAGTTTAGCATCCGGGGCCACTCCTTTGAATTTTCCTGAGGCATTACCTAAGATAATTCCCGAAACATGGGTTCCGTGACTTTGAAATTCATAATGTCCATTTTTATAAATAACGGACGTATCCGCATAAGGTAGGCGATCGTCAGTGTTGTATCTGTAAGGTAGAGTCTGGGATTTAAGTCCTAAGTGCTCAAGGTCAAATCCCTCATCAAGGACGGCCACAATAACATCTTTTCCCCTCCAGTTCTTTGAATGGGCCTCTTGGGCGCCAATGACTTCTAACGGTGTGGGCGCAAAAAAGTGGTTCCAAAGGTCGTTGTTTTTAAAAATAACAACAAGCCATCCCACTACAAACAATATATACCCGATTCGACTGATTAAACGTGACATTGGACCCTCATGTTTAAGACATGGGGAGCCTTATGCAAAAGCGCAAGAAGAAAATGAAATATTCATCCCCACAAACCTTGATTTTTCATTACAGCCCCCAATTTATGGAAAAGGGCGATATCGGCCGCAGGCGTAGGTATGTTTTCAAGATCCGAATAAGAAATCCAGGCCAGATTTTGACCTTCTTTGCCATGGAGATCTCCGCGCCATGTTGTGAGGGTGAAAAACGGCATCACCAGATGAAATTTGGGATAACGATAAGACGCAAATGTGAGGGGTTTTAAATCCTCATGGTGGACCTCAATTCCAAGTTCTTCGTGAAGTTCACGCGCGAGAGCGGCCTCTGGCGTCTCTCCGGATTCAATCTTTCCCCCTGGAAGTTCCCAAACGCCTGCCATAGATTTGCCCTGTGGACGCTCGGCCACAAGAAGCTTTTGGTCTTTCAAAATTGCGGCGGCAACAACCCAGACCACGGGGACGTCTTTGGCACAATAACGGGCCCAATAGTTTTCTCGTGTGAGTGCGTAATATTGTCCCAAATGTGCGGATTGGGTCGCGTTGGAATAAAGTTCTTTTTGAAAAGTTGGAAGACAGCCTCCCCCTTCAATAATTCTCACGGAGGCCGTATTTAAAGGCATGGCAGAAATTTCAAATTCAGGAATTTCACAAAAATCAAATAGAAAATGGATAAAGGATTGGAACGCTTCTTTCATGAATCCTTGCCCCCAAAAGGGCTCGCCCAGCCAATAACCTAGAGTGCCGTTCTCGTAAGAAATTATGCCCAAAAATTCATGAGAAGTCCTATTCAAAATGGAAAGGACGAGAGTTGGAGATCCGTCCTTCATCTCTCGGACTTTACGTTCAATAAAATCATGGGCATCTTGAAGCGAATAAGGATAAGGCATGCGCGCCAGGGTCTTTGAGACGTTATGATTATTGGCAAGTTTTGCGAGAGCTTTCGCATCGTTTTTATGAATGGGGCGCAACAAAAGACGCTCCGAGGCAAGTGGCAGGAACGGACGATTTTTTAGCATTTCAAATGTCATGGGAGTCTCAAAAAAAAGCCCCTTTCGGGGCTTTTGGTGTTGTTATCTACGATCCCCCAAAAGCCTTAAAAGACTGATGAAAAGGTTGATAAAGTCGAGATAGAGCCGTAATGCGCCAAAGATCGCCTGCTTGCCAGAAACTTCATCATCAAAGCCTTGAACATAACCTTCTTTGATCACTTGCGTATCATATGCGGTTAATCCTGTGAAGATGACGACGCCCCCAATGGAAATGAGAAATTGTAAGGGAGAACTTCCGACAAATATATTCACAACGCTGGCTAAAATAATGCCAATGAGACCCATAAACAAGAAAGAGCCCCAACCCGTCAAATCCTTTTGAGTTGTATAACCGTAAAGGCTCATGGCGCCAAAAGTTCCTGCAGTGATGAAGAAAACACGTGCAATGCTATCTCCTGTATAGGCTAAGAAAAGGATTGAAAACGCAACACCATTCAAGGTTGCATAGAGCCAGAAAACGGTTTGGGCCGTTGAAAAACTTATTTTATCAATGCGAAAGCTTAAGAAAAAGACAAGAGCAAGAGGGGCCAACATAAAAACCCACATCAAAGGCATCACCACGGCCAAAATGGCAGAGGTTGTGGCGCTTACAAAAGCCACGCCGCCGGTGAGACCCAAACCGAGCGCCATGTAGTTGTACACTTTAAGCATATAAGCCCTAAGGCCTGCATCATAACCGAGAGCGCTATCATTGGCCCTGCGGATAGTTTGATTCTCAAAACGATTTTTCATTATCGACTCCTTATTCTACATGTTAATATTGTACACATTTTCATCTCAAATAGCAAGGAAATCTCTGGTGGAGAAATTCGAGTCTGTTAACATATTCTTTAACATTTTAGATCATAATAAAAGAATAATAAGTTGAGAAAGGATGGTGGCTCATGAAAGGAAAAATTGTTTGGGTGCTTGTCGCAGATGGCGCCCGTGGGCGTTTTTTTCAGAAAAAACCTGAGGGAATTCTGCATATCGATGGATTTGATTTTGTCGCGGAAAATTTAAAAGATCAGGAATTGACCCACGATAAACCGGGTCGGGGCTTTGAAAGCGCCAATCCTGCGCGTCATGCATATCAACCTCGTGTAGACCCGCACGAAAATCAAAAAGTTCAATTTGCAAAACGTTTGTCTGAATTTGTGAACAAAGCGCGAGAAAAAGGTGAGTTTGATGAACTCGTTCTTGTGACACCACCTAAAATTTTAGGAGAATTGCGCAATCATTTGGGGAAAGACTCTCTTTCCAAAGTCACAAGTGAGATTGCCAAAGACGTAAGTAAATTCTCAGATCATGAGCTCAATCACTATTTGCAGGAAATGATGTAGGAAAAGGTATCCATAACAAGAAGAAAATTTCAGATCCTCAATTTGTTTGTTATGCTAACAATTGAGGGATGTGGGCCACATTCCTTATTACTTCCTAGGGCGTTGTTTTTTATTCGGCAGATAGGGACGCTTGATTGCATTTTCGGCAAGACCTAATTCACGGGCATCAATGGATTGGAGTTCATCGCGAAGACGAGCTGCCTCTTCAAACTCTAGCTCAGCTGCAGCATTGCGCATACGGCGCTCAATATCTTCTTTATAAGATTTGAGTTCTTTAGGCCCCATGATTTGGGTTGGATCTTCAGAGATGGAAACTGTCGTATGATCTTTTTCGTAAACACTCGAGAGAATATTGTGAATCGATTTTTTGATAGTTTCTGGTGTGATTTCGTTGGCTGCATTATAAGCTTGTTGTTTTTCCCGCCTGCGATTGGTTTCCTCAAGGGCTGCTTTGATGGAATTGGTGATGATATCGGCATATAAAATCGCACGCCCCTCCACATTACGGGCGGCGCGACCGATGGTTTGGATGAGAGAGGTTTTGGATCTTAAGAACCCTTCTTTGTCCGCATCGAGAATTGCAACGAGTCCACATTCGGGAATATCTAGTCCTTCGCGCAAAAGATTAATACCGATTAAAACATCGAAGATTCCAAGGCGTAAATCCCGGATGATTTCGATGCGTTCAAGCGTGTCTACATCCGAATGGACATAGCAAACCTTAATCCCCGCTTCTGATATATATTCGGTTAAAGCTTCAGCCATTTTTTTCGTGAGTGTTGTGACCAAAACGCGGAGTCCTTTTTTAACGGTCAATTGGCACTCTGCTATCAAATCTTCGATCTGTGATTCTACGGGACGAATAACGCACACAGGATCGATAAGGCCCGTGGGGCGAATAATTTGTTCGATGAAATGACCTTGGGTCGATTCAAGCTCCCAAGGACCTGGCGTTGCCGACACAAAAATTGTTTGAGGTCGCAAATGATCCCATTCCTCAAACTTGAGAGGGCGGTTGTCTGCACAAGAAGGGAGGCGAAATCCGTATTCGGAAAGGGTTCGTTTTCGCACAGCATCCCCCCGATACATCCCATTTAATTGAGGGACAGTCACATGGCTCTCGTCCACAATGACAAGGGCATCTTTGGGAAGATATTCAAATAGGGTTGGCGGTGGCTCGCCAGGGGCCCTTCCTGTTAAATAACGGGAGTAATTTTCAATGCCTGCACACATGCCGGTAACGGTCAGCATTTCAAGGTCAAAAGTGGTTCGTTGCTCAAGGCGTTGTGCTTCTAAAAGTCGCCCTTCGGAAGTGAGTTCTTCAAGGCGGGTTTTGAGATCCCGTTTGATGCCTTGAATGGCCTGATTCATGGTGGGCCCCGGGGTCACATAGTGGCTATTGGCATAAATTTTGATACTTTCGAGAGCAGATGTTTTTTGTCCCGTTAAAGGATCGACTTCGGTGATGGTTTCAACTTCATCTCCAAAAAGAGAAATCCGCCACGCCCGATCTTCATAATGGGAGGGGAAGACTTCAATGATGTCGCCTCTGGCGCGGAAAGTGCCGCGAGCAAAGCTGAGATCGTTGCGTTTATATTGCAGTTGTGTAAGCTCACGTAAAAAGCGATCACGGTCCAAAGTCATCCCCACCTTAAGGGTTAAGACCATCTGACTGTAGGTTTCAACAGATCCAATACCATAAATGCAAGACACGCTTGCGACAATGATGACGTCTTCCCGCTCGAGAAGGGCGCGGGTTGCGGAATGTCGCATGCGGTCAATTTGTTCGTTAATGGTTGCTTCTTTTTCGATGTAGGTGTCGGTTCGGGCGACATAGGCTTCTGGTTGATAGTAGTCGTAATAGGACACGAAATATTCAACAGCGTTATTGGGAAAGAACTCTTTCATCTCTCCATAAAGTTGAGCGGCCAAAGTTTTATTGGGGGCCAAAACAAGGGCAGGTCTTCGATAGTTTTGGATAACGTGGGCGATGGTAAATGTTTTCCCAGATCCCGTGACGCCTAAAAGAACTTGATTGCGTTCATTTTGTCGAAGCCCTTCCAAAAGTTCTTTAATGGCCTGGGGTTGATCACCTGCAGGTATGTAATCGGACTCGAGATGAAAGGGACTCTTTTCCGTCATGCGGCCTCAAGCTCAAAAGCGGCTTTAATTAACTTTTGAGTATAGACCTCTTGGGGGTGCTCGAAAATATCTTTTGCGGTGCCGCGTTCAACGACTTTGCCTTGACGCATCACAAGAACTTGGTGACTGATGGATTTTACGACGGCCAGATCATGGCTGATGAAAATATAGGCCAAATTATTTTTCTTCTGAATGTTTTTCAAAAGCGTCAAAACATCGAGTTGAACGGAACGATCGAGCGCAGATGTGGGCTCATCTAAAATAATAAGGCGAGGTTTTAAAGCGAGTGCTCGGGCAATCGCAATGCGTTGGCGTTGTCCTCCAGAAAACTCATGGGGGTAGCGGTGACGGATATCAGGATCCAATCCCACCTCACGTAAAGCCTCTATAACGAGATGTTCGCGAGCCTGAGGTGTTTTTCCAATTTTGTGAATCTCAAGCCCTTCGGCAATGATTTGCCCTATGCTCATCCGGGGGCTTAAAGATCCAAAGGGGTCTTGAAAAACGATTTGCATTTCCCGTCGGTAAGGGCGAAATTCTTTGTTTGAAAGATCCTGAATTTCCGTTCCTAAAAATTCGATGCGACCCTGGCATTTTTCAAGACGGAGAAGGGCCATCGCAAGTGTTGTTTTTCCAGATCCACTTTCGCCAACAATGCCCAAAGTATGCCCTGAACGGAGGGAGAAGGAGATATCATCAACGGCTTTAATTTCGCCAATCTTCTTTTTGAAAATACCACGACGGATATCAAAATAGACTTTGATATTTTCGCCCGTAAGAAGAAGCTCTTCATCCCCTTTGACGGGGACTGCGTGGCCTTGAGGATCAGAATCAATTAGCCGCTTTGTATAAGGATCTTGCGGATGGGAGAAGAGTTCTTGAGTTGCATTTTCTTCAACCTTGAGACCGTCTTTCATCACAACGACATCTTGAGCAATTTTTTGCACGACATGTAAATCATGGGTAATGAGAATAAGGCTCATTTTAAGACGTCCTTGAAGCTCTTTCAAAAGCTCAATGATCTGGGCTTGGATAGTCACATCCAAGGCTGTTGTCGGTTCATCCGCAATGAGAATTTCAGGATCGCAGGCCAAAGCCATGGCGATCATCACACGTTGACGTTGGCCGCCTGAAAGCTGGTGAGGATAGGATTTGAGGCGATCTCGTCCATCCGGGAATCCCGCCATCTCGAGAAGCTCAATGACCCGATGCGTAAGGGCCTCCCCATAAAGACCCTTGTGGAGACTTAACGTTTCGCCAATTTGTCGATCAATAGTGTGAAGGGGATTTAATGAAGTGAGGGGCTCTTGGAAAATCATGGAAATGCGATTGCCCCGAATGCTACGCAAAATATCTGTGGGGGCATTTAAAAGCTCTTGCCCATGAAATTGAATGCTGCCCTGGGGGTGGGACGCACGCGGATAGGGAAGAAGGCCCAAAACCGAAAGGGCGGTTACTGATTTACCCGATCCGCTCTCCCCCACAATTGCAAGTGTTTGCGCTTTTTTAAGTTCAAAAGAAACCCCTTGAACAGCATGAACGATATGTTTTCCAGAATGAAAATTTACGTGCAGATTATCAACAATCAAAAGTGGGGGGTGACGGCTCATTTTGTAGCCTTTCGGGGGTCAAAGGCATCGCGAACGGCCTCCCCAATAAAAATCAAAAGGGTCAACATGAGGGCTAAAACGAGGAAGGCGGTGATCCCAAGCCAAGGCGCATGGAGGTTGTTTTTGCCCTGATTCAACATTTCTCCCAAAGATGGCGATCCTAAAGGCAACCCAAATCCTAAGAAATCGAGAGAAGTTAATGTGGAGATGGAGGCGTTGAGAACGAAGGGCACCAACGTTAAAGTTGCAACCATGGCATTGGGAAGCACATGGCGATAGATAATTTTAGGAGTAGCCAGGCCCAAGGCACGGGCGGCTTTTACATATTCAAAATTACGGGCACGTAAGAATTCTGCGCGTACAACGCCCACAAGGGTCATCCAACTGAAAAGGAGCATTAATCCCAAAAGCCACCAAAAGTTGGGCTGGACGATACTGGCTAAAATAATGAGAAGAAAAAGGACCGGCATTCCCGCCCAAATTTCCATAAACCTTTGGAAAATAAGATCGGTGAGTCCGCCGAAATAACCTTGAACGGCGCCTGCGGTAACGCCAATGAGCGAGCTGAATAATGTAAGTGTGAGCCCAAAAAGAACCGAGATTCGAAATCCATAAATAAGGCGTGCAAAAACGTCGCGGCCTTGATCATCAGTTCCCAGCCAATTTTCCTTTGAGGGGGGAGCGGGAGCTGGAACGGGGAGATCAAAATTAACAGTATTATAACTATAGGGAATGGGAGGCCAAATGATCCATCCATGTTTGGTAATGAGGTCTTTGACGAAAGGGTCTCGATAATTGGCTTCTGTTTCAAATTCTCCATCAAATGTGGTTTCAGGATAGTTTACGAATACGGGATAATAAAATTGATCCTTATAAGATATCAAAAGTGGCTTGTCGTTGGAGACAAATTCGGCAAAAAGAGTGATGGTAAAAATCGACAGAAATATCCAAAGAGAATAAAAACCACGCTTATTTTTCTTGAACTGCTGAATGCGTCTTTGTGTAATTGGGTTGAAATGAAACCATCTCATGCTCAGCCCATCCTTTTTTCAAAGTCAATGCGAGGATCAATGAGGGTGTAGGTCAAATCGGAAATAATATGAAGCATAAGCCCTAAAAGAGAGAAAATATAAAGAGTACCAAAGACGACGGGATAGTCGCGGTTAATGGCCGATTCAAATCCCAAAAGCCCAAGGCCATCCAATGAAAAAATGACTTCTATCAAAAGAGACCCTGCAAAAAGAATGTGGATGAGGGCTGCAGGCATGCCGGCCACAACCACAAGCATCGCATTTCGAAAAATGTGACCAAAGAGAACTTGGCGTTCGGAAAGTCCTTTTGCACGAGCCGTCATGACGTATTGTTTATTGATTTCCTCAAGGAATGTATTTTTGGTGAGCAAAGTGAGGCTCGCAAAACCGCTGATCACAAGCGCTATGATTGGAAGCGTTAAATGCCAAAAATAATCGACGATCTTGCCCCAAAGGGAAAAATCGGCCCAATTGTCTGAAACCAACCCGCGTAGAGGAAAGATGTTCCAATAGCTTCCTCCAGCAAAAAGAATAATAAGGAGAATCGCAAACAAAAATCCAGGAATGGCATAGCCTACAATGACGATTCCACTGGTCCAAACATCAAATGGCGTTCCGTCTTTAATGGCTTTGCGAACGCCTAAGGGAATAGAGATGAGATAAATGAGAAGCGTTGTCCAAAGACCAATGGAAATGGAGACAGGCATTTTTTCAATAATGAGCCCGATGACGGAACGATCCTTAAAATAACTGTCGCCAAAATCAAACACAGCATAATTTTTAATCATAAGGATGAATCGCTCGAGCGGCGGTTTGTCAAATCCATAAAGCTTTTCAATTTCGGCAATGAACTCTGGATCAAGGCCTTGAGCACCCCGATATTTTGAGGGCGTCATACTGTTAAGGCTATCACCCACATGAAGATTACTTCCCGTATCTGACATGCCACCGCCGCTAATGCGTGCAGTTGCGTCCACGTCCGAGCCTCGGATTTTGGCAATCATCTGTTCAACAGGCCCCCCAGGGGCTGCTTGGATAATAATGAAGTTAATGACCAAGATCCCAAAAAGTGTTGGGATCATCAGAAGCAAGCGTCTGATTATATAACTTAGCATAGAGGAAACCGTCTTAGATTACGATTTTTTGCCAAGGTGCTTTTCCTTTTCGGGTACGACCCACCAGGTTGAAAAGCCAATGCCATCTTTGGGAGCAATTTGAGGGTGGTCAAATTTGTCCCAATAAGCAATACGGTTAATACCAGAATAATATCCATAGATTCCCAAATAGTTATGAATGAGGACACGGTCAAGTGCTTTTGTTGCAGTGACTAAATCTTTTCGGCTGGAAGCATTGATAACTGTCTCAATTAAAGAATCCACGGCGGGGCTTTTGATTCCGGGGTAATTAAAGCCACTGGGAACGTCAGATTTTGAGCTCCAATATGTGCGTTGTTCATTCCCAGGGCTTTCAGGCGCGGGATATGCCATAAGTGTCATATCAAAATCGAAATTATCCAATTGCTCCACGTATTGTGGGGTGGTGACGGTGCGAATGTCCATCGTAATTCCCAATTGTTGAAGATTGCGTTTAAGAGCCAAAGACACTCTTTCAAAAGCAGGGTCATGAATTAAAAATGTAAACTGAAAAGGTTTTCCGGTTCTTGTATTCACTCGCGCGCCATTTTTGATGACCCAACCCGCCTCTTCAAGAAGCTGATTTGCAATTTCAATATTCTTACGATTGCGCCCACTTCCATCCGTTGAGATGGGCTTGTACTCCTCCTTAAAGACGGAGTCTGGAATTTGTCCTTTTAAGGGCGTTAAAATAGTCAGTTCCTCTTCTGAGGGCATGCCCGTGGACGCGAGTTCTGAATTGTTAAAAAAGCTGTAACTGGATTTGTAAGAATTGAAAAAGAGATTCTTATTCACCCAATCAAAGTCCCAACTGTAAGAAAGTGCTTTTCGAACTTTGATGTCTTGAAAAAGAGGGTTTCTCAAATTGAATAAAAAGAGCTGCATGCCATTGGGAAGCTTGTGTGTGACCTCCTTTTTAATGACTTTGCCTTCTTTGAGTGCCGGAAAATCATATCCTGTGGCCCAATTTTTCGCGATGTTTTCAGATCTGAAGTCAAAGTCTCCTGATTGAAAAGCCTGAAATTGTACTGTCTCATCGCGATAGTAGGTGAATTTGACATCAAAGTTATTAAGCCCCGCTTGAGAGGGAAGGTCCTTAGCCCACCAATTGGGTGTAAGTGCATAAACGACTTCTCTACCGGGCTGAAAAGATTTGACAACATAAGGTCCGCAACCCAGGGGTATGGTCAAATCCGCTTTTGTAAAATCCTGTTTGGTATAAAAAGCCTTAGAGAGAATCGGCAATCCCCCCACAATTTGCGGAAGTTCACGATTGTTTTTGGAAAATGTGAATTTTACTGTTTGGGGATCAATGGACTCGGCTTTCACGACATCCTTATAATAAAGGGAGAACTGAGGAGATCCTTTGGTTTTTAATATGTCTAATGTAAAGACAACGTCATCAGCGCTCACAGGGCTTCCATCAGAAAATATGGCTTTAGGATTAAGGCGGTAGATCGCAAAGGTGCGGTCAGGGCTGACTTCAATGGACTGAGCAAGGTACGCATAGGAAGAGGCAGGTTCATCTTCGGATCCTTGTAAAAGAGAACAGTGAATGCCCGTAATTCCTGCGGCAGGGACACCTTTGGGAAGAAAAGCATTGAAGGTGTCAAATGATGATCCAACGGCAGAAAGGGTCACAAGGCCACCCTTGGGAGCATTGGGATTGACGTAGTCAAAATGCTTAAAATCTGAAGGGTACTTGAGATCCCCATAAATGGCAAAGCCGTGCGTGGGAAGTGGAGCCGCCGTTTCCTGAGATATCAGGGGGGCGGATAAGAAAAGTGAGGTGAGGAGGAGTGTGAGTGTTTTTTCAAATGCGTCATACTGAACTCGTTTCAGCATCTTTTCAAAAGACCCTGAAATAAAATCAGGATGACAATTTTTTAAGCCCATTCACACTTCTCCTTAAAAAACGTAACTTTATTTTGGCAATTCTGCAGGGCTATCCGACTTGGATCTTAAGTAAGCAATGACATCGGCGCGTTCTTTGGTATTGCTTAAGCCTGCAAAAGACATCTTAGTGCCTTTCACGAAAGCCTGAGGCTTGTAAAGAAACTCGCTGAGATCATCATAGGTCCACGTGCCACCTTTGGTCTTCATGGCTTCAGAATAAGCAAACCCTGGCATGTGGTCTTTAGGTCCATTGATAACACCCCAAAGGTTGGGTCCGACTTTAGCAGGTTCGCCTTTTTCAATAGTGTGGCACACGGCGCATTTTTTGAATATCTTCTCTCCATTCGCAAGATCAGCAGCTGCCAAAAGCGGCTTAATATCCTCAGGGCCTTTGGGTTGAGAATCACCAGCAGAGGCCGTGGCGCTTTGGGCCACACCTTCAATCACGAAAGCTTGTTGGTGTAATTTTTTCTCTTGATGCACAAACCTGTCGCCCGCAATATCGGCAACCTTTGCAGTTAAAAGTGCGATTAAAACCGCTGCGATGATTTTGTTAATCTCAAAGCCATCCATGTCATTATCCTCATCTTAATTTTTCCAGACACTATATAACGTGATTTCAAATGAGCATAGGGGTGTATGCAATTTATCTCTAATTTTTATTCGTCTTGAAGGATGTAGGGTTTTGTGTAGATAAGAAAAAGGATCTGAAAGCTGAGCTTTTGAGAGGGAGCGCTATTAAAGTCCTGACAGGCCTTTTGAAAAGTTTTGAAGGAAAGAGGGGGATGTCCAAACTTAGGTTTTGCAAGGTTTATGGATTTTAATTGATGCAAAAAATCCTCAATTTTGGGAAATGAAAGTGTTACCCATTCTTGTGTTAGATGACGCTCACCACTGGCGGGAAGCCAGGTTTCGAGCAGTCCAGGGTTAATAAAATCAATTAACCCGCAAGGAATGTCGTCTTTCAAAAAAATACTGCGCCATTCAAAAAGTGAATGATGCCCAAAACACGATAGAAACAGTTGCCCTCGGGGTTTGAGAACGGCCACCATCTGCTGCAATGCCCCTCTGGGATCCTTTGAAAGATGTAGATTGAGGGAGGATTTAACAATATCAAATGTAGCCGAAAACGGCAGTTGAGATTCATTACAAACAAGGGTTTCTGGAGAAGATCTATTTGAGTGGAAAGAAAAATATTTGGCGCCAATTTCTAAAATATTTTGTTTTTGAAGGTTTCCCATTTTTGAAGAGAGAACATCATCTGCAAAGTTTTGCAAATGCACAAAGGAGGAGGAGGCCTCAAAAATGTCAGACTGAACTCGCTTCAGCATTTTTTAAAAAGCTTTAAAATGATGACGATATCGGAACGGCTTTTCATGTATGTCTCTATTTGTTTCTCATAAAAACTCTCTCAAACCCTATCCTTTTCTCGCAAAACACTCAAGCTGATCATTTGCCCGATGTTTGCATGCGCTGGATACATACCTGTGTTGCAAAAATTGTAATACACATTTGATTGAGATGTGCTTATACCTTTAAGCGAGAGCAATGCTTTTAAGGTTTTAGAGTTTCGAGTGCAATACTCGAAAGGTGGGCTCTTTGAGCCCGAAGGGTTGGTTCATACCAATCCTACGTCTCCCAGACGTGAAGCCTCCCTGTTAAACTTGGCCGGACTTAGGTCCGGCTCTTTTTTTGTCTTCAGTTTTTTAATAGTACGCAAAAGCTAAAATTTGATCAAGCTTGTAATCAAAGCTCGGTTCCCATCCCCAATGTGGTGGTAAAACATCGCTATTTCTAAACTCATAATACATAATGGGATCCCTGGCGATTTGATTGAGGATTTTTACGAGATTGGGACGAGAATGATACCAATCGGGGTGCCTTACAAAAAGCTCTTGGACTTTTTCTCCCTCTTTTCTCGACATCGCGCGTCCCACGGCAAATTTAACCGCATCAAGTGAGCGTGGGGTCATAAGAACGACAATTGAAGTTCTTTTATTTAGCGTTGCCTCATTGGAAAAGAAATATTGAGCCAGCGGGACTTTTTTAATGCCAGGAACGCCACTATTATTATCTTCATTAACTTGCGTATAAATTCCACCGAGCATCAGGGTTTCGCCCAGCAGTATTTTTGCTTTTGTATCGATACGTGTTTTGGCAATTGTAAGTGTTGAATTTTGGATGTTTGATTTAGGGTCTGTATTCACCGATCCTTCAACAGAAATACTTAAGGTTACTTCGTCATTTTTAATGTCATCTACCGTGACAAAAAGCGTCGTGCCGAGCGGATATCTGACTAGCGTTGAGGTTTGAGTACCAACAAGTCCTGTCACCAGTTCATCGCCTGAGTAAAAAACGGCTTGTGAATTTTTGAAGGCATGTAATGTGGGGCGTCCAATGACTTCAGATCGCGCTTCAACGGCATTGGCGATGTTCAAATTGTAGGTTAGTCCCGCCCAGCTAATACCGGTGGCAAAGGTGTTAACATTGACTTTACCATTGTTACCCAACTGAGAGAAAGTGGGAGATGTTCCTTCAGGATTTGTGGCGGCAGCAGTGCCTCCGTCTAATGGATTGTAAGCAATCTGATTGTTTGTTCCTCCTCCTAATAAATTTCCTTTTGCCGTGAGTATAGTTCTCGTCCAGCTGGCAGGATTCAATGTAACTTTCAAATTTTCAAGAAGATTTTGCCCTTTAGACGTTGTGGCCGTTTCGGAGATTGAAAGAAGATAACAATCGATAATCACTTGCTCGTTTTGCGCTGCTGGAGCGGCATTTCCTCACCCTCCGTCGCCTTGATTTACAGGGGCGGACGCCAAGGCATTAACCCCATAATCAGGATCCATATGTGAGGTTGTTTGATCGCTTTGATCATCTTGATTCTGGTTTATAGAAGGGCGTGGGTTAGATCCACTGCCAGGTCCACCACTACTAGATCCGCCACTACCAGGTCCACCAGAAGCGGCTAATTTAATTCTCCCGCTTTTATAAAGAAATTCCCAATCCTCAAGGCGAGAGGCAATCTTATCATTATCTGGGTCATTTTTGGCCAATTTTTGATATTCACTTTGATGCTGCCGAGCTATATCCATATCTCCTAAGGCGGCATGAATCATTGCGGCAGAGCGGTGTGCCAGAGGATTTTTTGGATCAATTTTGATGGCTTGATCAATTGCCGCTAAAGCCGTCTTTGCGTCATAAGCATAGTAGGAAGAAGCCGCAAGTTCTTGCAACAGGCTGGCATCATTGGGTTTTACCAAAAGCGCATTGGCAAACAATTCTTGTGCTTGGTCATATTGCTTGTTTTTAAATTTAATTTTTCCAAGCTGCGCCATTGCAAAAAGATTGTTTGGATCTAAATTGAGTGCGTTTTGGTAGCCCACAGCCGCAAGATCTATGCGACTTGAATCCCCAACTTCGGCCAGCTTTTCATAAACAAGTGCATTTAAAAGATGAAGAGAAATGGATTGGGGTTCGTTTTGTAAAGCTTGGTTGAGGAATGAAGAGGCTTCTTGGAATTGATTGTCTTTCATCAGGCCAATGGCTTGGGCAACGGCGGGATGTAATTTCTTATTGGCATTTAGGCTTGCCAGTGGAGACTTATGGGAACCTCTGACATCCTCGACATAATCTTTTTGGTCTTGATGCATGGCGCAAGAGACAAGGCCAAGGCAGCTTCCACCGATGAGTCCAGCACGAAGGTGGTTTAAAATGCGAGATTGTCGATTATATTTATGTAACATGCCATCCCCTAAGAATGTATTAATTTTTTATTAAAAATAGCTCCAAAATCAGTTAACGTAAAGCCAAATATTAATTTCAGATATGGCGACCTAATGAAAAAGAGAAAACGGCTCCCCATCGAATCATTGTGCTGATTTTATTTTAGCATCTCAATAAGTTGTCAAAAAACAGTTTTTGCCTTGTGCTCAATAAAAAAGATCCTAAAACAAGTTCACCCCCAGTTCTAAAATGAAGTGTAAAACCTCCTAAAATTATGGTGATTAACCAGGGCTGTCTCATATAGAAAATAAGCAAAAAAGAAAGTATAAATTTAATCAAATTTTTAGACACTGTTAGCTAATTATTGATTTAAGAAAGATGTTGAGGGAGAGGCTAGAGCGATGAAGCCGAGGAAAGAGGTGTCCAGTTTGTCATATCTCATGCCGAGCCTTCTGTTTTCTTTGATTTTTCAAAAAAAATCTCGATGCGGCTGCGAAGTTTGTAGATCTTTTAGTCGTAATCCATTGGAATTTTGCGATTTTTTCGCCCCGGAATCACGGGGATATTATTGTTCGACACAAGCTCTCGACGATAACGATCTGAATCGTAACCCGCATCTCCCAGCACGTAAAAGCTTATGATATCATCAAAAAGTCCGCTCGCAACGGGTGACATTGTGAACGTTTCCGCCGGTTAATTGACCTTCGACAAAGTGCCCTTCGGCCGTCATAACCCAGTGGAGTTTGGTGGCGATCCCTGCGCGGCTTCTTCCCCGACTGCAGTGCTCCCTTTTTGTCCCCCGCCGTGACGGTGAACTTTAAAAGAGGTCGAGTCAATCAAAACAATGTTCATTTTCAATTTTTTATGCTGCTGCAAATGTGTGAGAATGTGCCACCAGACGCCCCGTTTGCTGCCCTTGTTAAAACGCAGATATACGGTGTGCCAATAGCCATAACAGCTGGGCAGATCGCGCCACGGAATCCCCGTCCGTAGCACGTAGAGAATGGCATTAAGCACTTGATAATATGTGACTTTTGGAGGGCGGCCCGCTGCTGAATAACATTTATCGATTAACGGCTTGATTTCTTTGTTGAAAAATAATTCTGAGACTGGATAAAGGCGTTTGTCCATGAAATTTCTCCCTTTCTTCATGGACTTTAACATACCCTTAAAAAATTAGCTAACAGTATCTAAATTCTAGAAATGCTATAATTGCCGAGGGCGGCTCTGAATGGGAAAGTTTTAAAAAGCTGTTAGTTTTTTATGGGGGCTTTATTCATGAAATTCCCATGAGGTTTTTTGCAAAAATATCGGCAGAAAAGGGATTGAGATCTTCAACACCCTCTCCAACGCCCACGGCATGAATGGGGAGTTTGTATTGATGTGCGATGGGTACAACGACGCCCCCTTTGGCGGTTCCATCCAGCTTCGTGATAATGAGGCCAGAGACATCAACAGCTTCTTTGAAAATCTCAACTTGGGTCAGGGCATTTTGTCCCGTGGTTGCGTCCAAAACTAAAAGGGTGGCGTGGGGCGCTGAGGGATCAATCTTTTGGATAACACGATGTACTTTTTTGAGTTCATCCATAAGTGCAGATTTATTGTGAAGGCGCCCTGCAGTGTCAATAAGGAGGATATCATCCCCGTTTTTTTGAGAGGCCTCAAGGGCGCCATACACAAGACCTGCAGCATCGGACTTGGAAGCACCTTTTATCACAGGAACACCGGCACGTTTTCCCCAAGCTTCAAGTTGTTCCACGGCGGCGGCACGGAATGTATCACCCGCCACAATCGACAATTGATAACCCTGATCTTTCCAGCGCTTAGCCATCTTGCCCAAAGTTGTGGTTTTCCCCGTCCCATTGACACCTACGACCAAAACCACGAAGGGCTTTTGCGTGCGATTAATCTCTAAAGATTGGGCGTAAGGCTCTAAAATTTTTTCAATTTCATCGGCAAAGTGGGTGCGTACTTCCTCATCAGTAATGTTTTGATTGAACTTCTTTTTGGCCAAAGATTTCACAAGTTCTGATGCCGTTTGAACGCCTAAATCTGAGGTGATGAGAAGCTCTTCTAATTCATTAAGAACGTCTTGATCCAATTTACGGTGAGTTAGAATCGCCGTGATATTTGAGGTGATTTTCTCAGTTGATTTTTGAAGGCCGGCTTTCAGACGGCCAAACCAAGACATTTTTTCTGTCATGCAACAACCTCGGCAATCAGTTTTGTAGGCGTGGCTTCCTGAACAACAGCGTGAACCAAAGATCCAATTTTTTGAGGCGTCAAAATTTCCACAGGCGCAAAATGTTCGCTATGCCCTTGAGTTTCGGACTCCATCAAAACGGTAAGAGTTTTCCCAGAAAACCTCTCCAGATTACGTGCGAGAGAGGCTTCACCTTTTTCCCGCAAACGGCGAGCGCGTTCTTTAATATCTGCCTTTTGAACTTGGGGCATTTTAGCCGCAGGCGTTCCGGGACGAGGCGAGTAGGGGAAGACGTGAAGATAGGCCAAATCACAATCATCCACAATTCTGAGCGTGTCTTGAAACATCTCTTCTGTTTCTGTCGGAAATCCTGCAATAAGATCCGCCCCAAAAGTCACATCGGGACGAAGCGCGCGGACTTTTTCTACAAAAGCAATGGCATCTTCCCGCAGATGGCGGCGCTTCATGCGCTTTAAAATCATATTGTGACCGGCTTGAAGACTGATGTGGAGGTGGGGCATCAGGCGGGGTTCTTCTGAAATTAAACGGTAAAGATCTTCGTCAATTTCTACAGGATCCAAAGAGGACAATCTCAAACGGGGCAACTCTGGAACTTGCATCAAAAGGCGCTTCATCATCTGCCCTAAAGTGGGCTTTCCTGGAAGATCGGGTCCATAAGAGGTGATATCCACACCCGTCAAAACGACTTCTTGATAGTCTTCTTCAACCAGTTTTTGGACCTGACCCACAATCGCGCCTAAGGGCACACTACGGCTATTTCCCCGACCATAGGGAATGGTGCAGAACGTACAGCGATGATCGCATCCGTTTTGAACTTGGATAAAAGCACGGGCTTTTCCGTCAAAACCAGAAATCAAATGCTCAGCCGTTTCTTTAATCGACATAATGTCATTCACAAGAACGCGCTCTTCAAGCTCGGGCATAAAAAAGTGCGAATGCATTTTTTCATGATTCCCCAAAACGCGGTCAACCTCTGGCATTTCCGCAAATTTCTCAGGGGAAATTTGGGCGGCACATCCAGTTACAATAATTTTGACCGATGGATTTTCACGGCGGATTTTACGAATGGTTTGACGTGCTTGACGCTCGGCTTCAGTTGTCACTGCACACGTATTAATAATGACCGCATTCTCAAGGCCGACTTTCAGAGCTTGCTCGCGCATTACTTCAGATTCATAAGAATTCAAGCGGCAGCCAAAGGTGATAATCTCATTCGTCATGAAAAAACTCAGGGTTTAAAATACCTTCAAAAACAAATCGCGCGGGGCCTTCTTGATAAATCTCAGAACCCTCTTGGAAAATCATGAGGGCCCCTCCCCGCATTACGACTTCCGTGCGGTCAGACTCTACGCCAAAGTGATGCCAATATGCAAGAACAACAGCGCAAGCTCCTGATCCACAAGCCAATGTTTCACCTGCACCGCGCTCCCAAATGCGTGTTTTGATTTGATAGGGCATTATGATTTCTGCAAATTCCACATTAGTTTTTTGTGGAAACTGGGGATCGTTTTCAATGCGAGGCCCCCACTCTTTAAGATCGATGTCATCCACAGTTTCACCAAAAAAGACCGTATGTGGGTTACCCATGTTGATATGGAGACCTTCCTTACCGTCATGCTGAATAGATTTCACCATCCTTACTTCCCCCATGGAGACCTTGATCTGAGATGGTGAGATAACTTGCGCCTTCAAGATTCCAACATCGGTTTCAAGTTTAAGGGTTGTGTTGCCCTGCACTTCTTTCAGCATCTTTTTTTGAGATCTTGAAACAAGTTCAGGATGACAATTTATATAATTATCCAAATAAAGCGCCACAGCACGCATGCCATTACCACACATCTCGGCACGACTTCCATCCGCATTAAAGATGAAAATTTTGACATCGGCTTTTAAAGAGTCTTCCAAAATTAAAATCTGATCACATCCAATTCCCCGATGGCGATTCGCTATTTTTTGGATGAAGGCTGTAGTGAGAGAAATCTTCCTATCGCTATGCTGAACCTTACGCTCGTCCAAAATTACAAAGTCATTCCCTAAGGCTTCCATTTTGGTAAAAGTCAGAGGTGCGGCGAAAGTCATGAGTCTATTCAGTTAAAAGGGATATTATAAAACACATTTATCACAGTCTGGACGTGACTTACACATTTTTCCATGTCTGGAAATAACAACTTTTAAATTTACACTTTGTTAACTTTTCTCACGTAAATTTTGATTAAAAGGGAGGATATCATGACAAACATAAAATCCATTTTATTCATTTCTTCTTTTATTTGTGGGGGCTTAGATGCAACGTACTCACCGCTAGCCTCTCGCAAAGTTCCAGATAAAGATGATATGTCAACACGGCTTTCTGCCAAACAAAAAACGCCTGACGACGATTACAAGGATGAAGGTTATACTGTTATCGTAAGGCACAATGGCGGATCTGTGACCTATTCCGGTCTTAATAAAGAGAAAGTCCTTCAAATGGGAGATAAACCCAGCGTGAATTTCTTTCAAAAATAACCCATCGCTTGTTTGGGAAGTTTTTGTTGGGCATGACGATCGAGAGAAAAGAGAATGCCAAAGCTGATGAGAAGTGTGAGCATTGCCGTTCCCCCATAAGAAATGAGAGGGAGAGGTATACCCACAACAGGTAAAAGTCCCATAACCATGGCGATATTGATAAAGAGATAAAAGAAGAACACCATGGTCAAGCCTTGGGCCACAAGACGTCCAAAAGCTGTCGTTTGCTCAAGGGTGACTTTCAGGCCATATAAAAGGACGAGTCCATAAAGGGATAAAAGGCCCAATCCCCCCATAAAACCAAATTCCTCACTGATCATGCTGAAGATGGAATCTGTTTGTTTTTCAGGCAAAAAGTTGAGGTAGGACTGGGTACCTTGCATAAATCCTTTGCCCCAGAGTCCTCCTGAACCCAATGCAATTTTTGATTGGGCAATATGATATCCTTTTCCAAGCATGTCACGTTCAGGATCTAAAAAAATGAGAACACGATTTTTTTGGTAATCATGCAGAAAACTCCAAAGAATGGGCACGCTTGCACTGATCAAAGCCAAAACGATTAAGAACTTCCAAATTCTAACCCCGCTTAAGAAAAAGATGACGCCAGCTGAAATTAAAAGAATGATGGCGGTTCCCAGGTCGGGCTGTTTCATCACAAGCAAAACAGGCGCCATTACCATCGTTAAGGGTGTAATCAAGTTGCGGATTTTAAGAATATCTTCTGGCTCTGACATATGAAAATAGCGGGCCAATGTTAAAATCAATGCTAATTTCATCAATTCGGAAGGTTGAAGTTGGAAAACATAAAGATCAATCCATCTTTGTGCTCCCATGCCAATAAATCCAATGACCTCAACCACACACAAAAGCACAAATGAAATTCCATAAAATAAATACGCATTATCGAGCCAAAATCGAGGAGGCACATAAACAAGTCCAACCATAATCACAAAACCCGCACTATAACGAATCATTTGCTTGGCCGCCCAAGGATAGAGATCTCCGCCTGCCGCTGAATAAAGGGTCAAAAAACCAATGCTTGAAATGAGCGTAATGAGAAGAATCATTCCCCAAGGTGGGAATCTCAAAATAGCACCGAGTGAAGCAAATGTGATTTTCATCTAAATCTTTTCCTTCTGAGCAAATTGCAGAATATCACGGGCTACTTGAGCAGCAGGTGCGGCTCCTGCGGAATGCTCGATCACAACAGCCACGGCATATTTCGGATGATCCGAGGGTGCAAATCCGACGAAAGTTCCATGCTCTCGATATTTCCAAGGCAAATGATGAGTTTTGGTTTGTCCCGACAAACGCTGTTGATCAGTAATTCTGCGGACTTGACTGGTTCCTGTTTTTCCCCCCATTGCATAAGAGGCCTCCAAAATCCGGTAGGCATAAGCCGTGCCGCGTGGATCGTTCGTGACTTCTGTCATAGCTTCTAAAATAATATCCACGTTTTTGGGGTTAAGTCCCATCTCCTGAAATCCATTTTGAGGATTTCCCTTGACTAAGGAAAGATCTATCTCTTTTCCGTGTGAAGCCAATCGTGCCATCATTTGGGCCAATTGAATGGGGGTTGTTAAAACAAAACCTTGGCCAATACTTGTCATAATCGTGTCGCTCACGGTCCAATTTTCGCCTTTGCTCTCCTTTTTCCAATCTTTGTCGGGAATCAGTCCTGGTTTTTCATGGGGGAAATTTCCTAGGACTTTTTCACCAAAGCCAAACTGCTTATAAATCTGGCTGATGCGATCAATGCCTAAACGCTTTGCGGTTTCATATAAAAAGACGTCGCAAGATTCACGAATTGATCCCACCGCATTAATTGTGCCGTGGCCACCCTTTTTCCAGCAGTGGAATTTGTGATTGCCTACATAATGATATCCGGGGCAAAAAAACGTAGTGTCTTTGGTGATCACGCCACTTTCAAGGCCCGCTAAAATCACAAGAGTTTTCATGGGCGATCCTGGAGGATATGTTCCTGAGACGGCCTTGTTGGTGAGGGGGACGTAGGGGTTGTCCATCAAATTCCGCCAATTGAGATGACTGATGCCATCGGGGAAAAGATTAGGATCATAACTGGGATTTGAAACCAGTGCCAAAATCTCTCCCGTTTCAATATTCACAACCACCAAAGAGGCACTTTCAAATTCTTGCAAGCGCTTTTGGGCAAAATTTTGCAATCGTTGATCTAAAGCCAGACTCATATTTTCACCAGGGATTCCAGGGGAATGCTCAAGTTCGCGCACGACTTGCCTACGGGCATTCACTTCTAGATATTTATATCCCATCTCCCCGCGCAGATGATCATCCCACATTTTCTCAATGCCGACTTTTCCATACATGAGCCCCGGAATTGCCAAGGATTCATCAGCCCCAACTTCCCGTTGAGAGGGCGCTGCCACATATCCCAAAACATGAGCGCTGATCTCTTTTTCTGGATAAAAACGCTGAAGTGCAAGTTCGACGGTAATACGCGGAAGTTTTTGGCTGTGCAGCTCAAGGGCAGAAACTTCTTCCCACGAGAGAGAGTCTTTGATAAGGAGTGGCTGGATTCCTCGTGTCCTTTGATCTTTTTCAAGAAGTTCCGTTTTTTCTTCCTCTGAAAAAGTAATGACGTGCTCGAGTTCTGGCAAAATGTCTTTCAGCTTTGTCTTTCCATCTTTGTGAAAAGTGGCTCGGAAAGAAGTTCTGTTGGTGG
Source organism: Candidatus Bealeia paramacronuclearis (assembly GCF_035607555.1). Lineage (NCBI taxonomy): Bacteria > Pseudomonadati > Pseudomonadota > Alphaproteobacteria > Holosporales > Holosporaceae > Candidatus Bealeia > Candidatus Bealeia paramacronuclearis. Next base: position 546,916 of record NZ_JAVHWZ010000002.1, on the reverse strand, counting down.
CCAATTCCACTCCATTGCGATCTGTAATACGCCCTCGGGGTGGAAGGCTTGGTTCAACGGCCGTACGATTCCCTTCAGAAAGCACTTTGTAATGTTCTTCTTGAACCACTTGGAGATAGGCCATGCGTGAAATCAAAACAAGCAAGAGAACAATCTGAAGCGCTCCCAAAAACAATAGTCGCCTTAAAAATTGGGAGTAGAGTTTGTCCATTATTGAAACGGTATCAGTCTTTGAAGTGGTGCCAAAAGGAGCGTCAGAAGTGGATACAAAAGCACCACAAGGATCCAACTGACAAGAAGATTTGAGGGTGGATAGAATTCTCCTGCAAACACAACTTTTGCCATTCCATAAAGCATCAAGCATGCAAAGGAATAGGCACAATACGTCACCCAAATTTTATAAAAACGTTGCCCGTACAAGCGATGACGATACTTTAAAATGAAGGTAAATGATAAAAGATAAAGAGCAGGAAGAATGACTGAAAAATGATCTTTTAATGTGAGTTCATTCAAAATGGCAATTGCCATCAGGCCTAAAGGCGGCAAAATGTTGGGACGGTAAATCAGCCAATGAAATAAAAATGCAAATCCCAACGCCGGAAACAACGATAAAAAAGGCGGTGAAAAATCGATAGTCATAATGTTCAAAATCAAAAGAAAAAGAAGCGGCACAGCTTTCAGAGGTACCAACAATTTTCCATCTTGGAGAAAGGATGTGTTCATTCAGCATCCTCCAAAATTTCGACTTCAGAGGTAAGATCCTCCTCACTTTTAATCACTTGCAAATGAGTCATCTTTTTTACATCCGTTGCCGGCATGAGCCTTACTTCTACGGAGTTAATTTTCTGTAATCGTCCCACATAAAGCCCCCGCGGATAAATTCCTCCAAATCCTGAGGTGAAAACTTCATCGCCATCTTGAACGTCCTGAATATTCTCAAGATAAGTCACACGGGGGTAGGGAGATCCATCGCCTACAGCAATGGCGTTCAAATTCAGTCGCGGCAGAAAAATCGGCGTTTTTGAAGTGTGATCAGTCATCAAAAGTACACGAGCTGCATGAGGAGTTGTATGATTTACACGTCCCACAATGCCTTCGGGGCTCAAGACCACTTGGTTGATCCGAATTCCAGAAGTTTCGCCACCTGCAATAATGCATGAGTAATGGAGACCATCATAAGGAGTTGAAAGAATGGGAACAGTCATCAGATTGTGATGATCTTCAGTCAAAAAATGGACTTGACGCTTCAAGTCTTGATTTTCAATAAGCGTTTGGGCGTGATTCAAAAGTTCTAGTTTCAACTCCTCATTCTCATGTTTAAGAGCTTGGTTTACATGAGACAATTCAAGGAGCTGACCAGAATCTTCATAAAATGCTTTGGCCAAATAAAAAGGGTGGGTCACTGTACTGCTGAGACTATAGGCAGCTTCAATCAGATATTTTTCAATTTTTTGATGTAGGGGTGGATTAATCCATGAAAGACTATAAAACACCGCTACAAAAAAACCGGCAATCACCAAGGCAGAGGGTTTTTTGAGCTTCCTCAAACGGGACGGATAAGGATTGGCTTTTGGAGGAAGCGGGCCTATTTTTTGTCGGCGTGAAAATAGCCCCACGGGACTGCCCCCATATCTTTACATAGAGATCAAAACGTTTTTGTGATGGCTCATCAAATCCAAAGCACGTCCTGTGCCCAAAGCCACGCACGATAAAGCATCTTCAGCAACGGTTACGGGAAGACCTGTCGCATTGCGAATCACAATATCAAGGTTCCGAAGAAGTGCTCCACCGCCGGTCAGAACAATGCCACGATCCACAATGTCGGCAGCCAATTCTGGTGCCGTGTTTTCAAGCGCCACCTTCACCGCATCGACAATTGCAGTCACAGGCTCATTGAGGCTTTCCGCAATTTGACGTTCAGAAACCGTAATTTCTTTAGGAACGCCTTTCACCAAGTCGCGGCCTTTGATGTTGAGCTCTAATCCATTTCCGTCTGAAGGCGGCATAGCAGAGCCAATTTCTTTTTTAATGCGCTCAGCACTTGCTTCTCCAATAAGAAGGTTTTGGGTTCGTCGAATATAAGCAATGATTGCTTCGTCCATGTTATCTCCACCGACACGAACTGAGCGTGAATAGACAATGCCACCTAAGGAAAGAACTGCCACTTCTGTGGTTCCTCCCCCAATATCCACAACCATCGAGCCTGTGGGCTCTGTCACAGGTAGGCCGGCCCCAATGGCGGCTGCCATGGGTTCTTCGATAAGGTAAACGCTGCGAGCACCAGCACTTTCGGCTGATTCTTGAATGGCGCGGCGCTCAACAGCCGTCGAGCCTGAAGGTACACAAATAATGACGCGAGGACTCACAAAACTACGGCGTTTGTGGATTTTTTGCATAAAGTATTTGATCATCTCTTCTGCGATTTCAAAATCCGCAATGACACCTTCGCGCAAGGGTCGAATGGCTTGGATATTTCCAGGAGTTCTTCCGACCATCAATTTGGCCTCTTCACCCACAGCTAAGACTTGTTTTTTGTCTTTGGAGGTCGAGACCGCAACAACAGAAGGCTCGTTTAAGACAATTCCCTGGCCTTTGACAAACACAAGCGTATTGGCTGTCCCCAAATCAATGGCCATGTCCGATGAAAAAAAACCTTTGAGCCGTCCAAACATAATGTGCGTCCTTAATAAATTCTTATGAAAAAGTTAACTTTCTATTAACTACACCTGCTGCTCACAAGATGCAAGAGGGAGGTTGATAGACGTCAGACGATCAACTGAGTTGAATAATTTTGCTCTCGGCGATATGATCGGATCAGAGATAAAAAAATCAGGGATCTATTTAATGATGCTCATTTCTGCTGCGTTTTCGTGTTTGCTTCTGAGTTTTTCGCCCGAAAGTCTTCAGGCCAGAGTATCGAACTCTGATGACGTCAAAATTCAAAGAGGAAAACTCTTTCGTAAAAGGGGAGCTAAAGAAATCAAAAAACAATCGGGCGGATCAGGGACTGAGAAGAATCGCGGACGGCGCTTTAAAGAGGCCTCCAAAACCAAAGAGACAATTCAGGCGATCGATAGCAATATCGTGATTCCAGATACTCCCGTTCTTCCTGAGCAAGTGGTGACTATTCCTAAAGAGCAGATCGAACATGTTCAAAGGATCAGTCATGAAATTGAAACATTGGAAGTCCGACCACTCAGATTAGACGAAAAAGCCCTTACAGATCCTGAAATTCAAATGGTGAATGATTATTACAAAAACAATCAGGAGAATAACGGTCTGCCGCGCCTCCACCTTATTTCAAAACCGAAGTAGGATAATCATTTAGAAATTGTGATGCCTTTTCTCAAATCTCAAAAGCTTGATGTTGTCAGGCTTCAAGAAGTTCTTTTCAAAGATATTTCTCAAATTGAAAATGAACTGAATATGAAAAGCTCTTCCGTGGCGATGAAAATTCTCAACGATCGAGAAGAAAAGACGCCATTTGGGCTGGCCACATTTTCCCCTTCCGTTGTTCACGTTGAAAGTGCTTATTACACAGGTCACAAAAAGAAATCAAATCTACAGACTTATTAGATGTTTAGTCCCAGTGTGTAATGGACAAGCAAGTGATTTTCAGCACGAGATCCTTAATGCAGCTGATTCAATTGCTTTCACAATTCCCCGATTTTATTTTATGTGGGGATTTTAATGCCTCCAGAGATCGTGTTGTTTTTGATAAAATTGCATCTTTTTATAAGGACAATATTCCCGCACAAGCTACGACAAGCATTGATAAAATGCTCCATAGGGCAGGAGATTTGCAATTATTTGTGGATGGACTTTTTTTAACGTCTCACTATCGTATTGAAGATGTGAAATTGCACGCAGCACCCAGCGATTACATGGGGATTATCACCAAAGTCTTTCTCCAATAATATTACATCTTGGGAATGGGGCGAGGGCGTCTGTCAGGGCCGATAGCTACAAACGTAAAAACACCTTCGGTAACTTTATGAGGGTCGCCAGATTCCCGTCTGCGGGCCCAAGCTTGAACATCAATTTTCATCGAGGATGTGCCGACCTCAAGAATTTCAGCATAACAGCTGACCTCATCGCCCACAAGAACGGGCCTTAGAAAGGCAATAGCGTCAATGGCCACCGTCACAACGCGACCATGCGCACGTTCAACAGCTACGTTTCCTGCCGCCATATCCATGAGAGAGAGGAGCCATCCTCCAAACATATCGCCATTGGGATTGGTGTCACCCGGCATCGCAATCACCCGAATGGAAAGCTTTTCCGCAGGGGGGCGGACTTCTGGAATTTTTTCGCTGTTTTTTTCTTTCATTTTAATCATCCTTACTGTCACATCTAATAATTAAATTTACCGTAATTTTCTAAAAATTAAGTTAATATTTTTGAAAATGAAGAGGTGCTGAAGTTTTACCCATCTTATGCCTTCATTGAAAGATCTAATCTTCTCATGACAGCCCCCTTCAAAGTGCAGGGTGCCTAAACCTATTTGTTTTGTTGGATTTTTTATCTATGGGCAATTCAAAAGCTGGATTTTTTGAAAGTCATTGTCTAGTTTCTTCTAAATATAAAATGGGAGAAATAAATATGGTTTTTAAAAAACGCAGTCGGGGACGTCATCCTTATAGAATTTTGTGTGATCTTGGAACGCCCGAATTGCGCCAAAAGCGCCAGGCCGTTTCCAATCAAGATGCCAATTTAAGTGAATCACTTTTAGGGATTTTCTACGCACGGGGGCTTATTTCTGAAGAACTTTATAAAGCCGGCTTTCACTACTATGAGTTGGGATATCGCTATATCCCGCAATTGAGATTGGGATTAAGCTTAAGGCGCAGTCTTTTGGCTGGGTTGGGGGAGGGGACAACTCAAGGCGCGGTCGCATTTGAGGATAATCGGGATTTTCCACAAGATGTCAAAGTGGCAAAAAAATGGAAAGAGGCCACGCAAGTTCTGAAAGATGTTGGTGTGCGCCCACTGGTTCTTGTGACACATGTTGTCTTTTTTGACGGTGATCCTCGGGCTGTAGGTGCCCCAGGACTCACACTTGCAAATCTTTCAGATTTACGGGTGGGGTTGGTTCAATTGGCAAAGTTTTTTAATTTTAGCCGTTAAGCGCGCTTTTTCACAAATTTGCTCAAACACTGCTTTTCGAAATTTTCACGAATGGCCTCGCACAGTTGTTTATTTTGAAGGGCAAAAGCGAGGGCTGCCCCGATGATTACATTTTCGGGCAGTTGCGATTCCGTGACATGGGGAAACGAGGTCTCGTAAGTGCCATCTTTTTTTAAAATTATAGCCGCATCCCACGGGTCAAGCGTGATTGTCGTTGACTCCATTAGTGTACTCCCTGTTTTTAATCCCCCCTCTTTTTTTGAAGGGTTATATTTTTTAGTGACTACAGCTTTACCCAACTTTGACGTCAAGTAAACCCATAAGTTCATCCCATTCACGTTTACTGAGACCTGTGTCTTCCATTGCCACTTTTTCGCCTTTGACCATCCGCTTGACAGCTTCAAGTCCTCCTTGAGAAAGGCGTGCGCTGTGTTTTCTATAATCCATAAAGGCTTCATAAGTGTGGGGAACCCAACGTTTCAACACATCCAAAAGAATATCGGCATAGGCGCGAATTTCATATTGGGCATGGGCATCAGCGCGCAGATTCAGAAAATGCATGAAATTGTGAAGATCTACTTTCCAATACCATTGGGTGTAAAAATTCACGGGCAAATTCATGCGCGCGAGCTCACGGGCCAAGCCGTCCTGATCTTGATTGACGGGTTGCCCTTCCTCATCTTCATTCAAGAGATATGCATAATTGTCATAAGCGCGCTCAGAATCTTGCCTTAAGATTTCCATGACGCGTTCGGCTTGATCAAAATCTAGAATCTTCCCGCGGCCTTGATTGTTGACCGTGGATTGAGTCGCTAGATGTTCGTGCCTGGGGATATAGAATTCTTTGTCTAAAATGGAATAGCGTGCCGAATATTCATTCACATTGGCGGTTCTGTGGCGAATCCATTGACGAGCAATAAAAATGGGAAGTTTCACATGGAGTTTGATTTCGCACATCTCAAAAGGAGAGGTGTGAAGATGACGCATTAAATAACGAATGAGGCCGCGATCTTCCGTCTTTTTCTTGGTGCCTTTACCATAAGACACACGGGCAGCTTGAACGATAGCGGAATCATCTCCCATATAATCGATCACGCGGATAAATCCATGATCCAAAACGGGCAGGGCTTCGTAGAGAATTTCCTCCAAGGAGGGAACAGTCGCACGTCTGGTTGGCGCTGTGATCCCGCGTTGCTCTTCAATGTCTTGGAGTTGTTCGGATGAAAAGCGCATGGGATCCTCATTTCTACTGTCACACTGATCTCTTAGGTCTACCGGAGTCGGTCAGATCACGCAAGGGGGCTTTATCTAAAATTCATAGAGTCGAGTCATCCTATGCAAAGGTTCTTAAATAGCTTTACTTTTCAAGCTCATCCTGATCAGGTTTTCCGAGGCGACCGACGTTGCCCAAAAGTTGTTCGAAAAATCCAAAAGATCTTCCGGCGGTTGGAGTAGAGCGTCCGACATGGGCCACAACTTTTTTATCTTGGGCTCCTTTTTCTTGAATGTCTTTGACGCGCCCTTTGTCATCAAAAGAAAGAATAACAGTGCGACTTTCCAACACATCTGGTTTCATGAAAGACACCGTACGCCGTGTTTTTTCCGAGATATAATACCAAGTATTGTCTTGGAATGTGGCAACGGAGGCGGGGGTGCCTAAAATCTCAACAACTTCTTCTTTTGTGGTTTTTCCCATTTCAATTGTGTCTAAAGTCTCAGGGTCGATATGGTGGCCGTGGACATCGACTTGGGCACATCCCAAAAGAGAAAAGCTTAAAAATAAGCTGGCGAGAAGTGATGATGATCGTTTAGTATGAAGCATAAATGAAATCCTTACATGTCAACATTATGAGAGGTAAGATGCCGGGCCTTCTGCAGACTGTCAATCGTTTGATCAATGGGAACTCATCTTCTGATTCGCCTAATCTTGAAAACGTATATTTTTACTATTCTGAGATTGTGTCTCAAGCGAGGAATCCTGTTTTTTATGAACGCCTGGGGGTGCCGGATACACTTGAGGGGCGATTTGATTGTATTTCTCTTCATATGGCTTTGGCCCTGATAGTTTTGAAATTCAAGAGCGGGGAGACTAATCGTTTTTCCCAAGACTTATTTGACCTCTTTTTTGCTGATGTGGATCGTAACCTTCGCGAAATTGGGGTGGGGGATTTAAGCGTGGGGCGACAAGTTAAAAAACTTGCCAGTAATTTTTATGGAGTTCTTGCAGCTTATGAAGGGTGCCTTCAAAATCCAACATTGTTTGCCTCAGCCCTGGAGCGTAATCTTTTTGGGGCGCAAAAAGCTGATCCCCTCACATACATACTTTTGGGAGCTTATATGCAGGATAGTGTGAAGAGGTTGACGCAAGTTTTTTCTACGCGTACAAAAACTCCAATTGAATGGCCTGAATTGAGGTAAATCATGACGATAGTTGAGTTTTCAAGAATTCTTTCCCTTGAGGAATTCCGTGCATCAAAAGTTCAGAAATCCCTAGAAGCTACCCCTCAAGAATGTGAGAAGCTGGCGCAACGTTTGGGGTTGCTTAAACTTGAAAATTTAAAAGCCAAAGTGAGCGTTTCCAGAGAAAGCTCAGGGCTCATTATTGTTGAAGGGGAGCTTGAAGCCAAAATTGAACAAGAATGCGTACGGACCCTCGAGCCGCTTTCCACATTTATTAGGGCACCCTTTGAATTGCGGTTTGTAACGCAAGCTAAATCCAAATATATGAGCGAAGAGAACGATCTCTCTAGTCTAGATGCGCCTGAAATTCTCGAGGAAGATTTTCTCGATTTAGGTGAAATTGTGGCCCAATCCTTGTCCTTAGAGATTGACCCGTATCTTGCAAAAATGGACGAGATACCTTAAGGGGTGAAATTACTAATAGTGGGCGGTGGAGGGAGTGTTCCATTAAAGCCGGTTTGACTAGCGCCAATGACGAGTTGGCATCCCCTTAAATAAAAATCAGTAAACTCTTTTCCAAAGGCTAAGTCTTTTTTCAGTCTTTCAATTGTCATCCCTTTGGGAAGTCTGAAGGTGGGGGTGTTCGCACTCTTAATTTTGTTTTCCAGTGCTTTGATAATCATACAAAGATTGTAGGTATTTTGGCAGATAAGTTGTGTCTGTCCAGAAGGATAAACGATTGTATTGCTCAAGAGCATGGGGCAAGTGAGTGTGTCTTTTTCTGGGTTAAACATGCCTGAAATGTTATCGCGGGGACCAAAAACATCCAACGATGGCTTGCTTGGAGCCTGGCCAAATACTGAAGTTGTCGATGCTAAAAAAAACACCACAAAGGAGAGGAAAAGAGAAGTTTTATTTTCTTGCATTATAGTGCATCCCTGATGTTAATTAATTAAAATAAAACATAACAAGCTCCAAAGCGCAAGGCTTCCTGATATGTTTCCTGTGTTTAAATTTGGGAATTTTCAGAAAAAAAGACCTCTATTTTGAGGTCTTTTTTACAAAAGTCATATTCTTAAAGATTTGAACTCATCTTTCCGTATTTGCAAGACTCCAAAGAGCATTCCTTAATGGATTTGCGAATGTCGGCTTTTAGGTAAGGATTGTCTACGCGTTTTGTGGCCCAATAGTAATATTGTGCAGCGCTCAGATATTGATCTTGTTTGACTTTTGGAGAAGAAGCGGACTCTGCGGCCAGCTTCATGAAATTACCCGCGCGTACATAAAGGTTCGAGATCAGCTGTTTTTTCTCAGTCTCACTCACGTTGTGCAAATACTCATTTGTGGCGGACATGGCCAAGCGGGCTATTTTTTTAGCGGTGAGAGTGTAATCTTCGCCTTTTTGAAATTCGCTTCCAAACACCCAAAGGGGAGGTAGGTGTTGCAGATTATTTTCTCCCAAAAGCTCAACCTCAAAAGTTGTCCGCTTGAGCACTTTTTCAACCAAATCGATTTTGAAAGCGATTACACTTTCTTCGGTGATATCTTCAAGGGAGTTAAAATTCACTTTTTTCTTCTTGATCAGTGGATCGTAGCCTGTCTTAAGTTGAGTGGGAATTCCATCTTTTGCAGGTAAAATGAGACTTTTTAAAGGTGGATGATAGACCGAAGACGGAAAATCATAAAGATCTTCGCCTTCGGCATTTGTGGCAAAGGAGATGAAGCAAGATATGACCGTTGCGGAAAGTGAATGTTTCAACATGGCAACCTCTCTTGTTGTTGCGAAAATAAATAATGAAAGTGTATTGAAAACCTCTCATCCATTTATGTGAGATATTGAATGAAAATCGTTAAAAATGAGTAAAAATAAGAAAATAAAATATTTTTTATTTATAAAATTTTTAAATATAAAGTAATCGTTTGTGTGCTATAATTCGCCCACTTTGAATTTTAGGAAAATAAAGTTTTAATCTAACTGTGAGACAAGAGTGTATGGATCTCAAATCCGTTTATTCCCCTAATTTTAATGAGCGTATTGCGGGCTCCAAAATTGAATGGATTATTGTTCATTATACAGACACCCCTTCAATTGCGGCTTCGCTTTCCATTCTCACAAATCTAGAGGCCCAGGTCAGTTCCCATTATCTTGTTGATGAAACTGGTGAGATTTACCAACTGGTGGATGAGGAAAAACGTGCGTGGCATGCCGGACCAGATGGCGCAAGTTATTGGCGGGGGCGCAAAAGTCTCAACAGCCACAGCATCGGTATTGAAATTCAAAATCCAGGACATTCTCATGGATATCGAGAGTTTTCAAAACCTCAAATTGAGGCTGTGCTTAATCTTTGTAAAGACATTCAATTGCGTCACAAACTGGGGCAAGATTGCCTTTGGGGGCACTCGGATATTTCGCCGCAGCGCAAGCAAGATCCGGGACACCTCTTTCCCTGGAAAGACTTTGCAAAAGAAGGGCTCGGGATTTGGCCAGAAATTGATTTGGGAGATCTCAGTGGAGAAAATGAAAAGGAGATCCTTCAAAAAATTGGATATAACCCTGATTTTCCAAATGAGTCCATCATCGCCTTTCAAAGGCATTTTCGGCCAAATAATTTTGACGGGATTTTGGATGAGGAAACACGATATTTGATGGAAGTGGTGGTACGTCAATGTGAAGGGTGAAATTTTAAGAAATCGACACCCTTCTACGACCTAATCCTTTGGATGCTTTTCGACAAAAGGCCAAAGATCCTCAAACACTTGTCTGTAAAGAGAGCGTTTAAAAGGCACGATAAGATCCAGGACCTGGTATTTTTCGAACCATTGCCATTTTGAAAATTCGGGATGATAGGTATTAATATTGATTTCGTGATCTTTCCCGCGGAATCTCAGCGCATACCAGAGTTGCTGTTGTCCTTTGTATCGACCGCGCCAGAGGCGATTTGCTAACTCATCAGGAAGATTATATTTATACCAGGATTTGGATTTTACGATAATCTCAACGTTGCGCGTTCCGATTTCTTCCACAAGTTCGCGTAGCATCGCATGGTCAGGATCCTCATGAAGAGTAATCCCGCCTTGTGGCATTTGCCATGCATCATCTTTATTGTCCCGACGTTGACCCAAAAAAACTTGGTTCTTTTGATTTACCAACATCATGCCCACGCCTAAGCGATAATTGGGGTCCCAGTCGAAGTCTTCATCCTGATTTATCATTTTTTTTATGTTTACTCTTTTTTAGGGCTTTGTTTAGGAAAATTTAAACTCTTTTACATTAGAGTAAATTTTAAATTATGAAACCGTTAATTTGGAGACTCGATATGCGTTTTTTAGGATTATGTGTGCTTTCAGCATCGGCCATATTATTTATCAGTATGCTTGATGCTGTAAATCCACAATGTGAGGGAGATCAAGGCTGCGTTTGTATTAATTATCCGGGGGCCGGGCAAACCCACTGCGTTCCTAAAACAAAAAGCAGTGCCGCACGCGAGGGCGCCGGTTTTTTAAAAGTTTCGCAACTCATTGGTCCAAGCTGAAAAAGGAGGCTTAATGTAACGGTGCAGCAGTGTCTTTCACAGGTGTTGCCGTATAATGGGCGGCAAAGGTTAAAGGCACGAGTGTAATTCCTTTTTCCTTCAGACCCTTTGACCAATCGCTTAGGGTTTCAACGTCCTTTGGAAATGCCGGGGCATAGGCAATTACGCTCATGTCGCGCTTGGCCAAACGTTCGACATTGGAAAGGGCTGCGGCTCTGAATTTGGAATCTGTTAAATCCTCAAAGCTTTGGGATTTGACGAGAAGATTTTGCATCCCCAACTCAGTTGAAAGGGGAGGTATTTCGCTTTTTTCAGAAAGAGTCGTGTCCATCACTAAATATCCGCCTTCTTTTAAAAGGGAGAGGATGGGGCGGACATGCTCAATGGATCTCACAAAGGCTTCCCCCATAAAATTTGTCACCCCCACAATGCCGTCTGCGGTTTTGAGTGTTTCTCTGAGGCGTCCCAAATTATCTTCAGGATTGATTGAAGTCAAAAGTAAGTTGGGTCCCGGATCGCTTTGGGGATAATCCAAAGGTTCCATGGGCACCATGAGAATGACCTCTCGTCCGTCTGCACGAAGATCTTTAATGAGCTGAGATAAATTGGGGGAGCCTGGATTGAGAGCAAAAGTGACTTCTTTGGGAAATGATGATTTGGCTTGGTCTAATAATTTGGGGTCTAATCCGAGATTCGTGATGATGAGGGCGGCCACCGCAGCTCCATCTGCAACAGCTGTGGGTTGGGCATATTTTTGGAAAGCGGGATCTTGTGGTGGGGTTAGTGGTTTCATCACAAGTTTTTCAGAACCTGAAGATGTTAAAGCCACCATTGCAGATTGAGAAATGGTGGTGTTCTTAGGAAGGAAACCCGCAATTGAAATGAGCAAAACTACGAAGATTAAAAAAACTGTCCAAGCCCGTCCTAAGGGACCTTTGAGAAAACGAAGACTGCCGCTAAAAAAACTTGCAGCCTTCTTTTTCAAATTGAGCTTCTCAAAGAGCCCCTCCATAGGATGTTCCTTTTATTTGGAGGGATTCTTTTGCGCCAGGTACATGGCTCTGACGATATCAATTGCGCGCAAAAGTTGGTAATCCTTGACCTCTTCCTTTTTTTTGCCAGTTACAGGATCAATGACCTCTGTTTCGAGATCTTTGGGTTCTTCCGCTTCTGGATTGGGTTTGGGCGGCGTGTGCTCATTTTTCAAAGCCCCAATGAAATCGGCCTCGCGAATGCGTTCATCCTCTTTGATTTTTTCAAGGTTAGCGACTTGCTCGACGATGATGTCGGGTTCAATACCAGTTGCTTGAATGGAACGCCCCGAAGGCGTGTAATAACGTGCAACGGTCAATTTAATCGCTCCACCATTGACCATCGGAATGATCAATTGCACGGAACCTTTTCCAAAGGATTTTGTACCTGCAACTACAGCGCGGTGATGATCTTGCAAAGCACCCGCCAAAATTTCAGAGGCGGATGCAGATCCACTGTTGATTAAAACAACAATGGGGTAGCCCTCAGCCAAATCTTCACCTTGTGCTTTAAACGAAACGTTGTTTTTCGGATCTTTGCCGCGGGTGGAGACAACTTCTCCTTCTTTTAAGAAATGATCGGCAGATTCAATCGCCGCATCCAAAAGTCCGCCGGGATCATTTCTGAGGTCCAAAACGAAACCTTCAAGTTTGTTGCCCAATTTTTTCTTGATGTCCAAAATGGCGTCTTTCAGCATGGGGGCTGTTTTCTCGCCAAATGTTGAGATGCGAATATAGCCAACATTGCCTTCGACGCGGGACTTGATGGGTTGAACTTTAATAATCTCGCGCGTGACCGTCACATCAAACGGATCTTTATGGGCGCGCTTAATTTTGAGAACCACTTTTTTACCGGGCTCTCCGCGCATGAGGTCCACTGCTTGATTGATGGTCAATCCCATAACGGGTTTTTTATCAATCATGATAATGAGATCGCCCGCTTCAATTCCTGCTTTAAAGGCAGGGGTGTCATCAATAGGAGAGACAACTTTAACAACGCCATCTTCCATAGTGACTTCGATTCCAAGTCCCCCGAACTCCCCTTTGGTTTGCTCTTGAAGTTCTTTATATTCCTTGGGATCTAAATAAGCAGAATGAGGGTCAAGAGCTGTGAGCATGCCATTAAGAGCACCTCCAAGGAGCTTGTCTTCGTCAACTTTATCGACAAAGTCCGCACGAACTTTCCCCAAAACTTCATCAAAAAGTTGAGCATTGATGGGCGGGATTGTCTGCGCCTCTGCAGCATCCTTGGTTTTAGGTGAGGGCTTGGTGGAAGTTTTGGGTGCATCTGCAACCATGCTATAGTTTGCAATCCCGAGTGCAAAAATAAAAAAGCCGATGTATGTTAAATTTTTACGTATCATTTGGTGTCCCCGATAATTTTAGTTTGATGCATTGTCGCTAAAAAATGGCATGGGATCAATGTATTTTCCGCTGTGTCGAAATTCCATGTAAAGACGCGGTGCATTTGCGCCATATCCTGGAAGCTTTCCCAAGGTTTGTCCCATGTAAATACTTTGACCAGGCTGGACAGAAAAGGACTCCGCGCCAATCAAAATGGTTGTTGTTTTTTCGCCATGATCAATGATGGCGATGGGATCATGTTCGCGAAATTTGCCTACGTATTTTACAACACCATGGGCTGGGGCCATGATCAGTCCCCCTTTTTTGCCCTCAAAGACAATACCTTTGCTGTGAGGACTATAATCCATTTGCTCGTCATAAAGGCCCACAATTTTTCCTGTGATAGGGGGATCGAGCCTTAAAATTGGAAGTGCACTTTCGGATGCAGGGAGTATGGGCTTTTTTCCCCGTGAGATTTGACTTTCATTGAGGAGCTCATTGACGGAGAGTTTTTTGCCTGTAATTTTTTCATGTTCTTGTTTTTCAAGCGCTGCAATTTTTTCTTTCTGAGCCAAAGTATACTCTTGATGCAACATCACCAATTCTGAGAGAGCTTCTTTTTTAATTTGGAGATGCCGGAGGATATCATTTCGAATGGTGGAATTCTCGGAAAAATTCAGTTTCTCATTGGTAAAGAGTCGGCTTAGTTTCGTGCTAAGGGACCCAATGAGTGCACGCTCTTTGGCTACATTTTTGTGTTCTTGGGGGCGGACCATAAATTCCAAAGGATTTCGTCGTGCATAGCGAATCAAAAGAGGAAGGGCGTGTGAGATTTCTTCTCGAAGTTGAGCCTGATTCTTTTCGGAGTCTTTTAAACTGGCTTCAAGGGCCACAATTTCAGCCTCTAATTTTTGGACCTCTTGAGCGAGTACATAAGGATTTTCAGGGACGTCTTCAGCAAAAAGGGAGGGAGAAATGAGTGTTGCCAATATGAGTATTAAAGCACGCACACACCCGTTATTCATCCCCACGAAGGCGGGGGGCCACCTTTTGATTTGTGTTTTATGGACTCCCGTCTTTGTGGGTATGACATTAGAGGGGGTATCATGCACTGGCATGGACTTGTCTTTCCTGAATCATCAGTGAATGTCCAGTCATTGCGTGTGGCTGGGGAATGCCCATCATCTCCAAAATTGTGGGCGCCACATCAGAAAGTTTTCCATCGCGAAGGGTTACATTTTTTTGTGATTCATCCAAAAGCAAGAATGGTACTGGATTGAGAGTGTGTGCTGTATGAGGGCACTTTCCGGCGATGTCATACATCATCTCCGCATTCCCATGATCGGCTGTGATCAACAGTGCACCACCTTTGTCTTTAATGGCCTTCCAAATTCGGGAAAGGCAAGTGTCGATTGTCTCAACAGCAATGATGGCGGCCGCTTCATTGCCGGTGTGGCCCACCATGTCGCCATTGGCATAATTGACAACAATGAGATCATAATCCTGGTTTTGAATAGCGTTGACTAATTGATCAGTTACTTCGGGAGCTGACATTTCTGGTTTTAAATCGTAGGTGGCAACTTTGGGGGATGGGACGAGGATGCGATCTTCTCCAGGGAAATTTTCCTCCCGGCCGCCATTAAAAAAGAACGTTACATGAGCATATTTTTCGGTTTCGGCAATGCGGAGTTGTGTGAGACCATGATGACTTATTACCTCGCCAAGCGTTTCTTTGGGAAAATCTGGGGCAAAGAGTGTCTTCATCCAATGATTGTGATTTTCAGAGTATTCAACAAGGCCCAATGCAGAGGTGAAGGAAATAAATTTTGTTCTTTGAAAGCCTTTGAATCTGGGGGACAAAAGTGCTTCTAAAATTTCGCGCGCACGGTCTGTTCTGAAATTTCCCATTAAAATTCCGTCGCCCGCGTTCATGCCCTTGTAATCGTCAATGACTACGGGAATAACAAATTCATCGGTTACCTTGTTTTTGTAACTGTCTTCAAGTGCCGTTTGAGGGGATTTTGCATGAGGGGCTTTTGCAGAAACCATCGCATCATAAGCTTTTTCAATGCGTTCCCAACGGTGATCACGATCCATACCGTAATATCGCCCCCCAAGTGTTGCGATTTTTACAAGGGGATTTTCCTGACAAAATGACTCAAGTTTTTCAAGGGAGGTTCGGGCACTTTGAGGAGGGACATCGCGCCCATCTAAAAACGCATGTATCCATACTGGAATGTCTTCTGAAGCGACAGCCTTGGCGAGCCCTAAAATTTGATCTTCGTGGGAATGAACGCCACCTGGTGAAAAAAGTCCTAATAAATGGCAAGCACCACCTGAGGCTTTGAGATCTTGAATGAAGTTCTGAAACGCGGGAAGGGTAGGGATTGAATTTTCAGCAACGGCTTTATCAATGCGGGGAAGATCTTGAAGGATAATCCGACCTGAGCCCAAGCTCATGTGACCTACTTCTGAATTCCCCATTTGACCGTGGGGAAGCCCGACATAATCTTCGGAGGCTTCTAAAAGTGCGTGGGGATAGGTCTTCCAGGCCTGATTCCAAAAAGGCGTTTTCGCATTTAAGATAGCATTGTCTTGAGATTCCTCGCGGTGACCCCAGCCATCCAAGATACATAATAGAACGGGTTTTCTCCCTGCCATAGTTCCTCCATTTCTGGAAAAGATCCTAATAGATTTAATGAAAAATGGCGAGGGAGAAAGTGATCCTAATATGTTATTTCCCGCGCACTATCTCAAGTGCAGTCTTGTCAGAAGTCAGAGAAATTCTGGCGACCTTAAAGAAGTCTTGAAAAGCTGATCTGGTCTCTTTGGACCAAATACGAAGATCTTTAGATTTTTTGGTTTGATCTCTGATTTCCAGTGTCGCCCCTGATATTTTTAATGTAAAGGCCTTGGAATTTTTAAGGATTGGCTCTTTTATGAAGCCTCCAAATATGGACGCCAAAAGGTTGGCGATTTCTCTTGCAGACTCAGGAGTGAGATTTTTTACGTTGTCTTGAACTGATCCTGTGTTAATTGTATCGATCAATTTTACAAGCTCAGGATTCCTTTGACAAGTTTTGATAGCCCCTTCGTGTTGAACATCTTGTAGGCTTTTCATCAGGTTGTTAATAAATGTATCGGGGGTTTCCTGCATGAAAGATTCCCAGTATCCAATTTCGTGTTCCAAATTTTCGCCCGTGCCAATTGTGCCTGAAAGATAGCCAAAACCTTTTGCGTTGGGCTTCCAATTTTCTTTTTTCCCAAGGCCAAATATTTCACTGAGCCCAAAGGAATGTTTGATCAATTCATCGGCATCTAAAGGAAATCCTAATGGAATCACATATGACGGAATATGTACATTAGGGTGGAAGGTGATTTGAATTTCTTTTGTTTTCTCTCCAATTTCAACTATGTCGGAAATGCAAGAGATAGGCTCAGATTTAAGGATCCCCTTTTGGTTAAGTGCGAATACTAGTTTAGAGTCTATTTTTCCAGTTTGTGCAAATTTCACGACGTGAGTTTTTGTGGGGCGCTCCTTTTCTGGAAGATCGGTAAAAGATTTAACGGCCCAAAGGGAGGGAGAAAGTAAAATTGTAGGTCCAAGTGCAAGAATTAAAGATTTGAATTTCATGAGTTTAACCATAAGTCTTTGTTGAAAATGATGTTTTTGAAAATAGATTTGAAATTTATACAGGGAGCTAGATTGGCATGCTCTTGTATTTTTCGCAGGAGTGATATGCAGAAAATGTATAGCTTTATTTCCCGCGCACTATCTCAAGTGCAGTCTTGTCAGAAGTCAGAGAAATTTTGGAATTGTGGAAGAAGGTTTGAAAAGCCAACCGTGTCTGTCTGGCCCATTTTTTATGATCTTGTGGTTTTGTGGTTTTATCTCTGACAGTGATGCTGATTTTGACTCCGTCCTTAAGTTCTTCAGAAAGTATGAGTTTAAAGGCTTGAGAGTGGGGAACTTCTGATAAGTTTTCAATGATACCATCAAAGATTGCTGCTAAAAGATTGGCAATCTCGCGTGCAGATTCAGGTGTTAAATATGTTTGAACTTGACGTTTTGTACCATGTAAAATCATGTCAATTACGAGAATTAATTCTGGGTTCTTTTGGCAGGTTTTGAGAATACCTTGGTGTTGAATGTCTTCCATTAGAAAAACCAGATTGTCTCGAAAATCATTTTTATTTTCAACAAGTTCAGATTCCCATTTTCCAATGGCATGAGATCCCACTTTTAATGGGCCCGCAATGTATCCAAAGCCTTTGGGGTGGGGTTGCCAATCTTCTTCTTTTCCATAACCTTGAAGTTCACCGAGACCAAAATAATGTGCAATCCAAGCTCCAACATCGGAAGGGAAATTCTTGGGGAGAGTGTAATGAGGCCCATATCTGTGAGGCACGTAAACAATTAGAATTTTTTGTTGCAAATCCCCCGTTTTGACTTGGTTATGGGTCAGCGCTGAATCAATAAATTTTACTAAGCCTCTTTCATGTAAGCGCTTAGTTTTTTTAGCTTCGATGGTGGCTTTGCACTTAAATTGTACTACGTAGGTTCCTGTGGGAGTTTCATCTTTTTCAAGATGTTTAAACGGCTGAACTGCATTCAGAGGCTGAAAGAACAAGAATATAAATCCCAAAGAGATTGTTAAAAATTTAAAATTCATAATTGAGGATAATCTTTTGAATGAAATTGAAAACGACGTTCCTTTTAGAGAACACGAGTTACGCAGTTTGCAGGAGAAGAGAGAAGAGATAAGGTGAGAGGGAATATTTATTAAATGAGAAGAAATGATGTCTCGACACAAATGCACAAAATCACTTTATCGTTCATTTTTACAAGCCAGCAGTGTGCGCTATTCAGGGTTGGCACTTTCGGAGGTGTCACCGATTCCATTGTCGCATGACAGCGTCAATCGATGGTTGAGTTCTAGTGCATTGCGTCCGAGCGGAGTGTGGAATCTTACTCAATCTCTTATTAACAAGAAAGAACCTTGTTTTTTAGTATGTGACGATACAATTTTGGATAAAAATCGGAGCGAGAAGATAGAGCTTGTGCATTATCAGTATTCTGGGAATGCCCATGATGTTATTGCGGGGATAGGTCTTGTCAATTTGGTATGGCATGGCCTGAGGAGTCATGACTCTATTCCTGTTGATTATCGTATTTATGATAAAGCCAGCGATGGCAAAAGCAAGAATGACCATTTCAGGGAAATGTTAAAGCTGGCTCAAGACAGAGGGATAAATCCGGATGACGTGGTTGCAGACGCTTGGTACTCGAGCTTGAATAATCTGAAGGCCATTGAATCCATAGGCTGGACATGGGTGATGGGGTTGAAGAAAAACAGGAAAGTGAATCGTGGAGAAACTCTTGAAAAGCTGGACATTCCAGATGAAGGACTGAAAGTTCACTTACGCGGATATGGATGGATTACTGTTTTCCGGTTTGTTGCCAAAAACGGTCGCACGGATTATATCGGAACCAATAGGGATAATCCCTCTCGTGATCATATTGAACTGGTCATGAAATCGCGTTGGAAAATCGAAGTTTATCATCGGGAATTAAAGCAAACATGCGGTCTTGAACGCTGTCAGTCTCGCACGGGACGAGCCCAAAGAAATCATATATTTCTTGCCATTTCGGCTTGGATTCAAAGATTTAAAAGACGACTTGCTGGAGGCTTCTCTTTTTATCAGCAGCAGTGGGATGTTATTAAGCATGATATCTCTAGAGAAATAACAAAACTCATGTCTTTCGCTTAGATTCCCACCCTTTTGCTGCAAACTGCGTAACTCGTGGAGAATTCATCAATTTTAAGCAAGAAAAAGTCTGCGTGAGGCGTGTCCATTTTCAGAGCCTTGATTGTTGGGGTCTTTGTGCGTAGGATAAGAAAAAGAAAAGCTTACCGAAAAATGTAATGTCCAAAACAGGGAAGAAACAAGCCTTTTTAACGCTTTCAACGCCTTTGGGTGATGACGCCCTTACGCTTGTTCAAATGCAAGGCGTTGAAAGGATATCCACTTTGTTTGAATATGACTTGGATTTAGTGTCAGATAATCGCAGTATTGAGTTTGATAGTTTGTTATCAAAAAAAGGGACTATCAAGATTGATCTGGGGTTAATAACTGCTCTTTAAAACCTATCTAAACTTGTATATAGTTATCCAATTATGGATAAGTTATTGAGTATCAGAGAAGCCAGTCGTATTCTTGGAGTGTCAAATGGCACATTAAGGCGATGGGAAAAAGAGAGTCGCCTTGTTCCCGAAAGAACAGCGGGAGGACAAAGACGTTATCCTTTATCTGCCTTGCGCCCTCATCTTGTTCGCACTGAAAAGATAGATAGAAAAACGCTTTGCTATGCTCGTGTTTCCAGTCACGATCAACGGCAGGATTTGGAAAGACAAAAACAAGTCCTTGAGATGTATTGTGCAGCTCAAGGTTGGAAGTTTGAGACCATTGCGGATCTTGGCAGTGGTATGAATTACAACAAAAAGGGTCTGAAGATCCTGATTAGTGCCATTTTAGACAGAGAAGCAGGTCGATTGGTTTTAACCCATAAAGACAGGCTGTTAAGATTTGGAGCAGAATTAATCTTTTCCATTTGTGAGATGAATCAGGTAGAAGTTGTGATTATCAATCAAGGGAAAGAACCCTCTTTTGAAGAGGAACTCGCCAAAGATGTGTTGGAAATTATCACTGTTTTTTCGGCCAGATTGTATGGTGCGAGAAGTAAAAAGAACAAGAAATTATTGGAAGGTCTGAAAGAAGCCTACGATGCTGTTAGTTCATAAAGTAGAATTGAAGCCAAATAATAAGCAGGCGACTTATTTTAGAAAAGCCTGCGGTGTTGCACGCTTTGCTTATAATTGGGCTTTAGATCAATGGAAGAAACAATACCAGAATGGTGAGAAGCCTACAGAAATAAGCCTGCGTAAACTTCTCAATGCTTGTAAGGCGGAAGAATATCCTTGGATGCAAGAGGTCACTAAAAATGCCCCTCAACAAGCCATCAAAAATTTAGGATCAGCTTTTAACCGCTTTTTCCGCAAACAGGGAGGATATCCCAAGTTTAAAAAGAAAGGAATCAGGGATAGCTTTAGAGCGGACAATGGTCCGCCCCAAAAAGGAGAGTCTGCCATTCGTGTGACAGGTAAAAAGATTCAAATTCCTTGTTTGGGATGGGTCAAAATAACAGAGAATTTGAGATTTCAAGGACAAATAAAATCCTTGACGATCTCAAGAGTTGCAGACCGATGGTTTGCATCCATCAGTGTTGAAATAGACAAACTGCCTCATGTACGCAAGAACCAAGGTATTGTGGGTGTGGATTTGGGTATTACAAAACTGGCAACTTTATCCAATGGCATGGTTGTTGAGGGAGCAAAGGCACATACCGCTTTGCTGAAGAAGTTAAAACGATCTTCTCGACAGCTATCTCGTAAAGATAAAAAGAGTATGAATTTTAAAAAGCATACTCAAAAACTGGCACGTCTTCACGCCCGAATCGCTAATATCAGACGTGATTATCTCCATAAGGCAACAACCGATATTGTCCTGAATCATCATGAAATTGGCATTGAAAACCTAAATGTCAAAGGTATGTCAGCGAACAGAAAATTAGCTCGACATATTTTAGATCAGTCTTTTTATGAATTCAGGCGTCAATTGGAATATAAGGCAGGTCTCTATAATGCTCAAATTTTTGTTGCTGATCGGTTCTTTCCGTCAAGCAAGCTCTGCCATAGCTGCGGATGTGTTTATGCGGATTTAAAGTTGTCGGAGAGACATTGGACGTGTCCACATTGCAACCAATCTCATGACAGAGATGTGAATGCAGCCCTTAATTTACAACGTTTATGTACGGGCAGCTCGCCCGAAACTTATGCCTGTGGAGTGGGAAGCTCTGGCTCATTTGCTCGTCAAATAAGTGAAACTACCTGCGTTGAATCAGGAATACAACACCATGCGTAACTTTAGTAAAATATGGTTAGGTTTGGATAAGTTTGTAAGAGCGGGATGGGACAACTCAGTATATCTCAGGGATTTT
The DNA here is from genome assembly GCF_035607555.1 of Candidatus Bealeia paramacronuclearis. Taxonomy (NCBI): domain Bacteria; kingdom Pseudomonadati; phylum Pseudomonadota; class Alphaproteobacteria; order Holosporales; family Holosporaceae; genus Candidatus Bealeia; species Candidatus Bealeia paramacronuclearis. Next base: position 525,422 of record NZ_JAVHWZ010000002.1, on the reverse strand, counting down.
TGGATATGTGGAGCAGATTTCAACTCCCCCCAATGGTTACAAAGTCGTTACCCAGTATAAAGCAAAACTGTATCCCAAATTCTGGCTTTTGACCTTTTCCTCCAATTGTAAAATTTATCAAAATCAAACGGCTCTTGATATTATCAAGAGTATTCTTACTGCAAAAAACATTAAAGTTTCCGATAAAACTCAAAGCCGCGGAAAATCTCAGATTGAATTTTGTGTTCAATATAATGAGAGTGATTTTAATTTTATCTGTCGATTGCTGGAAAAAGAGGGGATTTTTTATTTCTTCGAGCAAAGTCAAGAGGGGGAAACTTTGGTCTTGGGAGATTCGGCGGATGCGCATATGTCGTGCCCCAATGTTAAAGAGGCTAAGATTGCATTTGGGGATGTCACTCAACCCTTTTTGATGAGTGTTGTGGAATGTCGCCTCGTTCAAAAGGTGGTACCTACATCCCATAAAATTATTGATTATTCCTATCAAACGCCTTCAACGGCCTTGAATGCGAATCAGTCCGGCCCCGACAATGCTTATGGTGGAGAAATGTACCATTATCCTGGCGGATTCCAACAGCAAACAGATGGAGATTCCCTTGTTAAACTTCGTCTTGAGGCTGAAGAAATGCCGCGAGAATCTGTAGAAGGGACATCCACAATTCCGTTTTTTATGGCAGGGTATAGTTTTTCCCTTTCCAGTCATCCACGGACCTCCTTGAATGCCAAATATATTCTTTATGAAGTGCGTCATGAGGCGCGCCTCACAGAAGAGACTGATGAAAATGGATCTGTCATTGGGACAAAGATTGTTTATTTAAATCGTTATAAAGGTATTCCTGCGACAAAGCCGATTCGCCCCCCTATGATTACACCCAAGCCCCGCATATTTGGGACACAAACGGCCAAAGTCACCGGAAAAGAGGGTGAGGAGATTTTCACAGAAGATCTCGGGCGGATTAAAGTTAAATTTCATTGGGACACGTCCGAAGCCAAAGACGACACGACATCGTGCTGGATCCGCGTTGCCTATCCTTGGGCTGGACAGCAGTGGGGGTTTATTTCAACGCCACGTGTGGGGCAAGAAGTTGTTGTGGCCTTTATCGATGGAAATCCTGATTTTCCGATTGTAGTGGGCAGTGTTTATAATGGGGAAAATAAGCCGCCTTATTTGCCGGATCAAACGACACAAAGTGGAATCAAAAGTAATTCGAGTAAAGGAGGTAAAGGCTCTAACGAGTTTCGGTTTGATGATAAAAAAGGGTCTGAAGAAGTCTATTTTCACGCTCAGAAAGATTATAAAAAAGTCGTTGAACACAATGAGACGGTTGAAATTGTGGGGGGCACTCGAGACGTCACATTAAAAGCGCAAGCCTCCTCAGAAGGCGGGGAGGGGGGCGGTGAAGGCGGTGGTTCCTATAATGATAAACTTACTTTAAATAATGGCGATAAAACCGTCAAAATTGTTAAAGGCAATTATGAGATTACGCTTGATTCAGGAAATATGACAATTACCATGAGTGCGGGAGATATGACGATTAAAGCCTCTGGAAATATCACGGTGGATGCTGGGCAAACGATTACTTTGAAGGCAGGGGATAGTATCAATATGACGGCCACAAATTCCATTTCAGGCACCGCCAATGCGATTGACATGAAAGCGGAAACAAATATTTCCAATAATGCAGGCACTAATTTTTCGGTTGATGCGGGGGCGGCCATTGAAGGACAGGCGGGTGCTAATATTAATCTGACGGCAGGCGGTGCCATTGAGGCTACAGCCGGTGGAGATGTGAGTGCCACAGCCGGAGGTGCCGCCGAAATCACAGGAGGTGGTGATGTGACGGTGACGGCAGGGGGCGCTTGTGAAGTGACAGGTGGTGGAACTCTTGCTTTAACGGGGGCTACTGTTGAGATTGATGGTGCTGCGGTTTTGATTAATGGATAAAATGGGAGACTTGATTAAAAATGAAAAGTGATCATATGGAGGAATCTCAAATTAAAGAAGGAAGTCTAGGTCCTATTGATGCGCCAGAACATCCCGCCCTTCAAGATATTCATTTTATAGATAAGCTTCCAAAAAAACGGATTTTTGGGGAAAATCTTGAGGGGAAACTCACTGGCGTTGTGGAACATTATGATGATCTTGGAAATCTTGCATCCGTCCAAAATTTTATTGATGGAAAACTTAATGGGGAAGTTCGTCATTATGATCAGGAGCGTCATTTAAAAGAGCGGATTAATTATCACGAAGGGCAACCTCATGGTCCTGCAGAGTTTTATAAAGAGGGGCGCATGTTGATGTCCACACATTACATTCAAGGAAAGCCCCATGGATTTACGACTTATTATGATGAGGCGGGATTGGTGAGGGCGCGTGTTAATTTTGAAAATGGTCAAAAGCATGGAATTGCAACCGCCTATGATCGATATGGAAGACCTCAAAGGATTCTTCAATATCATTATGGAAAACTTCATGGTCCAGCCTTGGCTTATTATCCTGATGGGTCCTTGCTCGAGGAAGGAAATTATGTAAATCATTTGCGTCATGGACAATTTCATTATTACCATCAAAATGGACAAGTCCTCCGGATACATCATTATGTTCATGGTCGCATTGTGAACAAACCAGAGACATTTGATCATAAAGGTCGCCCCTTGAAAGTCATCTAAGGAACTCCTCCATGACGATGAACGTTGTCGGTTTAACTTCATTGCTTGATTGCTGTTTTGGCATTGTGCCGACGCCTTTAATAGTACTTCCTGATCAAACCGTGTGTGCGGAAATCATGCTTGCGGGAAACATTATCGATATTATTCCTTTTGCCAATATTCCCGGGTATGTGATGTGTATTTCTTTGGGAAATCCTCAAGTGTTATCTGCAACCATTTCGGCCGGAGGGGTTTTAACACCACAAGAGTGCACACCCATGACTTTTGAGCCATGGATTTCAATGTCATTTGATGTGATGATCATGGGCCCCCCCGCACTTGACCAAACGTCCATGTTGATTTGCGATTTCCTTGGGCTCATTACAGTGGCTGAACCGGGTAATTTTACAGTCATGGTACCCTAAGCTTTGAATATGTTAACTGTTTTTTAAGAATTATAAATTATCCTCTAAAAATTAAGGAGAAAAAGGAGACGCGCCATGGGACAAAAATTTCTTCAGAGTGTAAGTTTGTCCGTAGTCATCTTGATGGTAGGAATATTGCAACCTTCAACATGTTTGGTCGCAGAACCTTCGTGTGAATATGGAAGTTGCAACTCTCCTAGGTGTGATTCCCAGAAAGGCGGATGTTGGAACAAAAAGAGCTGTTTTTTTTGTACAGCTCCTGCATGCATCTGTAACTAAAGAACGTATAAGCAAATATCCATATTGAAATGCCCTTTTAAGGGATGAGCCAAAATGAGCCCCTGCGTTTTGGATTTGAAAAAGTATACTTATTGTGACGCGCATAAAAAAAGAGTATGCTCAAGAAAAAAACAGGGGATTTAATAAAATGAAATTTGAAGCAGAATGGCTCTATTACATGAACGATGCCCGTTCATTTGCATTGGCCCCGATGAATATTTGGGCCTCATTTGCCCGACAAGCGGTCAATAACCCCTTTGTACCGACTACTATAGGGGATTCCGCACGAAAAATGGGGGCAGGCCTTGAGATGATGGAGCGTTTCACACGGCGTTTTGGAAAACCCGCCTGGGGGGTGGATTCCGTTAAAATGGAAGATGGGACCGAAGTAAAAATTACGCCTAAAGTAGTGGAATCTCGCCCCTTTTGTGATCTTCTCCATTTTGAAAAACACCTTCAGCGCTCTGAGGATAAAAAGAAACTTAAAAACCAACCTCGCGTGCTTTTGGTTGCCCCCATGTCAGGGCATTATGCGACGCTTTTAAGGGGAACTGTTCAGGCATTTTTGCCGAATAATGATGTCTACATCACCGATTGGAAAAATTGTCGGGATATTCCTTTGGCTGTGGGAACATTTACCCTTGATGATTATATCGATTATCTCATGGCATTTTTCCATGAGTTGGGGCCCAATTTACATATTGTGGCGGTGTGTCAGCCGTCCGTGCCCGTTTTGGCCACGGTCTCCATTATGGCGGCATTGAAAGATCATCATCAGCCATTTTCCATGACGCTGATGGGAGGGCCTATTGATACGCGCGAAAATCCCACAAAAGCTAATGTTTCTGCATGCGAAAGGCCACTCTGGTGGTTTGAGGAAAATATTATTGCTTCTGTCCCCTTTTATTATCCTGGATTTATGCGGCGGGTGTGCCCTGGATTTTTGATGCTCACAGGATTTATGAGTCTTAATATGGATAGGCACATGGACGCCCATGCAGGTCTTTATCAGCATTTGATTAAGGGTGACGATGAAAGTGCTACGGCCAGTAAGAAATTTTATGATGAATATTTGTCCGTCATGGATTTGCCGGCGGAATATTTTCTGGAAAGCATGAGAACCTCTTTTCAAGAGCACCTTCTTCCCAAAGGTCATATGATGTGGCGCAGTCATGCAGTTAGGCCTCAACTCATTAAAGACACAGCACTTATGACCGTCGAAGGTGAGCTTGATGATATTTCGGGCGTAGGGCAAACAAAAGCGGCCCATATTCTTTGTTCGGGAATTCATCCAGGAAAACATAAGCACCACCTTTAAAAAGGGGTTGGACATTATGGTATTTTCAACGGCCGCAAATGGCGGGAGCGTATCTATCCTGAAGTTCAAAAATTCATCAACGAGAATAATGAAAAACGAGTGGGGTAGGGGGCAAAATATGCCCCATGTGGAAAAATTTGCCGGGTGTGATGAGTGCTGGAGCATTTTTTTACCTGGAAGAGTTAAAGGAATTTAAATTGAACTTCGTTTCTCAAGTCACCCACAAAAGATAAGTCTCTCATGAAATAGGGTTAAATTAATTTGGCACGGCTTCTGCATATAAGAATGTGAGAGCCAGGATGGCGCTCCCCTGAAGAATGACTCTTCCGGGAATTATAACGCAGGAAGCGAAAGGATACTCAAATGCCAAAGACACTTACAGCGCTGACCAACGGTGCGTCCGTATCAGCCCAAACAAACATTAAAAAAGCAACAGGTCTTGCTCAAGATTCTGCAAACCGTATTTCAAAGGGTTTGAAGATTGACGGAGATGCCGCGGCTAAAGGTATTTATACTAAATTGAACGCCAAAGTCCTCGGTAACGAGCAAGTGGCTTCAAACTTGAGCCAAGGTGCTGCTGTGGCACAGGTGGCTACCGGTGATATGGACCAATTAAATGAAATCATCACACGTGTATCAAGTTTGGCCATTCAATCAAACTCCGATACCGTGAGTGAGACAGAGCGTGCCGGTATGGATATTGAAGCGCAACAACAGCTGGCTCAATTTGATAACGTTTTGAACACGGTCGATTGGCTCGGTGTGAAGCTCCTGAAAGGAAGTGCGGGAAGTTCAACACTTATTGGTGCCGTTGCAAACCCTGTGGCTAACGGCATTCCCGCTGTGGGTGGTGGTGCAGGTCAGATCCCTGCCAACACATTTGCTGGTACTATTAACGCAGCTGCCACTTCTGGCAATATTCAAGGTGCTGTAACTGCGGCTCCTATTATTACCCAGACTGGAACCTCTTTTAACGTGAGTTTACAAATTGGGTCACAGACATTTACCGCAAGTGGTATTAACCCAAATGCTGGCGGTGTGATGACGCTGAAGTCCGGAGATAGTACGCTTTCTTTTGACTATGCAGCAGGTGTGGGTGGTCTTAACAACTTGGCGAACTTCCAAGCTGCTTTTGATACACTTGTCGGCTGGAATGCAAATCAATCCATTGTGACCTTCCAGTCACAGTCTGCGGCGCCTGCAAACGGTATGCCAGCAGCTGCAAACGGTTATATTGCGGGATCTACCGTTACGCCTGGAATGTATGCAATATCTTATGATGGAGCAGGTTCATTCAAGTTAATTGATCCTACAGGAAACTCATTGAAAGCAAGTGTAACTGCCGGGGGAGCCCAAACTATTACATTTAGTAACGGTTTCAACTTTGCAGTGGACAATACGTTCAACAACGCAAACGCCATTCCTCAAGTTATGGTCCAGGTGAATGGTGGCGCAAATACACAGTTAAGCTTCCAAAGTGACACTTATGGTGGATCAATTAATGTCACTATGCCATCTTTGGATCGAGTTACATTGGGTCTTAATAATGTGAGCTTGAAAACCAAGCAGGGTGCGATTGCTGTTCAACCTCAGCTTGAGGCCGCTATGAACGTGGTGAGTCAGTCCTCTGCGCAGGTAGTTGCTGTTCAAAAGCGTCTTGAACTTGCAGAAGCTTCAGCGACCACTGCAAGAGAAAACTTGATTGCAGCGCGTGCGTCTGTGGGTGATACTGATCTTGCGAAAGAGACAACGGAATTTACAAAGTACAACGTTCTCTCTCAAGCTGGTATTGCGATGAAAACTCAGGCTGACCAAATGTTCAACAGCTTGTTGGCAATGGTTCGCGGTTAATAAAAATAGGTCATCCGAAGAAATTCGGGTGACCTGCTTTTGTGAGTAATTAAAAATATTGTAATTTTTGTAAAAATAGTTTAAGTCTTTTAAATATATTATAAACACAATTTTCTCCCAACAGGGGAGGTGAAAAATGACAACAACTATTACGCCATCATCCTATGTTCCGGCAGTGCCGGGGAGAACTCAAAAACCTCAAATACAAAATTTTGAGGTTGATCAGGTGTGTGCTGAAACTAATTTAGATTCTTCGATGGAAAAACAAGCAAAACACCCTTCTGAGGGGATTCCAGATTTAAATCATACTCAAATGTCAATTCGAACAGGGCCAACTTCTGCTCATAATGTGATTCAAATTATAGATGAACAAAAGGGCATTGTGGCCGAAATCCCACCAAACTCTGCCTCTGCCATCTATGCTTTGGCCCAAAGGTGGGCTTCAATAAGGCCATTGCATAATTAATAAAAATTCCAACTGAGGTCCTGAAAAGCTAATTTTTGAGTTTTTTAAATTGAGGGGGATGATATTTTTCTTCGTCTCTTTGTTCTTTTTTTGCTCAAATACTCACTTAACTCGCCTGATTTATCCATAAGCAACCTTATTTGTGGCCTTTAAGAGGTTAAAGGCTATGGCTTTTAGGGCCATTTGTCCTTGAACTTTGGGTGTTGTAAAATAGGATGCTCTCGTGAATTTGAATTTTCGTTTTAAGGTTCCAAATCCTTGTTCCACCCTATATCGAATCTTCGAAATCATCCGGTTAAATACTTTTTGCCAATGGGTTAAGGGCTTATTTCTTTTCGCTTTCTCCATCAACCCGTTCTTAATCCCCTTAGACCTCAGCAAGTCTTTGTTTCCTTGGGAAGCATACCCTTTGTCTCCATAAAGCCTCTTATCTCGACGCTTCTTCACAACCTCTTCCAACTCTCTCACTTCAGAGACATGCGCAGGCGTCACGTGAACCTGATCAATATATCCGTCCTCCTGGTCAATGACCATAAAGCCTTTGTACCCAAAATAGCTCCGTTTCCCCTTCTTAAGCCATGTGGCATCTGGATCTTTGGAAAGGGTTACCTGCTCTTCAACAGCATATTCCTTGTCTTCTTCACGATCAACAGCCATCCCCTCCATTTCTTTCCGAGGACGTGCCGCTGATTCGATAAGCGTCGCATCTATAATCGCTCCTTGGGATTCTTTCACTTTTAATCCCTTTTGTTCTAGTTGATAATTGATCATTGCAAGGAGGTATTCCCAAAGGTTTTGACTGATCAACAAGTTGCGAAATCGACAGAGCGTCGTATGATCAGGCACCTTTTCCAACCCCGTGATGACCATAAAGTCCAACCGAACCCTCAAGGCTTCTTCCAACCCCTCATCGCTTAAGCTATGCCAAGCCTGCAAAATCAACGCCTTCAGTAAATTGACTGGTACGTACCCATTGGGGCCATAGCCAGATCTTCCTAGTTTCCCCATATTTTGCTTTACACTCTCCCAGTCGATAAGGCTAAAAGCTTGGATAAGTTGACTGTTCTTTAAACGCTCTCTGGCTTCACAATTTAAAAAGGACATTTTCGATCACTCCTGCTTTTCGGACTTTCCTCAGTATATCCTTTCTCTCCTCATCCCTCAATTATGCAATGGTCTTTCAATGATGATCAAAGGCAGCTAAGTTTTAGAGAGCTAAGTTTTAGAGAAAACTTCTGGTCAGCTTTGTAATTGTTTTTTAACAAATAATTAGAATAATCAATGACCCTCAGGCTAAAGTCGGGGAATCGTTCATTTTAAATCAGCCTGAAGTCCCACGGAAAGACACATTAATGCGGCAGTTTCAGCGCGAAGGATTGTGGGCCCTAAGGAAACTGGAATTATGAAGGGCAGTTTTTCAAGGTATTGAATTTCTTTTGGAGAAAAGCCACCTTCTGGGCCAATCAAAAAGGTAAGGGAGGGGAGGGCGTTTGCCAGCGCAATCCTTAAGGATGAGTGATTTTGCCGTTCGCTAGCCCAAAAAATGAAATGGTCTTGGGGCCAGATATTCAAAAGATCAAAAAGTTTTTGAGGATGTTGAATGTCTGGAATGGAAAGGCGTTCGGACTGTTCAGCCGCCTCAATGGTGTAATTTTGAATTTTCTCAAGATTGACTTTGGGAAATGCTGTGTGTTCCATCACTGTAGGGTAAAGACGTCCAACATTTAATTCTGTTGCTTTTTCAATGAGAAATTCAAGACGTTTGGGTTTTAAGGGCGAAAATATAAGGCCCATTTGTGGGGCTGGTGTTTGTTCAAAAATCTGAGATTGCAACAGGAGCTGCGGATGTCTTTTGTGAGAGATGAATTGGGAGACCCATTCCCCATCACGTCCATTAAATACATGGACTGGAGCAGAATCTTTCAGGCGCATCACATGCAAAAGATAGTGTTCTTGTGTGGAATTTAACGGAAGGCGAATTCCCGTTTGAAAAGAAGCATCGACAAAGATGCGGATTTTTGACATGAAGAAGTCCTAAAAGAGAGTATAAAGAATTTTCATCGTATGATACAAATTTTTATAATGTAATTTGCCTTAAAAGTGAATACATTGCCGTCATGTTGAACTTGTTTCAGCATCTCATGAGATCCAAATTCAGTATGATGATATTTCTAAAATGATTTTGAAAGAGGAAAAATGCAACGCACACCCATCCTGGAACTTTTATTTGAGATCATGCGTCTTCATCGCCCTGTGGGGATTTGGCTTTTGATGTTTCCTTGTTGGTGGGGAGTTGCTTATACCTCATCTCAATTTCCAAATCCCTGGTTTTTGATGTTATTTGCGGTGGGTTCGACTGTCATGCGTGGGGCAGGTTGTATTTATAATGATATTGTGGATCATGACTTGGATAAAAAAGTGGCCCGCACGCAAAATCGACCCCTTGCCCGTGGCGACCTTACCATTCCTCAGGCTATTATTTTTATGATTGTTCTCGGCATGATTGGCGCCCTGATATTGTTTCAATTCCCCGACAAAGCCATTGCAGTGGGTCTCTGTTCGCTCGTTCTTGTTATCTTGTACCCATTCATGAAACGCATCACATATTGGCCTCAAGTTTTCTTAGGTCTGACGTTTAACTGGGGCATTTGGGTGGCATGGGCAGCCTCAGGTCAGTCGTTATCTTTAGGGCTGCTCTTCCTTTACTTAGGGGGGATTTTGTGGACTTTAGGATACGATACCATTTATGCTTGTCAAGATCGTGAGGATGATCTTTTGATGGGAATGAAATCTTCGGCCATTAAATTTGGCGGAAGTACAAAACCAGCATTGGTTTTGATTTATTCAGGCGCGCTCTTTTGTTGGTCTGTAGCAGGACATCTTGCCGGTTTTCACAAATGGTTTTATGGGGGGATTTTGGCGATGGCTTTTCATTTTGCCTGGCAAGTGTTAAGCCTTGATATTCACCACCCTAAAAATTGTGGAAAACGGTTTGTTTCGAATATTTACATTGGGGCGATTTTGTTTATTACCATTGTCATTGGAAAAATTCTCAACTAAAGATAAATGATCATGAAAAAAGAACTCGAATATCTCATAGAAAAAGCAAAATCTTCAGGGGCTGAGGCGTGCGATGTGGTGGGATCCAGATCCTCTTCTTTATCCGTTACAACTCATAAAGAAAAACGCGAAAAAGTGGAACGATCGGAATCCCTGGATGTGGGATTGCGCGTTTTGATAGGCAAACGTCAGGCTTCTGTGAGTACGTCTGATCTCAGCCACGTCTCTTTGGATCAATTGGTAGAACGTGCTCTTTCTATGGCCAAAATTATGCCGGAAGATCCCTTTTGTGGGCTTGCGTCTAAGGATCAATTGGCGATTCATGTGCCCGATCTTTCGACCTATGATTTTCATGAGCCCACTCCCGATGAATTGGGGGAGATGGCTCGCATTGCCGAAAGTGCTGCTTTAGCGGTGAAAGGCGTCACCAATTCCGAACGTGGAGAGGCGTCTTGGGGCACTTTTGAGACGTATCTTTTGACGAGTGAAGGATTTGAAAATAAGAAAACCCGTTCCTCATTTGGCGTTTCCACCGCCGTTATTGCTCAAAAGGGTGAGAGCATGGAAGTGGATTATGATTATTCCTCAGCCGTTTTTGTATCAGACTTGAAAAATCCGGCTGATGTGGGGAAATCTGCTGGTGAAAAAACAGTGGCGCGCTTGAATCCTCGGAAAATTAAAACTGGCGAATATCCTGTGATTTTTGATCGCAGAATGGCCTCAACGCTTTTATCGCATTTGGCGCAAGGTATTAACGGTGTCAGTATCGCCAATGGCACTAGCTTTTTGAAGGATAAATTAGGATCACAAGTTTTTGGATCTTCCATTCAAATTGTTGATGACCCCTTGCGCCTTAAGGGTTTTGGATCCCGTGCTTTTGATGGTGAGGGGCTTCCCACACAACGTCGTGCGATTATTGAAAATGGAGTTTTGCAAACCTGGTTTTTGAATTTAAGAACAGCACGTCAATTGGGCCTTGCATCGACGGGACATGCTGTGAGAAGTGGGGCAAATCCCCCCGCCATTGCTGCTTCAAACTTTTATTTAGAACCCGGACTCCTGTCCCCCGAAGCTCTTTATAAAGAGGCTGGATCAGGGATTCTGGTGACCTCCATTATGGGAATGGGATTTAATGACACCACGGGCGACTATAGTGTTGGAGCTTCTGGATTTTGGATTGAAAATGGTGAGCTTACGTATCCTGTGAGTGAAATTACAATTGCTAGCAATATCTTAGAAATGTTTAAGACATTGACACCGGCAAATGATGTGGTCTTTGAAAGTTCAATCGTATCTCCAACGGTTCGTATTGAAAAAATGATGGTGGCAGGAGCCTGAGTACACTATGGCGCTTTTAAAAAGTTTATCTGATAAATCAACGCGACCTTTGGTTGAGAGGTTGTGGCGCGAGCACATCTCAAAATACAAAAAAATTATTTTCTTTGGGCTATTTTGTATGGGAATTTCCGCCAGCATGACGGCGGCTCTGGCTAAGATGTTAGAACCCCTTTTTGATGATGTCTTTTTTGTCAGAAATGAGGACATGCTTTGGATTGTAGCTGCAACCGTATTTACGGTTTTTGTTCTCAAAGGCCTTTCCGGGTTTGGTGACTCTATGAGCATGGTTTATGTGGGGCAAAAGATTATTGCCGACATTCAAAAGCGCCTTTTCTCTCATTTTTTGGACTCAGACTTGGCGTACTTTCACGCACGGTCCTCAGGTGAATTGGTGTCGCGTTTTACGAACGATGTGAACATGATGCGCTCGGCTGTGACTAACTCTCTTACGAGCCTTGGAAAAGATACGCTCTCCTTGATTTTCTTAGTCGGCCTCATGTTTTATCAAGATTTTAATTTGGCTGCCATTGCCTTTTTCGTCTTTCCCGTTGCCATTCTTCCCATTGTGAAGATTGGTAAAAAAATGAGAAAAGTCTCAGGCAATACCCAAGTCGAAATGGCCACTTTCAATATTTTATTGAATCAAGTCTTTCAAGGTGTTCGCATTGTGAAATCCTACGCAATGGAAAGCTATGAGCGCGGTCGTGCCAATGTGGTTATCGATACATTGTGTCAGCTTGTGATTAAATCTGGGCGGACGCGGGCGGCTTCTCATCCTATTATGGAAACTCTCGGCGGGATTGCCATTGTCACAGTGATTCTTTATGGCGGTCTTCAGGTTATTCATGGCGATCGCACTACAGGAACATTTATTTCTTTTATCACAGCTCTTTTATTGGCGTACGAGCCTTTAAAGCGTATTGCCAATCTCAATGCCAATTTACAAGAAGGGTTGGCCGCGGCTGTCCGCGTTTTTGAGGCACTCGATATGAAACCCACCCTTAAAGATAAAAAAGATGCCCAACTTCTTTTGGTAGCTAAAGGCAATATTGAAATTTCAAAAGTGAGTTTTAATTATCCTTCCGGCAAAAAAGCCTTGATGGATATTAATATCAAAATTCCTGGCGGAAAACGCATTGCCCTTGTGGGGCCGAGTGGTGGCGGGAAATCCACACTCATGAATATGATTCCCCGATTTTACGATGTGAACGAAGGTAAAATTACAATTGATGGTCTCGATATTCGCGATGTTACGATGAGTTCATTGCGCTCTCAAATTGCGCTGGTGAGCCAAGAAGTTATTCTTTTTGACGATACGGTCCGCGCCAATATTGCCTATGGTCGTATGGGAGCAAAAGAAGAAGACATCGTAAAAGCGGCAACTTTGGCGGCAGCCCATGAATTCATTTTAGCCCTTCCACAAGGATACGATACCATTGTGGGAGAGCAAGGCATCCGCCTTTCAGGAGGTCAGCGCCAGCGCCTATCTATTGCAAGAGCAATGCTCAAGAATGCCCCCGTTCTTCTTCTGGATGAGGCTACGTCTGCACTTGATACTGAATCTGAACGTCAAGTTCAAGCGGCTCTGAATCGTTTGATGGAGGGGCGCACAACTCTTGTGATTGCCCACCGTTTGTCAACGGTTATGGATGCTGATTCCATTTACGTTATCGAAGATGGACGTGTCACGGAAGTGGGGAAACACGAAGATTTGATGAAAAATAAGAAAACCTATGCTCGCCTTGTGGAAATGCAATTTGCGGGTGAAACTCAACAAAAAGCCTCTTAACAACCGATGAGTATTTTAAAGAAAATTCGTAAATCCGTCGTTGTCAGACGTATTATCTCGCGCTTAATTTCCACCTATGTTCGCATTGTGTGGTGGACCTCTCCTTGGACTTTTGTGGGTCGAGAAGGATTCCAACATTATTGGGATCTGGGCGTTCCTGTGATTGGATGCTTTTGGCATGGGCGTCTTTTGATGATGCTCAAAGTGTGGTACGGCGCTCATAAATTCCATATGCTGGTTTCCAGTCATCCCGATGGTGAGATTATCAATTATGCGACCCAACATTTCGGATTTGGAATCGTGAAGGGTTCCTCAACCCGCGGTGGTGTTGAGGCAACGCGTAAGATTTTGAGTATTCTTGAAAAAGGCGAATCTGTTGGGATTACTCCCGATGGCCCCAAAGGCCCTAGGTTTCAAGCAAAAATTAGTGTGATTCAAATTGCGCGTCTTTCGGGATGTGTGATTTTTCCCGTGGGTTATTCGACGACTAGAGGGAAATGGTTAAGGTCGTGGGATCGCTTTTATATTCCTTTTCCTTTTAGTCGCGGTGTTTTTGTGATGGCCGAGCCTTTGGTTGTCAAAGATTCGCTCTTGTCCGATGAAGAGTTACGACAAGAGCTGGAAAAGCGTCTTAATGACGCCAATCATCAGGCGGACATCCTGTGCGGGCATGTCAATAATGAGGGAGAACTTCCTTAAGTGAGTTTGGCGCTGAACGTTTACAGATCTCTCAGTTGGGCGCTCACGCCCCTCGTGCGGCTTTATTTTTTAGAACGTCTTCGTCGTGGCAAAGAAGACTCTCTTCGCTCTCAAGAGCGATGGGGCTATTCAAATTTAAAGAGAGATATGACACGTCCCTTAATTTGGGTTCATGCGGTTAGCGTTGGGGAGGCGGCTTCGACATTGCCTCTTTTAAAAGCCCTGCATGAGGAATGTCCTCAAGCTCAATTATTGCTCACAACGGGTACGGTGACCTCAGCCAAAGTGATGGAGGGGCGTCTTCCTGATTGTGTGATGCACCAATATGCCCCTCTCGATTTGCCTCAAGTTGTGACACGGTTTTTGGAAGTATGGGAGCCAGATTTGTCCATTGGAGTGGAGTCTGAGCTTTGGCCCAATACTCTTACATTAACGCAAGAGCGCGGGATTCCTACTCTTATTTTAAACGCTAAGCTTTCCAAAAGAAGTTATCAGCGTTGGAAAATGTTACCGTCTTTAATCTCGCCCATGCTTGAGAAAATGGCACTTGTGGGGGCTCAAACGATCGAAGACCAACAGCGCTTTCAGGATTTAGGTGCGCCCTTCGTAGAGGTGATGCCAAACCTCAAACTTTTGGGGGAACCTCTCCTTTATGAAGAAAAGGCCCTTCAAAAACTTGAGACTGAAATTCAAGGGCGACCTCATTGGTGTGCGGCTAATATTCATCCTGGTGAAGATGAGGTGATGATCACAGCGCACAAAAAATTGAAGGATACCTATCCCCAACTTCTCACCATTCTTGTTCCTCGGCATCCTGAGCGCGCTAGTGAAATGCGGGTACGCGCAGAAGGAGAAGGGTTTCGTTGTGCGCAACGTTCCCTTGGCGAAAAACTCATGCCTGAGACGGATATTTATTTGGCTGACACATTTGGGGAAATGGGTCTTTTTTATAAACTTTCAAACCTCTCTTTTGTGGGAGCTACGTTAATTTCCAAAGGAGGACATAACCCACTTGAGGCAGCGCAATTGGGATCTTATGTGATTCATGGGCCCCATACATTTTCGAATCCTGCGCTTTTTCAATTTTTGAAAAATGAGGGATGTGCGGAAGAAATTCAAAATGTTGAGGAATTAGTTTCGACCATTTTAAAGAAAAATCTTGAGACGAAAAATGCTCAGATTGACGAAAAATTGATACAAGAACGAAAGAGCGGTCTTGCGGCTTTGAAATTACTTTTATCTCCCCATCTTTCTCCCACACGAGGGCGCTATGCTGAAAGCGCCTAAGTTTTGGTACGAACGCCCAGGATTTCTTTCATGGGCCTTGTCACCTTTGGGGTTTATATATGGGATAATTGAGGCTGGATTGGGGATCTTGCGTCATCCGGAAAAATGTGAGCTTCCCGTTATTAGTATTGGCAATCTTGTCATGGGGGGATCTGGCAAAACCCCTACTACAATTGCGCTTGTCGCTCTTTTAAAAGAAATAGGGCACACGCCACATATTATTACACGCGGATATGGGGGGAAGGCGAGGGGACCTATTCGCGTCGATCCCAAAATTCATGCCTATCATGAAGTGGGAGATGAGCCCCTTCTTTTGGCTAAGGCCGCTCCCACCTGGGTGGATCATCTGCGCGTAAATGCAGCGCGCTTGGCGAAAGAAGAGGGAGCCACAATTCTTCTTTTAGATGACGCCCATCAAAATCGAAAACTCAAAAAAGATCTTTCGCTGATTGTGGTTGATGGGAAACAAAAATTTGGCAATGGTTTTGTCTTTCCTTCAGGTCCCTTGCGTGAGTTTTTTGGAAGAGGCATGGCGCGCGCGGAAGGGATTATTTGGGTTTCAAAAGAAAACGAAAATTTCTCAAAACCAACCTTTCATGCGAAACTTAAGCCTCAATATGAGGTGTCACTTAAAAACTCTCCCCTCATTGCTTTTTCAGGCCTTGGGTTTAATCAGAAGTTTTTAGCAACTTTAAAAGAGGAAGGATTTCAGGTCCTTTATTTTAAGGAATTTCCCGATCACCATCCTTATCACGAAAAAGATCTTGAACATCTTTTGAATTTTGCGCACAACAAAGGAGCTAAGTTGGTCACAACCGCCAAAGATGAAGTGCGCCTGCCAGAATCTTATCGTAATCAGCTCGACATCATTAATGTGGGAATTGAATTTGAAAATCCTGAGGAATTAAAATCATGGCTCGTAAGCCAAAATCTCCACTAGCCCATTTTTTGTCTCAAGCCTTCAAACCCATTCGTCAGCGGATTGAAGGGTTTGCGACGTGGTCCTTTTGTGGGCTTTGTGGGCTTTTTCCCGTGGACAAAGCAGGAAGTGCGGCCGCGTGGTTTTTCTATGGCTTGGGGCGCTATGTCAAGGCCAGCCAAACGGCGCGGCGCAATATCAAAAAAGTTTATCCCCATTTCAATGATGCTGAAATTGAGGCTATCGTCAAAGGCGTTTGGGATAACGCAGGGCGCCTTATTGCCGAGTACTCAAACCCTCAAGATTTTCGTGGAGCTGAGGGCGACAAGCGTATTGAAGTCGTAGGTCTTGAGAACTTCTTACAAATGAGAGACGACGGAAAGCCCGGAATTATTTTCACGGGTCATATCGGAAATTGGCAAGCTATTACTCATTTTGCAACGGATCATGGACTTGAACTCACCCAATTGTACCGCACTGCCAACAGCCCCTGGACTGATCGTGAAATGCTCAAGCGCCAACTTCAATGCGTCCCTAAAGTTATTCGTAAAGGC
Source organism: Candidatus Bealeia paramacronuclearis (assembly GCF_035607555.1). Lineage (NCBI taxonomy): Bacteria > Pseudomonadati > Pseudomonadota > Alphaproteobacteria > Holosporales > Holosporaceae > Candidatus Bealeia > Candidatus Bealeia paramacronuclearis. Next base: position 508,788 of record NZ_JAVHWZ010000002.1, on the reverse strand, counting down.
CGGAATGGCAGCAGAGAAATCATGAAACTTCTCAGCCAAGGTGGGCACCTGTTTATCCTTGTGGATCAAAAACTGAATGAGGGGATTGAAGTTCCGTTTTTAGGGCGCCCTGCTATGACTGCACCGGCTATTGCGCGCATGGCTATTCGTTATAATTGCCCCGTGGTGCCCGCATGGGCTGAGCGCATTCATGATTCCTACTTTCGCGTTCATTTCGAAAAGCCTATTGAATTTACTCCCATAGGTGACATTAACCAAGATACGTATGACTTTATGGTAAAGGTGAATCAATGTCTTGACCGATGGGTTAATCAACGTCCCGACCTTTGGTTTTGGCTCCATAATCGTTGGATAGATTAGTTTTAAAAATATTGACAATATTTATATAATAAATTAAATAATAACTAATTATTGTTTTTTATGGTGATTGTTATGAAGTTTATTAATTTGATTTTGTGTGTTTTTGTAAGTCTTTACTCTCAAAGCCTTCTATCTGGGAAATTTCAATATGAGAAAGAGTTGTTTGAGCTGAACACAGACTCTATCGCTATCAAGGCTCTTAAATCAAATGAAACGCTGACTTTTGAAGATCTTCGTCAGGATATAGAAAATAGAAAAACTCATCTGATGGAACTTTTTCAATATGTGCAAATGAACGGAATCAAAAAGGACACAAAGGCTCTTTTTGCAAAAAAAACTGATTATGTGCGTAAGTTTAGAGTAGATTTAACAGGCGACCTATTAACTCCTGAGGTTATGATCTTATCGCTCCTGAAGTGTGACTATGTGGTTGAAAAGGATTTAGTTTGTTATTTTTTGAATTGCCTTGATACGTTTTCTAAAGCACCCGCTAGTGAGGTGCAAATGCAGAAATTTTATAATCAAACCATTTATGTGGTGAGGCAAAATTTACAATCTTTATGGAACAGTGTGTTTGGCTACCTTAAGCTGAAGTATCCGCAGGCTTTTAAAGAGGAAGAGGGAGAAAAAATAATTTATTCCAATTTTGTGACTCATTTTACAGATGAAGAAGAAAAGCTTTATTTTAATTTTTTGAAAGAATTTAGATGCGATGAAATTATGGAAAATGACTCAGTTCAAATTAATCGTATGGTTCTTTACCTTCTTGATGAAAATATATTGAAATGTCCAACTGTTATTTATGAACTTAATTCTATTTTATTTTACTTTAACATAGAGCGGACTTTACTATCTGCATGTGCGAGTCTTCATTGTGATTCCAAATTTTTTCACTTTGATAAGCCTCTGCAGACACAAGATCATGAGTTTGTTCTTGCTAAAGTGGCCAATAAGCATCGAACTGGTTTTTTATCAACTTCCTTTCTTACTTCTATAACTGATAAAAAGGCAGTGGATTTATACTCAAAGCCTAATATTCAAAATGCAGTTGTTAAGGGGTGTCTTGAGGAGCCGACTCAAATCTTCAAATCTTTTATTGAAGATATGTTTCCTGACCAAATGAAGCCAGTCGAATCTCCATCTAAGAAAAAAAATCAACCCAAGAAGTCGGTTAAAAATGAGAAGAAATCGAAAACTCAAAAATTAAAAAAAGAACCTTTAAAGACGTTTGCTCAAAAGCAAGAAATTAAGGTTGTTGAAGAAGAAAGCGCTGAAAATAAAATAAAAAATGAAATGTCTGAAGATGAAGTGTTTGAATCAGGGGAAAATAAATTAGATGAGAGTGACGTAAACTCAGAAGAAGACTTAGAGGATATTCAGATTGAGAACGTAAACATTCAAAAAGATAAAAAGAATACTCAGCTATCCGTTGTGCCTTATAAGACGTCTCTTGAGTGGAAAGATTATGCCTACAAGCGCTTTGTGAGAGCACAGAAAGACCGAACGTATACTTTTGAAAATACCCCTTATTCATTTCCAGATATGGAAAACCCTCATAATTTGGCATTATTAGAAAAAATTGCGAGAAGGGAAGTGTTCCCAAACTTAGCGAGCTATCGTATTCGATTCCACTATGCAGAAGAAAGTTCCCCTAAGAAATTCGAATCAGTTGAGTTTTTTTCAAGTAAAAAATATTTTTCAGGCTGCCATTTTTTTGAAGAGCAAAAAGGATTTAAAAGACGAAATAAACTTTTTAACGCTTTTACAGATATTTTGTCAGAGTCTCAACAAGGCGAATATAAGAAAGCAAACAAAGAAGAGCGTAGGACGTTTTTAGGAAAAACTTTAACTCCGGTCCTTTGCGAAACTATTGTTAATGGGGATTGGACATTGAATGCCAATGACGCAGAAGCCATTATGCTATTAGATTTGGCAAATGAACTCCCTAACTATTTGAGTCAGCTCACAAAAAATGGGACAAAAAAAATACATTTGCACGGTATTGCTCTTGGAATTTCAACTTATTATGATTGTTGCTGGCGCTGTATTAATCTCATACAAGGATGGCAAAGAGATCTTAAGAATCGTATTCAACATTGGAGCGATCAAATATCAAAAGGAGTCATTGCGATTTCTCCTGATTTTTCAACGGTTGCTCTTACGTTTGGAGAAAAGCTCCCGAATTTTAAATCATTTTATTTCCCAGATGCTTTGCAAGGGCCACTAAAATTAGAGAGAGGGACGCATCCATCTGAGCAACACAAATTGACGTGTATCAAGGTTTTAAGGGATTCAAAGCAATAAAGCCCTTGCGTAGTCCTTTCGTTTTCTTCTAGTCTTGCGGCATTGAATAATCGAACACAGAATCTTGCGAGCACTTTATGAATACGACGACCCTAACAGTAGAAAAAGCACATTTCTCACTCATCAAAAGCTGGTTGGTGTGGGCGTGTGCGGCGATGTTTTACGCCTATCAATTTCTGTTGCGGGTCTCACCGAATGTCATGACGGGTGAATTGATGGAAGCGTTTTCTGTGGATGCGTGCGCCTTGGGGACGCTTACAGGGCTTTATTATTATGGATATGCGGCGCTCCAAGTGCCAGGAGGAACTTTAATTGATAAGATGGGCACCAAAAAAATGTTGGCCTTGGCTGCGCTTTTTTGTGCCGGTGGAACGCTCCTCTTTTCCTGGGCGGACTCACTCTTTATTGCAGGAATTGGTCGCCTGATTATTGGTGCGGGATCTGCATTTGGATTTTTAAGCTGCCTGAAAACGGGAACAAGTATGTTCCCTCCTCAAAAATTGCCGCTTGTGATTGGAATGACCCTCTTTTTAGGTATTGTGGGGGCTTTGGTGGCAGGGACGCCCCTCGTGATTTTGATTGATCTTGTGGGATGGCGGCAGGCCCTTTGGATTTTGGCCGCTTTTGGAATTGGAATTTGTCTTCTGGCATGGTTCTGCATGAATACAGAACCTTCTCCTGAACTTAAAAAATATATCTCAAGCCATCATGCTCCTGACCCTGAAAAACTGGGTATTATTGAAGGTATTGTGCTGATAATTAAAAAACCCCAATCTTGGATTTTGGCCTTTTATGGAATGCTTTTGTATGTTCCTCTCTCTGGATTTGCAGATCTTTGGGGTGTGCCTTTTTTTATCCAAAAGTATGGCTTTTCCAAGCATGATGCGTCTTCGGCAATCATGGTCTTTTATGCCGGTGTGGCGTTGGGAGGTCCTTGCGTTTCATGGGTCGTGAATTATTTTAAATCCTATAAAGTCAGTTTATTTTTGGCTGCAAGCATTCCTTTTGTCTTAATGTCGATCGTATTTTATTCTCCCTCAGACTTCTTTAATTATACAGCATTGTTGGCGCTTTTATTGGGTGCTGGATTTTTCTTAGGAAGTCAATTTTTGATATTCACCGTTATATGCGAACTCAATCCGCTTTCCGTGAGCTCAACTGCAGGTGGATTTCTTAATATGATGTGCATGATCAGCGGTGTTGTTTTTCAGCCCTTCATTGGAAAGCTTTTGGATTTGAGCTGGCAGGGAGGATTTGTTGACGGTGTTCGTGCTTATTCGACAGCCGATTTTATATTTGCAATGAGCACGATTCCTTTAGGCCTTCTGATTGGTACCATCTTGGTGTTTTTTATCAAGGATGCTTATCCAAAGGGGTAACCAAAACCTCGCCATCGTAAAAGCGGATATGCAAATCTTGTCCCGGCGTGACTTGGGTGACGCGTCCTGCCAATTGTTTTTCCGAATCGAAGACAAGGGCAAAGCCGCGTTCAAGAGTTTTCTCATAAGAATAGCTGGCCAAAAGCTGACCCGACGAATTCAGATGTGTTTGAAGACGCTCAAGAAGATTATGATAGGCAGGCTTCAGGCGTGAATCGAGATGTTCCAAATTCATCCCCATCATTTCCGTCATGGATTTTGGATGGGAAAGGCGGGCGGATAAAAGTCGGACGTAATCCTGCCTTTTCTCAAAGAAGGGGGCAGGAGAAGCTATTAATCGCTCTGTCCAATCATCGAGACGCTGCGTTTTGTCTTGAATAAGGGTTTGTGGGTCCAAAAGGCCCCGGGAAAGACCAGACAAAAGTGCTGTGGTATGTTGCAAAACCATCCCCAACATGGCCTTCATGCGGCTCTCTTTCTGCCCTAAATACTCCATAAGAGATTGACGGACGGGAACGGCAAATTCGGCCGCAGCGGTAGGGGTAGGTGCTCTTTTATCGGCTGCAAAATCGACCAACGTCACATCGGTCTCATGTCCCACGGCGGAGATCACGGGGATTTGAGAATCAGCCACAGCGCGCACGACAATTTCTTCATTAAAGGCCCAGAGATCTTCAAGGCTTCCGCCGCCGCGCCCCACAATTAGCACATCAGGTCTTTGGGATTGATTTTGAAATCCACGGACGGCGGCTGCGATCTGCTCCGCCGCGCCTTCTCCTTGAACGAGGACGGGCCATAAAATCACATGGGAGGGAAAGCGATCGGCAAGGCGATGCAAAATGTCGCGAATCACAGCCCCTGTAGGTGAGGTAACAACACCAATGATTTTGGGGAAAAGGGGAATTGTCTTTTTTCGACCTTCCTCAAAAAGTCCTTCTTGTGCGAGTTTGCGTTTAAGGTCTTCGAGTAATTTGAGAAGTGCCCCTTCGCCCGCAAGTTCAATGGATTCGACGACCATTTGATATTTCGATCTTCCAGGATAGGTCGTGATTTTGCCTGTGGCAATAATCTCCATCCCATCTTGGGGACGAATGGAGAGCCCTGAAAATGTACCTCGCCAACAGACTGCATCCATGACAGCATTTTCGTCCTTGAGGGAAAAATACACATGTCCTGAGGAATGCTGTTTAAGGCCTGAAATTTCACCCTTCAGGCGCACGCGGGAATAGCTGGATTCAACAGTGCGTTTTAGTGCCTGAGATAAACTGGAAACTGTAAACTCTGGAAGGTTATGGAGAAGATCAGGAAGGGACATGATGGAGTTACCTTGAGGATGGAGGTATAAATTATTTGAGTTCGATATTAAAAAAACCTATCATCCTGACAGGAGACTTGTGATAGCAAGCCCCTCTGTGGATCAGGATCTAAAAAAGACACTAAGTACCAAATTCTGCATGATGGTTCTTTCTTTTTACCTTATGCCAAATTTTGTTAGAATTATTCTACACGCTTGTTTGTCAAAAGATCAATGCCTCAAAAATAAGTGTCGTCCCTATTTGAACTCAGACAGGGGTGGGCTGTGTATTGGTCTCCTGTTGTGATAATTTTAAAATTTAAGGAATTATTTACAGATTTATGATTGGGTTAGAATGTTAAATTCCGTTGATTAGATTAAGAAATCCTCCCTGGAAATGATCTCCCAAATCTTAACGAACCCTTAAAAAAGAATTAATCCACGAAACCTGTGGATAAGTTTGGGGAAAGTTGACGGGATAACCAGAATAAGGATTGATTCTAAAGCCCCTCAATCTGTTTGCCTAAAAAATAGGCAGTAAAAAAAGAAGTAAGAGAAATACTAAGTTTTCATTTGTAAAGAGGTCTCTTGAGAAAAAAAATAAAAAAAATCGCTTGACCATTTTTTCGTGTTTTTGAGTGTTAACGCACATGTGAATAACTTTTGAGCGCTGGGAAATTTTTTTTATTTTCAACAGTTCCCTCTTTGGTCTTTTTTCGTGTATAACATAAAGAACATTTACTCATAATTAATCTTCATATTTGGGACGCGCGTGCTGGATCAACCGGGATATCTTGACAATATACTTGTTTTTTTAATTGCAGCCGTTGGTGTTGTCTTCATTTTTCGGCGCATGAAAGCCAGTCCTGTCTTGGGATATTTGGTCGCAGGGATGCTAATTGGGCCTTCAGTTTTGGGTCTTATTCGCGATGTGAATGAAGCACGATTCTTGGGTGAATTGGGCGTGATTGTGATGCTCTTTTCCATAGGGCTCGAGCTGCCCTGGCAACGACTTCAATCTTTAAGAAAATACGTCTTTGGTCTGGGAATCTCACAAGTTTTGGTCACGGCCTTTGTGATGATCAGCGTGGCCCTTCTTTTTGGATTTGCCCCCAAGGCTGCCATTTTGGTGGGAAGCGCGTTGGCACTTTCCTCCACAGCCATTGTTTTGCAAGTTCTTTCCGAACGGAAAGAGTTAGGTGCCAGATCCGGTCGTGCAGCTTTTGCCGTTTTACTTCTCCAAGATTTAGCTGTTGTCCTTCTGCTTGTGATTATTGCGACCTTTGGTAAAAATGAGGAATCGGTTTGGATTCAATTGCTCTTCTCGTTCCTTAAGGCGATTTTAGCCCTTGTTCTGATTGTGTTCCTCGGGCGCATTGTGTTTCGCCCTCTTTATCGCGTAATGGCCAGTACTGGAAATCCTGAGCTTTTTATGGCCACCACCTTCTTGGTATTGTTGGGCACAAGCTTTTTTACGGAAGTGGCGGGACTGTCATTGGAGTTGGGCGCATTTTTGGCAGGCATTCTTTTGGCAGAAACCGAATATCGCCATCAGATTGAGGCGGATATTGAGCCTTTTCGGGGGCTTCTTTTAGGTGTTTTTTTTATGTCTGTGGGTATGGGAATCCATGTGGAGACGCTTTTAAGTAACTTTGCGCTTGTGGTGACAGTTCTCTTTAGTCTTTTGTTGGTTAAAGCGGTAATTCTCTTTTTCCTCTGTCGCGTTTTTGGATTGAGAACATCAACGGCTATTCGTGTCGCTTTGCTTCTGGCCGGTGGTGGCGAATTTGTATTTGTGATTTTCTCCCCCGATGTGATCCATAATTTCCTTTCCCAAGGTGTCGCTGACGTCCTTTTTGTGGTGGTAGGACTTTCCATGGCCTTAACGCCACTTTTGAGTACTTTTGGAAAAAAACTTGCCATGTTCTTTGAAGTCTCAGAAGTCAAAGCCGATGTTAAACAAGCTCCCCAAGAAGTGGCTGAACTTTCAGGTCATGTGATTATCGCAGGATACGGTCGCGTGGGACAGATGGTGGGGGACATGCTTTCCGAACGCCTCATCCCTTATGTGGCCATTGACAATGATATGCGGCGCGTCACAGAAGGGCGCCTTAAGGGATTGCCTGTATTTTTTGGGGATGCACGGCGCCTTGAGGTTTTGCGCGCTATTGGTGCCGAGAGTGCCAGTGCGGCTGTTGTAACATTGAAGCAAATGACGTCCTCGGTCAGGACTGTAATGACCATTCGCCGGCATTTTCCAGAAATCCCCATTTGCGTACGAATTCGTGATCAACAGCATTATGAGAAACTCTCAAACTCAGGTGCTCTTTTGGTAGTCCCAGAAACTCTTGAGCCAAGTTTGCAGCTGGCATCCGAAGTTTTGCGTGCGGTGGGTACCCCTTCTGATGAAACCTTCAAAATCGTTGAAGCTTACCGCCGTCAGCAGCTCCACCTCCAGGAGGGGGGGAGTTAATATTCTCCCCACGGGTTTACTTTTTTTCGGTAAGGGTTATTTTCTGGTTTAAATGATGGCGGTGTATTGGTGAACATTTTTGAAAATTTCTGATTGAGTGTATCTTGATCTTCTGAGCTTATTGATTTTTCCTCTTCATCGGAATCAGAGTTAAAGTCAAATCGGGGTTTTTCTGAATTTACTTCTTGGGGGAGTATTTTGTCATCATCGTCCAAGGTAAACAATAAATCATCCTCTTCAAAGTCTTGTTTATTATCTTGTTTATTATTTTTTGTGATTTCATTTTCCTCAAATTCAGTCTTATTTTTAGATTTGGTCTTTTTTGCGCTTTGAATATCAATCGATGAAGATTTTTGGAAAATTGGTTTAGGGGGGCTATTAGTGATCATTGGATCTAATAATTTTTCAGGAAAAATAGGTTGATTGGGCAGGGATGAGGGATGAAATCTTGTTTGAGTGTTAAATGTCTTCATCGGAACGTGTTGGGTTGGAATGCCATCTGTTGACTCCCAAAGCCAACTTTTACCATTACCGAACATCGCGTCTGCGGAAAAAGAAGATCCTCCTGACGTGAGGATTGTGAGACTGAAGATTAAATTACGCATGGACACCTCTTAAAAATCAACATCTGAATCTACATGCACAAAAGCGCAAGTTTCATCAAGAGGAAATGCTTTGATCTCCAGAAAAACACAAAAAATTTAAGAAAGCCTTAAAATGAAAAAATAATCATTGCAGTATCAGTTTTAAAGGCAGAGGTGCGTTAGTTTTCAATGTTTTTGTATTTTTTCTTCTTAAGTTTTGCAAAGTCATTTTTTAACTCTTGGGCAACACTAGAGGCGTGAGCAATTTTACTACGTTTAGTCCTCTTTTGTCCGGTTGATTTTTCAGCGTTTATCAAAACATTTTCCCAAAACTGAATTTGATATTCAAGTCTTTCTTGGCGTAGAGATAATATTCTTGAATCGTTCTGGCTTTTTGGGTCGTTACAAGAGGTTTTTCCTGAGCTGGCGTAGAAGGTTGAGTGGCTACAGTTATACCTGCGGGAACATTAAAACCAATGATTTTGGTAAAGGTGGGTGTTTTTGGAATTGTATCTTCTTCATCATTATTCATAGATTTTCCCACAAAAGAAAATCCGCAAAAGGCAAAAACTGTAAGACTAAAGATTAAATTGCGCATGGCCACCCCCCTCTCAAAAATAAAATTTTATTTATATTACATACGCAAAAGAGCGCGTTTTCATCAAGAAGAAATTCTGCTAATCTCTAGAAATGTCTTAAGATGGGGGGCTATAAGCAATCTGTGTTGGTCTGTTTTATGCGCCATTATATTTCTAAACTCAATATTTTAAATTAGAGGAAGGCTATGACACAAGTGAGGAACATCCCATGACTGGCGCTGAAGTTATCGATATTGCCAGGGAAGGCGTTTTGGTCATGCTCAAGTTGGGCTTACCCCTCATGCTTGTGGCGCTGATTGTCGGTTTTATTATTTCGCTCATTCAAGCCTTAACTCAAATCCAGGAAATGACTTTAAGCTTTGTTCCTAAAATTTTGGCAATCTTTGTCGCATTCATTCTTCTCCTTCCTTTTATGGGTATGACCATGGAAAATTTTGGAAATGAAATTTTTCAAAGAATTGCAGGCATTGAGAGCGGTTCTTAATTTATGGCCACTTTAAATCCCATTTTATTAAATGAGCTTTGGCCATATATGGTAGTGTTTTGCAGGGTTGCAGGCGTTCTTATGGTGCTTCCAGGATTTTCTGAAAATTATATTTTAGGGCGCATGCGAGTTTTGATGGCTATGCTATTTTCTCTCGTAATGACACCTGTCCTCAGTAGCTCGATTGTCACCCAAGAGATTGGAAGTGCGGCTTCATTAGGAACGCTTCTTCTTGAATTTGGAATTGGTGTTTTTATTGGGACATTGTCCCGTATTGCGATGTCTGCCATGGATGTGGCCGGAAATATTATTGGATTTCAAATTAACTTAGCGAATGCTTCGGTTTTCAATCCTGCACAAGGTGATCACGCTGCTGTTACGTCCTCCTTTTTAGGAATGATGGCCCTGATTATGATTTTTGTGCTGGATCTTCACCATTTAATGATTCGTGGAATGGTTGAGAGTTTTGAGATTATCCGACCCGGTTATTTTCCCCTTGAGGATATGTCGCAAAGCATTCTTCATATTGTGGCACAAAGTTTTATGATTGGCGTAAAGATGTCTGCGCCCTTTATTATTATCGGAACGCTTTATTATATCTCCATTGGTCTGATTAATCGACTTTTGCCCCAAGTGCAGTTTTTCTTCGTGGCACAACCTTTGGTGCTGGCTTTGGGAATAATTGCCATTTACGCAACACTTCAAGCGATCATGACGGTGTTTTTAGATTTTGCAACACCTGTCTTTGCTGGATTAAGGTAGGGGAGGGGTATGTCAGACGAGAAGGATGCCTCTCAAAAGACAGAAGAAGCCACCCCCCATAAACTGGAAGAAGGGCGGAAAAAAGGTCAAATTCCTCTTTCAAAAGAGGTCAATCATTTCTTTGCGTTTTTGGTGTGCTGTATTTTGGTGGGGATTTGGTCGCCGTCTATTTCTCGAAACTTAAGCAACGCTCTTAGACCTTATTTTGAAGCGGCGCATACCATTGTGCCAGAAGGGCACTCTTATATTGAATTTATTTCAGGCACACTTTGGCGAGTGACATTAATTATGATTTTGCCACTCTCTCTTTTTATTGTGGCGGGTGTGATCTCAGCCCTTTCTCAAACTCAGTTTTTAATTTCAGCCGATCCTTTAAAGCCTAAGTTCGAGCGTATTTCCCTCATGAAAGGCATCAAGCGTCTTTTTTCTTTAAAATCAATGGCCGAGTTTTTTAAGGGTCTTTTGAAAATGTCCATTGTGGGGGGGATTATTTTCTGGGTGATTTGGCCGGAAGTTTCACGGTTAGATGTGATCGTCACTTTGCCCGTGAGTGAGATTTTGAATGAACTCAAGACAGTGATTCTGGATCTTTTTATTGCGGGCGCCGTGAGCCTTGCTGTGATTGCCGGGTTTGATTATTTCTTCCAGCGTTTCCAATTTCTTAAAGAAATGAAAATGAGTAAGCAGGAAGTGAAAGAAGAGCATAAGCAAATGGAGGGGGATCCGCACCTTAAAGCCAAAATCAAAAGAATGCAGCGGGAGATTTCTCAAAGCCGAACCCTTGAAAAAGTGCCTGAGGCCACAGTCCTGATTATGAATCCAACCCACTATGCGGTGGCATTGAAATGGGAGGAAAAAATGCCTGCACCAAAAGTCATTGCTAAAGGGGTGGATACGCTAGCACTTAAAATGCGAGATGTGGCGCAAGAAAAACATGTGACCGTTGTCCAAAATCCCCCTTTGGCGCGTATGCTTTATGCCTCTGTCAAAGTGGATCAATTTATCAAACCCGATCAATATAAGGCCGTAGCTCAAGTTATTCGTTACGTTATGGATCTGGAAGCAAAGAAAAAAGAGCAAAGGCTCTAAAGTGAACAGTCTTGAATTTTTCTGCTGGATGAAAAGGTGCTTGTGTATTTAGGTTTTAATTGTATATGATAAAAATAATTTATCCTTAATTTATGGTGTGAAATGAATAAGTTAATTAAAGTAATCTTGGTCTTAGGGTGTTTTTCAGTATGTCATGCGAAAGCCACAGGGGCTTACTCAGTGGGTGATGAACATCAAGATTCTAATATTGAACTCAAATATATTCCGAATTATATTTTAGTAAAATATAAGAAAATGTCAAAGGAATTAGAGGAAATAATTTCTAGTTTTGATTATAATAATAAAGAAGATTTTATATTTGTTGATCATCCCATCCAAAAAAATATTCTGCTTAAAGTTGATCATATTGCAGAAGATGATAAAAATAATGATTTTTTCTTAAAAAGACTTCGGGATGATTTAAGAAAAACCTACAACACACTGAGGGACAAAGATTTCTTTCATATAACTTCTACTAAGTTTCGCCTTGTTTTTAACCTCACCATCCCCCAGAGCTTAGCTGTATTTTACAATCAAGTCGCCTCGGATTTGTCTCTTAATTATATGGAAATAATTAAATTAAGAAAATATATATTGAGTATTTCAGGTTCTGAAAACGAAACGGGACGAGCTATATATTATGCAGTATTTTTAAGCCGAAAGAAAATAGTCGAAGACCTGTCCGATGTGATCCATGCGTTGCGTCCTCATGTTTTGAGATCTAAAATGAATTTCTCTGAGATTGATATCCAGCAAACGCTTGAGGCTACTGAAAAAGGTTTGAAAAAAATATCAGAAGCTGAACGTCAATATTGTATTGAAACAGCACAAATAGCTCAAAAGGCTTTTTCATCCCTCGAAGGTCAGGAGATTTTGAAAAAACTTCAGAATAAATGACACAGATCTGGCTTTGATCTTCTAAGTTGAAAGGCAAAAAAACTGATTAATTTTTATCTACTGATTCTGTGCTGATAGATTTCCATAAAAAATAGGGAGATCTCTTATGAAAAGATTGTGTATCGCCGCACTATTGTTTTCCTCTCAATGAAAGCGGTTGAGATGGATGATAAAACTTAGTGCTCAAGTAGACCTGCAAAAAGTCCGGGGGCCTATGTCCAAGATGTTTACAAGAACACTCCATCAACATTTTGGATGTAGGGCATCTTTTGATTGATAATATTGATATTGGCTAACCTCAAAGTCGAAATGCAATAGTATGGTAAGGTACTATTGCATTTCGACTTTGAGGTTAGCGTGTAGTGATGTGGGATGCTGTTGATGTATATAATTACTTAAATCCACCTTTAAAATTAGGCAAAAAATTTAAGAAAAACCCAAATTAAAAAAATAAAAATGATTTTTTAATTGAAAAGAAAAAATTTCTATTTCCCCCCTTTTTCTTTGGCCTCTTGAAGGAAATTATTAGTATATACCTCAATTCCAAACCCCACAAACCCTGCAATTTCAAGGACAAAGTTTCCCACCGAAACCCAACGTGTTGTGGTGGGCTCTGTATTTGCAAAAACTGTCACCATTGTTAATATAGTTGATCCAAAAAATGAAATGTATTGGGTTCCTTTTGCAATCCGGGTCATCAGAAAAGAAAATTTACTACAGGTTTGAAAATATTTTTTCTCAAACTCCTCTTCAGACATTTCTACTTTTAAGAGCTTTGGACTTGAAGGATCGCTGTGATGTTCCTCAGTTTTATTATCGATGCGAATGCTGATTTCATCTTTCTTCTCCTCCTCTTTCACTAAATTCTGTTTTTGAGGGGGTGTAATTGAAGAGGTGGGCTCTGTAGTCGATGAATTATGCTTTTTATGTCCTGCAATGGCACTTTGAGGGCCGTTTAAGAAAAGTAAACCGAGAAAAATGATGAAGATGGATTTGAAAACTTTCATGTGAAAATGCCCTCTATAATCATATCGGGACTAGGATTAGAGAAAAAATTTTAAAAAAGTATTAAAATATAATAAGTTTTTAGACGTTTTCGTGCAGCGGTTTTTTATGGTAAGCTAACTTCAAGAAAACAGAGTGAAGTTTCAAAATGAAAAAACAACTTATAATATCTACGATTATTCTTTTCAGCGCAATTTTATTGACAAATGTTCATGATCTTAAAAGTCAGACAAGTGAGGATTGTCAGAAAATCTACAAGGGATATCTTGATACGGTGGGTCAATTTTATGATGCAGCAAACGCACTCAATAATGACACATTGTATCAGAAATATCCAAAATTCCTAGCCGCAGTTAAAGCTGCGACCTTATCTCGATCAAATCTTGCGAATGCTATCAAAACTTATAATGGTCAAATTCAAGGTGCTTATACTATTGAGAAAAACTCAGACCTTGAAAGTTTAGCAGGAGTAGGTATGAAGAGGCTTCAGGGTCAAGTTGACTCCATTGAAAACAAAATTGATAAATGGAAAAGTACAAAATGTAAGGCATTCTGTAATTGCCTGCTGGGCAGTGAGTATTGTAAAAATAATTGTAATTCATAATAAATATGGTGAACATTTTAATTTTAGTACTGTTTAGATTTCAAAAAACAGAGGAAAGTTTCAAAATGAAAAAACAACTTATAATATCCGCGGCTTTGATTTTCAGTGCTAGCTCATTGACAAGTGTTCATAAGCTTAACGCCAAAGAAACCCATCCCGCGTTAAATACGGATGATTGCCAACTCATTGTGAATGAATATTTAAATACTGTGACAGAGTTTTATGGCGCTGCATCTGCTTTTAATGATAAAATGTTATATGAACAATATCCTGATTTTTTAGAGGCAATTCAAAATGCTGGGCGAGAGAGTCAAAAACCAGAGTATGCGCATCTTTCAAATACAATAAAGACGCTCTATAACCAAATTCAGGGAGCTGCTGAAAACTACCAAAAAGATACCAACTTTACAGGTTTGACAAAGAGTGGGCTTGAGCGTCTTCAATCACAAGTAGACTCTATCGCTCATAAAGTTAAAGCCTGGAAAGTCAGTTGTAAGCAAGAATGGCAATGTTATTTGGGAACCGAAGGAACAAAGTGTAATAAATCTACAGCGCAGTAAGAGTGAACGATTTTAAGGGCTTTGTTCGTGAGGGGCCCAGGGCTCAGATTTGTTCAATAGTTTGCACGTCAGAGTGTGAACTATTTGAAGCTAAATACAAACGCTTCTGACGCATTTAAACACAATCGCAGCGTGAGTGTTCTTTGAATCACTCCCGAATAAAGGCGATTTTAGCCCTCCCCCTGCTTAATGGGGGAACCTGTTTCATTCGTGCACAACCAACTGCGACTGCGCAAAATGCAAGGATCTGTATGATGAGCTTTTACTTCTTCTTCATACACGCATGGGCATGAGAACATAAAGAACATGTTCATCCAGAGGATCTCGGGCAATGACGGGAAGGGTGGCATCTCCAAAGATTAATTGAAGTGTTTCGCCTGTCATTTGTTGTGTCATATCGAGGATATACCGAGAGTTAAACCCTACGTCCATATCTTGTCCTGAATAAGTGACTTCGATGTCTTCAGAGGCCCTTCCCCCTTCTTGGTTTTCAGTCAAAAGACGCAATTGGTTGGGCGAGAGATGAAGTTTCACAATACGCGCCTTGTCATTCAAAATGATGGATACACGATCAACGGCTTCTGCGAAAAGTGCCACAGAAACTTCAAGAGGGCTCTCATTACTTTGAGGAATAGCGCGTTCATAATCAGGAAAAGTGCCTTCAATAAGGCGCGAGATTAAGATAGAGGAGCCCAGTACAAAGCAGATTTGTGTTTCAGAAAGAGAGACTTCGACTTGGGTTGCAGCCTCATCAATGAGTTTGCGTAATTCCGAAATTGTTTTGCGTGAGACAATCACGCCAGGTAAACCTTGAGCGCCTGTAGGCAAATCCATCTCGGCTTGGGCCAATCTGTGGCCGTCGGTTGCTACCGCACGTAAATATCCATCTACTGTTGCGTGCAAATAAATACCGTTCAAATAATAGCGTGTCTCTTCGGTCGCCATTGCAAAGCGGGTGCGATCAATCAGACGGGCGAGTTCTTGGGCATGAAGTGTGAAACGATAAGGCAAATCCCCGGCATTCGGGTGAGGAAACTCCTCAGGAGAAATTGTTGCCAGGTGAAACTGGGATTTGCCGGATTTGACTTCCAATTGTCCTGTTTCGGACTTTAATTTTAATAAGACTTCAGACCCATCTTTAAGCTTTTTGACGATGTCAAAAAGGAAATGAGCGGAAACGGTTGTGATGCCTTCTTGAGAGACATGAGCTTCAATCGTTTCGACAAAAGCAATCTCAAGATCTGTAGCCGTCATTTTCAGCTGACCATTTCTGGCCTCAAGCATCACGTTGGCCAAAATTGGAACTGTGTTTTTTCTTTCAACAACACCTTGGCAATGGCCCAGGGCTCTTACAAGGACTGAGCGGTCCAGAATGACTTCAAAACTAGAGGTTGCGGATTCAGTTTTTAAAAGAGCTTGTGCGGTCATTTAGTTCTCCAACATTCGACGTAATAAATCGATATCTTCTCCGATACTCTTCTCGGATATCATTAATTCTTCAACCTTTTTTACAGCATGCATCACGGTTGTATGATCGCGCCCCCCAAATTTCCGTCCGATCTCGGGTAAAGATCTCTGGGTTAGCACTTTACATAGATACATGGCCACTTGTCGAGGCCGTGCAATGGCCCGTGCGCGCCTGGGTGAATGCATGTCCGATAATCGGACGTTATAATATTCGGCTACTTTCTTTTGGATTTCGTCCATGGTTACGCGTCTGTCATTGGCACGTAATAAATCGCGCAAAACATCTTGTGTAGTCTCAAGAGTAATATCACGGCCGACCAAAGTTGAATGAGCTACAATACGGGTTAAAGCGCCCTCAAGTTCGCGGACATTCGAGCTAATTTTATGGGCGAGAAATTCAAGAACTTTGGAGGGAACATCAATTCCCATAGAATCT
This sequence comes from Candidatus Bealeia paramacronuclearis, assembly GCF_035607555.1. Taxonomy (NCBI): domain Bacteria; kingdom Pseudomonadati; phylum Pseudomonadota; class Alphaproteobacteria; order Holosporales; family Holosporaceae; genus Candidatus Bealeia; species Candidatus Bealeia paramacronuclearis. The sequence continues at coordinate 492,491 of NZ_JAVHWZ010000002.1, read as the reverse complement.
ACTTTGGCTTGGAGGATTCCTAAACGAAGCTCATAGTTCGTGGGATGAATGTCGGCAACAAGTCCCCATCCAAGACGGGATTTCATTCGATCTTCCATGCCTTCCAGATCGGAGGGTGATTTGTCAGCTGAAATAATAACCTGACGATTTTGATCTACGAGAGCATTAAACGTGTGAAAGAATTCTTCTTGGGTTGAATCTTTCCCGCTGATGAATTGCACGTCGTCAATCATCAAAACGTCAACAGAGCGAAATTGTTCTTTAAAGGCCATTGTATCTTTAAAGCGCAGCGCTTTAATAAACTGATACATAAATTTTTCAGCAGAAAGATATATGACTTTGCGCTCAGGGTGGCACTTTTTAATGTGCCAGGCAATAGCATGCATCAAATGGGTTTTTCCGAGTCCTACTCCTCCATAAAGGAAAAGCGGATTGAATGTGACATCTTTGGATTCAGCAACTTTTCGTGCTGCAGCATGAGCAAGTTCGTTAGATTTTCCCACCACAAAATTTTCAAAGGTAAAACGAGGGTCAAGGGAGGCACTAATAGATTCCCGTTCCTCTTCTGCAATTTCGACGTCTTTTGTAAGTTGAGAGTCGCAAATAATACTCACGCGGCCATAATTATCATTCACCGATTTGAGGTAGTTTCCGATGCTTTGGGCATAATGATTCAGCACCCAATCTCGCATAAAATCATTGGGTGCCGCTAAAACCACACAATCTTCTTGAAGCCCCACAAGGGAAAGCGGATCCAGCCAGCTCGAATATGTCGCCTGGCCATACTCGCGCAAAAGCTGCTCCTTGACTTGGGCCCACTCGTCTTGCAGATTTTTTTGCACGTGTGCGACTTTCATTCCTAACCTCGAGCCAGAAAATGCATAACCCAACAAAGATTGGGGGACCAATAACTATGAAAAAATAAGGGGGAGAAGTTCCCCCTCATATTACGCGAGTTGTGATACGCGTGAAGAAAGACGTGAGATCTTCCGGGATGCCGTGTTCAAATGAAGAACACCTTTTGTGACGCCGGACAACAATTCGGATTGTGCTTCTTGCAAGGCCAACTTCGCATCGGCTTGGTTTCCAGTGGAAATTGCTATTTCTACTTTCTTCACAAAGGTGCGAATGCGGCTGATGCGCGCATGATTTCTTAATTTTACTTTCGTATCGCGACGAATACGCTTTATTGCTGATTGATGATGAGCCATAATAGTCCTATATAAAATTCCACGAAGGATGGATCGAGTATATATACCACTCGCCCCCCTCCCGTCAACAACTTGTGGAAAACTTTTATCAGGAAAGAGGAATTTTAAGATGAACCTTAAAAAATTCAAATTGACAGCACTTCTGCTAATGGTTTCTTCAAATTTAAGCGGAGCCTCAGATTCTAAAGACTTGTTTTATAAAGATCGTGCGGGGCAAATGGCATGGATTGAGAACGGAAAATGGAACGAATGCGCGCAAACTCTCATGGAGAAGCTTGCTCACGTTGAGGAGGAAGGCCTTGACCCCCAAGATTATGCCCCCCAGCTGGCGGCTTTAAAAAAAATCTCAATTTCAGATCCCTCTCAACAGATGAAAGCGGATGAAATTTTAACCTCCCTGACACTTCTTTATATTTCCGATATGAAGGGTGAACGTCTCAATCCCAAAAATGTCGACAAAACCCTTTACATTAAGCCTATTGAAGTCAGTGAGGCTCAACTGTTAAAGGCGTTTTTCTCCAATCCTAAAAGCTGCGCTTGGATTTCAACATTGGGTCCTGCACGCAAAGAATACCAAAACTTAAAAGAGCTTTTAGCGTACTACAAGCGCATCCAAGAGCAAGGAGGGTGGCCCACACTTCCAAAAGGTGTTAAATTAGAAAAAGGAAAAAGCAATGAAGCTGTGCAAATCTTAAGGCATCAGCTGGTCGCCCAAGGGGCTCTTGATTCGGCGCATCAATCCGGAGATCAATTTGATGATACGGTTGAAAGTGCGCTTAAAACTTTCCAAGAAACCCATGGCATTGACCCCAAAGGAAAAATAGGGAATGAGACTTTGGAGGCTCTCAATACGCCCGTTGAAAAACGGATTGAGCAAATTATTGTAAGCCTTGAGCGTCAAAGATGGCTCCCCGATACCTTAGGTGCGCGTCACATTTTTGTGAATATTGCAGGGTTTGAATTAGAGGCCGTTGATAACAATAAAATTTTATTCACAATGCCTGTGATCGCTGGGCGGGCCTATCGCAAAACACCCAGCTTTTACGCGCAATTAAACGAAGTGATTTTTAATCCTTCCTGGCATGTTCCTTACAATATTGCCGTCCAAGACAAGCTTCCCAAACTGCAAAAAAATCCTAATGCGTTTTCTGGCAAGGGCTATAATTTTTATGATAGTGCGGGCAATGCCGTAAGTGCATCCTCGATTAATTGGAGTTCTTACTCCTCTGGCAATTTCCCCTATCAAATTGTGCAAAGTCCAGGATCTGCCAATGCTTTGGGGAAAATTCGATTTACTATTGATTATGCTTCTGCAAATCTTCCTAATTTGGATGTGTATCTCCACGGAACACCAGAGCAAAATCTATTCTCTAAATCAGAGCGTGATTTTAGCTCAGGCTGCATTCGCGTGGAAAATCCTGCTAAACTCGCAAGTTTTGTTTTGAACGATCCACAAGCTTGGACACCTGAAAAAATAAAGCAAGAATCCTCTGGTAGTGATACAAAGCATATCAAACTCAAATCACCTTTGCCCGTTTACATCACTTATTTTACCGTCTGGAAAGACGAACAAGGTCGCGCCCATTTCGTCAAAGACCTCTATGGGCAAGACAAGGAGATGTGGAATGCTCTTCAGCAAAGAAGGAAGCCTATTTTGCCTTCCATTTAATGTTGCAGCCAATGCTGGGTTTTTGTCGGGAGGAAATGGGATGATGGTGAAGCAGGGCTTCAAGCGCGTCTTTCAGATCAGCTCCCGTGACTGGAACGCCATTTCCAGGTCGTGAATCATCAAATTGTCCCCGGTAAACACATTTGAGATTGCTATCGAATACAAAAAAGTCAGGTGTGCAGGCAGCCTCATACGCTTTTGCAACCTCTTGAGTTTCATCAAAAAGATAAGGAAGTTCATAATTCAATTCTTTTGAGAGACGCTTCATATTTTCAGGAGAATCCTCCGGATAATTTTCAACATCATTGGCGTTAATAGCAATAAACGAAATTCCTTTGTTTTGATATGCCTTGGCCATTGCAAAAAGTTCAGATTGGATATGTTTAACAAAAGGGCAGTGATTGCAAATGAACATTACAACGGTTCCGTGCTGAGATTTTAAATCGTTAAACTTTTTAAAAGATCCGGAAATTACATCCAAAAGCTCAAAACTTGGGGCGGTGGTTCCCAAAGGCATCATCGTAGAAGGGGTAAGTGACATGCTGGTCTCCTGTTTTAAAAATGTACGTTCTAAGATTGTAATTGTCGAAAGATTTGGTGGGTTAAGGAGAAAGGTGTTTTTACGAAGATTGGTGCCCCCGGGGAGACTCGAACTCCCACGTCTTTTGGACAACAGATTTTGAGTCTGCCGCGTCTACCAGTTCCGCCACAGGGGCCCTGTGCGTCTCGACGGCTGCATCATACTTTCAATCTGTCAGGAGTCAATAAAATATTTGCAAAAAATTCATTCCGTGATAGGAAATCTAGAGTTTCTTTCTATTTTTAAGGTATATTTCATTCATGCTTCGGAAATTTTATGATTGGATGCTGAGTTTTGCAGACCACCCTCGTGCGATTTGGGTTTTAAGTGCAGTGTCTTTTGCAGAAAGTTCCTTCTTTCCTATACCGCCTGATCCTCTTTATATTGCGATGTTGTTGTCCAATCGCGATAAAGTCTGGAAGCTTGCCTTTATTTGTACCATTACCTCTGTTTTGGGTGGACTATTGGGGTATGCCATTGGATACTCCCTTTACGAAACTTTGGGAGAATGGATTTTACACACTTATGGCCTTCAAGCCGCTTTTGATAAATTTCAACATAGCTTTAATCAATGGGGATTTTGGATTGTTGCTTTAAAGGGCCTGACGCCTATTCCTTATAAAGTGGTGACTATTGCCTGCGGTTTGACGGGGCTTGATATTTTCAAATTTATGTTGGCCTCCGTTATTGCTCGCGGTTTTCGGTTCTTTATGTTGGCCACGCTCTTTTGGTATTATGGACCTTCCATCAAAACCTATATTGATGAGAACCTCACCCTTGTGACATTTGTAGCTTTGGCTGCTCTTGTAGGCGGTTTTGGAATTATCTACGCGATTGGATGATTTTGGAAATGTTACTTTATGCAACATATTGCGATATTATAAAACATAATCATAGTATCTCTGAGAAGGTATTTTAGGTGCACAGAACATCGTGCCACGGGTCCGATGCCCTGAGACAGAGTACGGATTACGAGCTAAATTATGGAAAAAATCTCTCCACGCATAGACATTGCCTTCAAGAAAATCGAAGCCAAAGGCTTTGAAGAAGGTCTTGAAAAAGGCCGTATGGAAGGTGAGCTTAGAGGGAAACTTGAAACAGCGCGCGCTATGAAAGACAAAAATCTTGATTTAGAATTGATTGCCGCCGTGACAGGACTTTCTCTATGGACACTCTAGATTTCTGAACTCTAGCATGAACACATTAATATTAGACTTTCACCTTCTTGAAAAGATCTATCGTGATTGGAAATAAGATCGTATAATGCATTCAAAAGCATAGGGGATTTACCATGATGCACTTTATTTGCAAATTCTTTGAAACACGATGCGCTCTTGTGTCAATAGTGCTCATTTGTTTTTTTAGTTTAGGTATGGCTTGGATCATGGAGCATGTCTTTGGCATTCAGGCATGCCAATTGTGTTATTATGAGAGGTATGTGTATGGGGCGGTAGGAATTGTAGCCCTTTCGGGGCTGTTTTTAAAAAAACCTCAATTTCTGATAATCACGGGGCTTATCTTTTTCTTTGGAATGGGGTTGTCTTTTTATCATGTAGGTATTCAAAATGGATGGTTTGAATTGCCCAGCTTTTGCCAAACGGCCCAATTTGATTCCAATGCCTCTCTTGAAGATTTGCGCGCTCAACTTTTAGGTACCCCCACCATTACCTGTAACCTTGTGAGTTGGAGTCTTTTTGGAATTTCCCTTGCGGGCTATAATTTTATTGTCTCGTTGGGTTTAAGCCTTTTCAGTTTTCTTGGATTTTGGAAAAGCCGATGACACTTTTGCTTACTCCCAAAGATTTAGAATCCATCATTCGTGTGGATCATGCTGGCGAATATGGTGCTAAACGCATTTATGAAGGGCAATTGCGTGTTTTAAAAAACAAACCTTCAGCCGTCGTTATTGAAGAGATGTATGCGCAAGAACTCGCGCATTTAGAAACCTTCAGCCAAATGATTCCAAAAAATCGTGTACGTCCCACCCTTCTCCAGCCGCTTTGGCATTGGGGCGCTTATGCCATGGGTGCGGGGACAGCTTTTTTAGGCGAAAAAGCCGCCATGGCGTGCACTGCGGCTGTAGAAGAAGTCATCGATGCCCATTACCAAGAGCAAATTAAATTTTTGGGCGAGGATCAGATGGCGCTAAAAAACACCCTTGAGAAATTCCGCGCGGAAGAATGCCAACATCGTGACATTGCCTATGACCACGGCGCCAAAGAAGCTCCCGCGTATCCGCTTCTTTCGGGTGTTATTAAAGGGATGACGCGCTTGGCCATTGCCCTTTCCAAACGACTTTAAAATTTTTTCAAAGCAAAAAAATTCGATAAATTGGCTGACGAATTTTTGGGGAACCTATACCCTCACTCAATTCTCCACGAAGCTTTTTTCAATGCGTTCGATGAATTGTTCGAAGTCTTTGGTTTCGTGAAAGTCTTTATAGATTGAAGCAAATCGCACATAGGCCACGGAATCCAGTTGTGCTAAGGCCTCCATTACCTGCTCGCCGATGGCTGCTGAGCTAATTTCGCTCTCCCCTGAGGATTCGAATTGGCGGACAAGGCCTGTAATGACGCGCTCAATGCGATCGTCCTCTACAGGCCTTTTATGAAGAGCCAGACGAATGGATCGGAATAGTTTTTCCCGATCAAACGTCTCCGTTCGCCCATCCTTTTTCCGAACAATCAATTCGCGCAAATGAACGCGCTCTGTCGTTGTAAAACGTGAGAGACATTCGGGGCATTGACGTCGCCGCCTTATGACGGTTCCCTCATCGCTTGCCCTCGTGTCTTTAACGGTCGTATCCGCATTGTTACAAAAAGGACAGCGCATGTACCCTACTTAATAAATGGGGAAGCGTGTGCACAATTGCCGCGTTCTTTCCCGAATTTGACTTTCAACCACAGGATCTCCATCGGGAGAATTGGAAAGGCTTTGCAGAATATCGGCAATCCAATTGGCAATATCTTTAAATTCGGCTTCCTTAAATCCACGGGTCGTTCCTGCAGGGCTTCCCAAACGAATGCCCGACGTTTTTGAAGGGGGCAATGGATCGAAAGGAATGCCGTTTTTGTTGCAGGTTAAACCTGCGCGCTCAAGACTTGCTTCCGCATCTGCCCCTGAAATCTCCCCTAAGGATCTGAGATCGACCAAAAGAAGATGCGTGTCCGTGCCACCGGTAATAATATTAAGGCCGCGGCTTTCGAGCGTCTCTGACATCATTTTGGCATTCTTAACAACCTGATGTGCGTAATGAGCAAATGCGGGTCTGAGGGATTCTCCAAAAGCGACCGCTTTGGCTGCAATAATATGCTCCAAAGGACCCCCTTGAAGACCTGGAAAAATCGCGCTGTTGATTTTTTTTGCCACATCCTCATGATTGCTCAAGATAATACCGCCACGAGGACCGCGCAAAGTTTTATGCGTTGTACTTGTGACCACATGGGCGTGGGGGAGGGGAGATGGATGTACCCCACCGGCTACAAGGCCTGAGAAATGGGCCATGTCGACCATGAGGATTGCATTCACTTCATCGGCAATTTCGCGGAATTTCGCAAAGTCGATGATGCGGGGATAGGCGGACCCTCCGGCAATAATAAGTTTGGGTTTTTCCTGATGCGCAACGGATCTGACTTCCTCATAATCAATGAGATATGTTTTGGGATCCACAGCATACGAAACCGGATTAAACCATTTGCCAGACATATTGACTTTTGAACCATGGGTCAAATGACCACCTGCATTTAAGGACATGCCCAAATAGGTGTCGCCCGGATTCAGAAATGCCAAAAAAACGGCTTGATTTGCCTGAGACCCTGAGTGAGGCTGGACATTGGCAAAACGGCATCCAAAAAGCTCGCAAAGGCGGTCTATGGCCAATTGTTCGATTTTGTCCACCATCTCACAACCGCCGTAATAGCGTTTCTCGGGATAGCCTTCTGCATACTTGTTGGTGAGAATGGATCCTTGCGCCTCAAGAACAGCCTTGGAAACTATGTTTTCTGAGGCAATAAGTTCGATTTGATCTTGTTGGCGATGTAACTCATTTTGAATGAGTTGGAAAATGTGAGAATCTGAGTTTTGAAGTGATTCTTGAAAGGGGTGCATTGTGAAGTTGAAGTCCTCCAGTTTGGGATTCAGGAAGGTATCTTAGAAGGAAAATTTCAAGAGTGCAATCCTTTGATTTGCATTGAGGTCTCTATGAATAGAGTGTTATCAATCCTATTCTTGAAGCCTTTTTTGTATTCAGCAAGGGAGATGGGTTTTACGACCGCGCGATTTTGTGGCGCGCTCAGCCCATCCCTCTTGCCTCAAACCTGTCTCACATCTGTCTGAACTCGGACAATCCAAGTTTAAGAAAGGCTTAGCCTACCGTATTTGTATTATTTTCCTCTCAGATTTTGTTTTTTATTGTTGTTATAATTTAAAAACATAGAAGCTTCTTTAATGCCATCGCTGGCTTTATTGTAAAGAGAAGAATTCACTCCTACAAGTTTTTGTGCATCTTTATAATAAGTTATGGCCTCTTCATTTTTTTTCATTGACCTTGACGCATTCCCGAGACCAATGAGAGCTTGAGCGCGAAGATTGACATCTCCATTCTTCCCCAGAATTTTGAGAGCCTCTTGGTGCCAGTCTGTATTAGATGTATGATTTTTATCGGTGAATCGCGCATTCCCGAGGCCAATGAGAACTTGAGCACGAAGATTGACATCTCCCTCCTCCCCAAGGATTGTGAGAGCCTCTTGGTACCAGTCAAAGTCATGTTTATGATCATTATCGGTGAATCGCGCATTCCCGAGACCCATGAGAGCTTGAGCACGAAGATTGACATCTCCCTCCTCCCCAAGGATTTTGAGAGCCTCTTGGTACCAGTCTGTATTAGATGTATGATCATTATCGGTGAATCGCGCATTCCCAAGACCAATGAGGGCTTGAGCGCGAAGGGTTTTATCTCCGTTATCTCCAAGAATTGTGAGAGCCTCTTGGTACCAGTCAAAGTCATGTTTATGATCATTGGTGAATCGCGCATTCCCAAGACCAATGAGAGCTTGAGCACGAAGATTGACATCTCCCTCCTCCCCAAGGATTTTGAGAGCCTCTTGGTACCAGTCTGTATTAGATGTATGATCATTATCGGTGAATCGCGCATTCCCAAGACCAATGAGGGCTTGAGCGCGAAGGGTTTTATCTCCGTTATCTCCAAGAATTGTGAGAGCCTCTTGGTACCAGTCTGCTTGTTTATGATCTTTATCTGTGAATCGTTTATTCCCAAGACCCATGAGAGCTTGAGCACGAAGATTGACATCTCCCTCCTTCCCCAGAATTTTGAGAGCCTCTAGATACCAGTCAAAGTCATGTTTATGAGCAGTATCGGTGAATCGCGCATTCCCGAGACCCATGAGGGCTTGAGCACGAAGGGTTTTATCTCCGTTATCTCCAAGAATTGTGAGAGCCTCTTGGTGCCAGTCTGCTTGTTTATGACCTTTATCTGTGAATCGTTTATTCCCAAGACCAATGAGAGCTTGAGCACGAAGATTGACATCTCCCTCCTGCCCAAGGATTTTGAGAGCCTCTAGATACCAGTCAAAGTCATGTTTATGATCATTATCGGTGAATCGCGCATTCCCGAGGCCAATGAGAGCTTTAATTCTATCCTTTTTCGTAATATTATCATGATTAAGTGCGCGACTTAGAAGATCTGCGCCTTTCTTTTTTTCACCAAAAATGCGATGGGCATTCCCTCCCCAAAGGAGTATTTTTGGAAAATTTCCCTTCACCGCTAAAGCTGATTTTAGATGTTGCATAACATCTGCTCTTTCATCGTGCCGACTCGCTATTTTAGCTAGTCCTAAATAAGAAAAAGCTTTTTTTTCATCCGGTATGTTTTGGCTATTAGCAAGTGTTTTAAGGATTTCTTCAGCTAACCCCCACCAATTTTGTTGATTATGGCGTAATGAGGTTGCAAGCTGATAAAAAACATCTACATCAGTAGGCTTCATTTTAGAGAGCTTTTGTCTAAGCTCCCCTACTGTGCGAATGTTATGCTCTTTAAGAAAAGAAGGAATTTTATCGAACTTAACCCCATCAAAATTCGGAAGAATTTCCTTTTCGTTTATAAAATTTCCACTTTCAGAGATATAATTTTCTAAATGTTCGTGTTTTTTATTAGGATTTTTTTTCGATTGATTTGAAGAAGATCCTAATAAAGACTGCGGTTCTACCTCATTTTTTTCCGCTTTTGAATTTAAAGGTTTGCCCCAATCTCCTTTGGGTGAGAAAGAGATTGATGAAGGAGGCGAAGGAAGAGCATTCACTTTTTTCTCTTTTACGTGTTTCTTTGAGGGAGATTTTTTTATTTCTGACGATTCAAAAAGCGTCTTCCCCTTTTCTATAGACTGAGGTTTATTATCTTTAGGAGTGAAAGGATTTGCGTTCTTATTTAAATATTTTTTTTGAGAGGGTTTATTTTGATTTGCTGAAAGAAGAAAGGATCCACCTAAATGTTGAAGAGCTTGGTTTAAGAAGTTTCCATTACTTGGAACATATAGATATGCATTGCTATTTTCATCTCCATATCCACCATAGCCATACCCATGATAGCCAGAGTTCATATCTTGAGGATAATACTCATAGAAAGCATAAGGATTATAAGGATTTTCATATTCAGCGTATGAACCTCCATAGTATTCCCTGTTATTTTGAGGGGAAGGGTTGCTGAGTGGATATTTAACTTTGTCGTCTTTCCGGGGAGCAAAATGCTTTTTTTCCTCTTCGTCCATTGCATTTGCAGAGTTTCCAAGAAGCAAAACAAGAATGATTAAAGAAGAAGATAAAAAATATGATTTCTTAAACACAACAATCTCACAAAAAAATAAATATATTAATAAATATATACGTATGATTTTTTTAAATTCAATATGATTTAAGAAAAAAATCCAAAATGTTTTTAATTATTTGAAATTATTCATATCTTTTTTTATTCATCATTAACAAAAAGAGGTTGCGGAAGGTTTTATGGGCTTTGCTAGACGAAGGGGTGTGATGTTTTCTGTTTTTCATGAGGTGGCTCTCCGCTCCCCCTTGCGTAATCTTATCAAAAAGATATATAAAATTTTAATAAATAATGAGATAAAAATGACAGGGACTAAAATTGAAAAAGATTCAGAAAAACAAACTATGTTTTCGTGCTCAAACTTTCAATGTGCCGCTTGTGTTTTTGCTTTCGGCCTTTGTGGCCAGTTGTACCCATGATGGGATTGTGAGTACTCCCCGCAGTGAGAAAATTTCTCTAATTGATTTTGATCGTATTATTCCTCCAAACATCAATGCGAAAGAAAAAGAAAAAATTATAGAGGGAGTTGAGACGCTTAAAAAACAGGATTATGCCAAGGCTTCTCAGCTTTTTAATGCTATTCTTAATGATGACCCCACTAATTCTTTTGTGCATACCTTAAATGCATTGACTTATCAAATGATGGGAAAAAATGGTGATTATGGTTCTTATGATTTGGCGGAAGCCGGATATCTTCAGGCCAAAAAATTCGATTCCAACAACATGTTTGCCTCCCTTCAATTGGGGCGCGTTAAGGCAGAAAAGAAAAATTATGTGGGAGCACAAGACGAATTTGCAGAAGTCCTCCTATTTGACCCCAAAAATCAAGAAGCACTTTATGAATTAGCGTCTGTGTCTTATCTTATGGGGGACGTTAAAACAGCTAGCATGAGTGTGGATCAGCTCTTAAAAGAAAATAATAAAAGCCCAAAATATTTGCGGGCGGCGGCCATGATTTATGCCGCACAAGGCCATAAGGATCAGGCTAAAATTTTCTTAGGTGATTATAAAAAATTCGAAAAAAGTCAAAAAGATACAGCCTACCTTGAGCGCCGTGTTGATGATTGGGTTCGTGCTCATGAGACTGAGGGCGTTAAGCTGGTTAAGTCCTCGGAAGATTCAACGGCAGCAGTTCAAGGATTTATGGATATGCCGTCTGAACCAGGGCGAAGCCCTACTGAAAATATTATTTTTCCCACAAGGCATCCTAGACCTGTTAATCCAGAGCCTAAAGAGCCTATGGTTGTCATTGATGGGGTTGTGATGCGCGTGATTGAAGAGGCGCAGACCTCTAAGGGAAATAATATTCTCAATAATTTTACGCTCACTATTGCTCCTTATACAAAATATGCCGCAAGCCATGCGGGAAGCGCCATTACCGGGGCGAGTATTTTTCCTTTGAATAATAGCACTGCATCCTCTAACAACAGTTCCATACCTGGGTCTGTGAACAGCGCTGTACAAAACATTAATAATAATGTGTTGTTGGTCACTCGCGGGATTAGCTTTGGAACGCTAAGTTACGCTTTAAATATTGCCAATGCGACAAGGCAGCATATTGAAATTATTGGCCGCCCCACTTTAACAACTTATGTTGGAAAGCCCTCTGCATTTTTTAATGGTGCTGAACTTGACATTGCCCTGACCAGTTCTTTTGGGGGGGGTCCATTCAAAAAACACCTACGGGTAGCACATTAGAGGTGACACCCTTAAAACTAGAGGGTGATTATGTCACCCTCGAAATTCGATTGGACGATAGTTTTCTTGAGGATACGGAGGTACATATTGCCGCACGTGCAGCGTCAAATACGCCCTTGGTTTTTAGTGTGAACGTCAGTAACGTAAGTACCACTATTAAAGCCAGATTAGGAGAAACCATTATGTTAGGCGGCACGGTTCAAAGAACAGAAGTGGCCAGTACGGATCGTGTGCCTGGAATAGGAAGCATTCCTCTCATTCAATATCTTTTTTCTAATGAAACCTCACTTTCTGAACACCAGTCCGTTATGTACCTAATTACGCCAAGGGCTCGTCAAGACGTTCGGGATGCCGCAAAAAACTATCTTGCTAATAGGCAAGGTGATGAAGAAAGGCCAACACTTGCTGAATTGGAAAGGCGTCATCCCGACTGGACAAAACCTGAGAAAAATGTTGTACCCATTTTAAAAGCATTAACACCGCTTTATTATGACTATCGTGCAGGAGATATTTCTCCTTTGAATTGGGGAACTCCTGAAGATTTTTTGGGTGAACAATTAAATGTTCTTTCTAGATTCTTGTGGTATTAATTTCACTTGGGAAACTTGCAAAAGCTGTAATTTATGATTATTTACAAAAAGAACGCATAAGGAGCCATGGTGCTATGAAAATGATTTCTCGATAAAGCCCTATTGAAGGGCACACTTCCCTTGTTTTTGCCCCTCTTATCGAGAGTTGTTTTATGTCGTACACACCTATTTTATTCAAAAGCCTTGGACTGGCATTTTCAAAAAAAATCTGTTTTGAGAATTTTAACGCGACCCTTTATGAGGGAGATCGCATAGCCATTATTGGTCGTAATGGTGCGGGAAAATCAACTTTGCTTAAGATGATTTTGGGGGAAATTTTGCCTTCTTTAGGCGAGATTCGAATGTCAGAATATCTTCGTATCGGATATGTTCCCCAAATTGTTGAAGATCATTCCAATCTCAGTGGCGGACAGCGATTTCACAAAGCCTTCACAGACGCTTTGGCGCAAGGTCCTCAGATCCTGCTTTTGGATGAGCCCACCAATCATTTAGATTCGAAAAATCGAAAGTCTTTAATGCGTATGCTGAGCTATTTTCCAGGGACCCTTATTATTGTCTCTCATGATGTGGAGTTGCTTAATGGATGTGTGAACCAGCTTTGGCACATAGATCAAGAACGCATTCATATTTTTAAAGGTCATTACGAGGACTACCTTTTAGAATTGGGCCACAAACGTGCGCATCTGGAAGAAGAACTCGTGCGGTTGAATCGATTGAAACGCGAGGCTCATCTTTCGCTGATGAAGGAACAAAACAGGGGGAAGACCAGTCGTCTTCAGGGCGAAAAACATATTACGCAACGGAAATGGCCAACCGTTGTTTCCAACGCTAAGGCCAATCGTGCCGCAGAAACTGTGGGTGCCAAAACGGCAGCCATTCGTGAAAAGAAAGCACATGTTTCTGAAAGTTTGCAAAACTTACGCCTTCCTGAAATTTTAAAACCAAAGTTTTCGATTAAATCCCAAACTGGGAGCTCTAAAGTCATTCTCTCTATCCAAGAGGGAGGTGTGGGATATGAAGAGGATGTTTTAAAAAACCTCAATCTTTCTCTGAATTCTCAAGATCGCCTTGCGATTTTAGGGGCTAATGGGTCGGGCAAGACGACTCTCATTAAGGCCATTTTAAATGACACCCACGTCCAAAAATCAGGGGAATGGCTTGTGCCCAAAGTTGCTGATATTGGTTATTTAGATCAGCACTATGGAACGCTTATTCCTCACAAAACGGTTTTGGAGATTATCCAAGCCAGACGCCCCGATTGGAGTCATGCGGAGGCTCGAAATCATTTGAATGACTTTTTATTTCGTAAAAATGAGGAAGTGAATGCCACCGTTGAAACGCTTTCTGGTGGGGAAAAAGCACGACTCAGTTTGGCGCAAATTGCAGCCCAAACCCCGCGACTTTTGATTTTGGATGAGCTGACCAACAACTTGGATGTAGAAACGCGAGACCATGTTATTCAAGTTTTGAAGGCGTATCCTGGGGCGCTTATGATTATATCCCATGATGAGGATTTCTTGTCTCAAATTGGGATTCTTACGTATTACGATCTTGATGAGATCTAAAAATGCTATGCCATGAAAATGGAAAATTTTTGCCTTCTGGTTGAAGCTCGTTTGATTTTTCCCTATAGTTTGGGCAAAGAAACAAAATCATAAGGTTGAGACATGGGAGATCAAGAGAGCCAAGTCCTTTGGACGCCGGGGAAAGAGGCAATATCCTCTTCAAATATGAAAAAATTTACGGATTGCGTATCTGAAAAGTATGGGGTTTCTCTGCGTGACTATGCGGCTCTTCACAAGTGGACAGTGAATCATTTAGATGAATTTTGGTCCACCTTTTGGGATTTTTCCGGACTCATTTTCTCTCAAGAAAGCTCGCGAATTCGCGAAATTTTTCCTGAGATGCAGAAGTGTCATTTCTTCCCCGAGGCACGCCTCAATTATGCCGAAAATCTCCTCAAATTTCGAGGTGATGAAGACGCTGTTGTGTTTTGGGGAGAGGATAAAGTCAAAAGCAAACTTTCCCGAAATGAGCTTTTTGAAACGGTTGCAAAAGTTTCAGCTTTTTTGAAAGATCAAGGGATTAAACCGGGAGATCGCGTCGCAGGTTTTGTGCCCAACACGCCTGAGGCTTTAATTGCCATGCTTGCGACTGCATCACTGGGGGGAGTTTGGTCCTCCTGCTCTCCTGATTTCGGAGTAAGTGCTGTTTTGGATCGATTTGGTCAAATTGAACCCAAATTTTTATTCGTGGCCGATGGCTATTTTTACAACGGAAAGTCGTTTGATTGTCTGGAGAAATTGCCGGAAATTACTGCAGGATTGCCGTCGCTTAAAAAGACAATTGTTTTTAATTATGCAGGATCCTCTCAAACTATCAGCACTCTCAAAAATACAATTTTGTGGGACTCCATTTTAAAAGATTATTACACCATAAAAGAAATTAACTTCGTCCAATTGCCTTTCAATCATCCTTTATTTATTTTGTATTCCTCAGGTACCACAGGTGTTCCCAAATGCATTGTTCATGGGATGGGAGGCACACTCATTCAACACATGAAAGAGCATCAACTCCATTCTGATATTAAACCTGGTGATCGGGTGTTTTATTTCACAACATGTGGGTGGATGATGTGGAATTGGCAAGTTTCGGCATTGGCGTCAGGGGCGACACTTTTGCTTTATGATGGATCTCCCTTTGCGCCCGCGGGACATATTTTGTGGGATTACGCGGAGGCCGAAAAAGCCACCCTTTTTGGCACTTCCGCCAAATATGTGGATGCTCTTCATAAAGCAGGCCTTGCGCCTCTGAAAACGCATAAATTGGGCGCGCTTCGTATGATTGCATCAACAGGATCTCCTTTGCTTCCAGAATCTTTTGATTATGTGTATACGTCCATTAAAAAGGATGTATGTTTGGCTTCCATCTCAGGGGGGTCGGACATCGTTTCCTGTTTTGTTTTAGGTAACCCTACAGGACCCGTAATTCGTGGCGAAATCCAAACCGCAGGGCTGGGGATGGACGTCGATATTTTTGATGAGAGTGGAAATTCCCTTCTGGGGCAAAAGGGAGAGCTTGTCTGCAAATCGCCTTTTCCATCTATGCCGCTGGGATTTTGGGGAGATGCGAGAGACGTCAAATATAAGGCCGCCTATTTTGAAAGATTTCCAGGCGTTTGGTGTCATGGTGATTTTGTGAAAAAAACGCAAAGCGGTGGATTTATTATTTACGGACGCTCCGATGCAATTTTAAATCCCGGGGGTGTGCGCATTGGCACAGCTGAAATTTACAGGCAAGTCGAGAAAATTGATGAGGTTTTGGAAAGTCTTGTTGTGGGGCAAGAGTGGGATGGCGATGTCCGCGTTGTGTTGTTCGTGAAATTAAGGGAAGGGGTTGAATTTTCTCCAGATCTTGCGCAAAAAATTAAGAAATACATTCGGGAGAATACAACACCGCGCCACGTTCCCTCAGTTATCCTTCAGGTTCCCGACATCCCCCGTACCAAAAGCGGGAAGATCGTAGAACTCGCCGTCCGTGATATTATTCACGGACGGGACGTTAAAAACCAAGGGGCTCTCGCCAATCCCGAGGCTCTTGATTATTTCAAGAACCGCCGGGAATTGTGCGCGTGAGAGTTATTTCTTGTTTTGGAGGTTAATTTGAGTTGCAGCAATTTCGAGAAATCCCTCAATTGTTTTTGCCCATAGCTTAACCTCTTGATCTGTCGTAAGAGAGGGGGCGTTGTAATCTTCTTCAAGAGCTTGCCAGTGAGATCTCTCTGCATCCTCTATCTTCTTAGAAAACCCAGGCAGAATACTTTCAATTTTATCTTTATAGGATATCCAATTGCTTCTATTAAGTTGGATTTCCTCAAACTTTACCTCTTGGTTTAAGGGATTAAAAGTGGGTTGATAATTGTTCGGATTGTAATTTTGGTAATTATTTTGATTGGAAAGTTTTTGAACTTTTCCATTAAATGCATTTTGAAAGGCCAGCAAGTTTTTATCGTGAGGATTTTCCTTAGCATAAATGGCAAAATCAATTCGCTGGAAGCAATTTTTGTATTCCTCAAGAACGACTTCAAACGCCTGAACCATCTCTGGGGTTGGGTTTTTAAATGCTCCACATCCAAAAGCACTGAGAACCAGAGAATCATGACCGTTCTCTAAAGCCATATCAAAAAAAGATCGGATTTTTTGCCGCGTGCTTTCCCAGTAGATTTTATCGTCTTTAATTTCGGGATAATACTTTTCATCAACAAGGCTATTAGGTTTGTCAATCAGACGATCTTTGTGACGATAAGCGGCAATAGCCCCAAAGTCTAGCGTCTGTGGTTTTGAAACAAATGCATATCCCCCGTTTGCATCTGTACGAAAAACTTGAACTCCGGGGATGTAAATTCCGCCCTCTTTCGGGATAAAGTTGTGTGAGGCGCCCAGATCCTGACAGCGTTCTTTCGCTGCAAAGACATATGTGCCAAGATCAGAGCGGTAAATACATTGTTCTTCCTGTACATTGCCATGCCCAGTATGGGCAGCACCACCAGGGCTGACGGCATTGGCCATGTCGATAACAAGCGGATTAAGTCCAATATCCTTGAGGAAAAATGCATGATTAATGGTGTCTGCATCGAGGACAGTCATTTCTGTGATATATATACGACGAGTATCGAGAGATTGAGCTGAAAATTTTGGTTTGTAATTATCGTCTTTGTGACCATAAACCTTCATGTTGTTAAGACTTGGCTTTTCAATTTTAATAAAATTATTATCTAAAGTATAACCGCCTTCTTGAGATATTTTTTTATTTTGATCAAATAGATTTTTTCTCTCCTCATCTTTTACGGAGGGAAACATTTGATTTGAGCTAAACGACGTCATGATCGTAGAAAGGTCGGATTCTGGATATTTCCTTCCAAATCCATATGTTTTCATAATGTTTTGAACTTCTAATATGTTTTTTTGAAAAAACACTCTAACGCCTTCAATGGCTTTTTGTTGTCCATGCCCTTTTATTTGAAAGTTACTTCCCATCTGTTCGATGAGTTGACTGGCACGTAAATGTTTTCCAAGTAAAATAGCTTGATTTTTTTGTGTTGGGGCTTCTTTCAAACAAGTAGGAAGTGTGTCTTTGTTTATGCCCTTATACAGTGTCATCCACCTGCTAACGTTTTTCTCATCCATCTCATCTTCAAAGACAGCCTGGCTTGCGTAAGGTGATAAAATAGAAGTTGCTAGTAAAATAGCAGCCGATCTTAAAAACAATTTTGACATCATAAAAGCTCCAAACAATAAAAAATAAAAACAAACTGTTTTCTTCCTATGTAAATAGGTAGGGGATCGTTTTAATAATTGCAATATTTTTATTAAAAATATATCATAAATTTTTTTTTATGTTTTCTTTTCATTGTCTTATATTGCGAAAATAAGTCATCCACCCCATTGTGGGTTATGTTCCAAAAGAAGATAAAATGTCAAATCAGGAAAGAAGCTGAGTTTTTCTGGAGTTGTGCCGACATAAACCTCATAGGCAGCAAAGGGTATTTTCCCATCATAAGATTGGAGCTCGCTATAAAACTTGTGAACTTCATAGTGAAAACCTGGAGTGCTTGCGGGGATGATTGAGGGAATATGTTTATGAAAGCGGAACTCCCAATTGCGGCCATCCTTCGATTGAAATTTTTTGGTGTGTGAGGCTTCAACAAACTCAAACCCATTAATGTCAGGAACGATGGGATGAGAGAAGAGGTTTGAAGCATTACTCAAAATGACACCACAGAAAAATATGAAATTTTTCATAAACAGTCCTTTTAAAATTTTATAAGATCTAGACTTTCATTCTTTGCAAGTTTTGGACGTGTGTCAATATTGTGTGTTCATACCATCAGAGCTATATCATGAAAAATTCAAGGTAGCATATCTGTTTAATTTTAAAATATAAATCACGATTTTTTTCTGCGAGAAAACTTTTTCATGAGATGGTCCTGTTCATAATGTTTCCATTAAATAAATGTTTAATGACAAGAAATAGCTAAATATTTTTTGCAAATGGTAGAAAACATCGGTATGGAAGTGTTTGCGCCCTTAAACCATACGCTCGCTAACTTCGATTTCCGAGCGTTTAAAAAGGGATTTGGTGTCAACAGAAAGGCTGTATCTTCCAGAAAGACTGAGACGGACTTTTTCTCGAGCCTCCTTGATTTCAAGATAAACCCAGGATCTCCCCTGATTTTGTGTGCGGAGGATTTTTTCAACCATCTCAAGTTGCTCTTTTGATGTGATTTTCAAAGTTACCTCTGAGGATTGAGCGAGAGTTTTTTGCTCAAGATCTTGGAGGCCTTGGCACGTCATGCGAACATTGTCCCCATCGACTTGTAGCGATACGGATACGATAAAGGCACGTCCCGGACTCAAAACATCTCGGAAGTGAGAGAATACTTCTGAGAAAATGGCAACCTCATAAATGCCAGAGGGATCCGAGAATTGAACGAAGGCAAATTTTTGTCCTATCTTTGAGGACCGCTCTTGCTTGCTGATAATAATACCGGCTAGTTGATAGGAGCCATCGCTGCGGATTTGTCCTGATTTTGCAAGCTCAAAAATATCGTTACTTTTCATCAGGTTCATAGGCACAAGCTCTGCTTCATACGACTCAAGCGGGTGGGCCGAAAGGTAAAATCCAAGGGCTTGGAATTCTTGGCGCAATCGCTCAAGAGGCGTCCATTCCTCAAGATTCTGGAGTTGAGGACGGGTATCTTTAACCGAAAAAAGGCCTTGATGAGACGATTTTGTACTGGCCCCATATTTGACCAAAGTCTCAATATTATCGAACAAATATCGACGATTGGGATTTAAAGAATCAAGCACTCCTGCTGCGATCAAATTCTCCAATTGGCGTTTGTTGAGAACTTTGGAATCCACACGTTCCACAAAATCGAACAGATCTTGGAAATTACCTCCTCTCGCTCGTTCTTCCTGCAGCGTGCACATGGCGGCTTCGCCTACGTTTTTAATTGCCGAAAGACCATAGCGAATGGCTGAGGTTCCATCCTCCAGTGTCTCAATGGTAAATTCCGCGTACGAACGATTAATATCGGGTGCCAAAAGGGGAATTCCCATGCGTTTGGCTTCCCGGGCAAAGACGATCAATTTATCCGTATTTTGCATATCGAGCGTCATCAACGCCGTCATATATTCAACAGGAAAATGTGCTTTCAAATAGGCTGTTTGATAAAGAATTAGCGCATAAGTTGTGGAGTGTGCTTTGTTAAACGCATAACCTGCAAATTTAGCGATTTGATCAAAAAGTTCAGAGGCAACTTTAGGTTTTCCACCATGGTGTTGAATTGTGCCCTCAACGAAAATTTTGCGATGCTCATCCATTTCCGACTTGATTTTTTTACCCATAGCGCGACGAAGCAAATCAGCGCCTCCTAGTGTATAGCCGGCCAAAACCTGCGCAATCTGAAGAACCTGTTCTTGATAAAGAATAACACCGTAACTTTCTTTCAGGATCGCTTCAAGGCATGGATAGTCATAGACGACTTTTTCTTGGCCGTGTTTGCAGGCGAGATACTTGGGAATATTGTCCATCGGCCCCGGACGATAAAGGGCTACAAGGGCGATTAAGTCCTCAAAAACATCGGGACGGATTTTTCCCATGACATCGCTCATTCCCGCACTTTCCACCTGGAAAAGACCCACGGTTTCGACACGATTTAAAAGCTCGAAAGTGTTGGGATCATCCAAAGGAATGGCTGAAATATTGACATCTTCATGATGTGTTTTTTTGATTAGTTCGATGGCTTTTTGAATGACCGTTAATGTCTTGAGTCCCAAAAAGTCGAACTTTACAAGTCCCGCTTGTTCAATATATTTCATATTAAATTGGGTCGCGGGCAAGGGAGATCTGGCATCATAATAAAGTGCCACCATCTCATCCAAAGGACGATTGCCAATCACAACGCCTGCCGCATGAGTGGAGGCATGGCGATAAAGACCTTCAAGGGCTTCGGCGAGTTTTAAAAGATGTGCCACCTCAGGTTCTGTTTTTTGCATAACATGAAGTGCTTGCTCGGATTGAATCGCCTCTGGAATGGTGACGGGATTGGCCGGATTATTGGGAATCAATTTACAAATTTTGTCCACTTGCCCATAGGGCATTTGAAGAACGCGCCCCACATCTCGCAAAACGGCGCGTGCTTGGAGTTTTCCAAATGTGATAATTTGAGCCACCTTGTCCACACCATATTTATATTGGACATAATTAATGACTTCATCTCTGCGATCTTGGCAAAAGTCGATATCAAAGTCCGGCATACTCACGCGCTCAGGATTTAAGAATCGCTCAAAAACAAGTGCAAAGCGAACGGGGTCCACATCCGTAATTGTAAGCGCCCAGGCGACAATCGAACCCGCGCCAGATCCACGGCCGGGTCCTACGGGAATATTTTGGCTTCGCGACCACTTAATGAAATCAGCAACGATCAAGAAATACCCCGGAAACCCCATTTGATTGATGACGCCAAGTTCGTATTCTAAGCGATTCCAATATTCCTTATATTTTTGATCTCTGGCCTCCTCATCTTTACATAGGGGATAGACGTGGTCTTCGAGGCGAACCTTAAGTCCTTCTTCGGCTTGGAACCTGAGTTCCGCTTCTTCTGTGTGCTCCCCGCAATCAAATCGCGGCAAAATAGGATCCACAGGCACCAGCAAATGATGGCAACGTCTGGCAATCTGAATGGTGTTTTCAATGGCCTCAGGAATGTCTGAGAACAACTCTTTCATCTCTTGAGGTGATTTAAAATAATGATCAATGGTTAGACGTTTGCGATCTTGCACATTGACGTACGTCCCCTCCCGAATGCACATCATGGCGTCATGGGCCTCGTACATATCAGGATCTGAGAAGAAAACCTCGTTGGTACCCACTAAAGGAACATTATGATCTAGCGCCAAATTCACCAAAAACTCTTCCCGTTTGAGATCCTCCTCAAGAGGGATTCCATAACGGGAGAGCTCAATATAAAGTCGACCCTCAAACATATGTTTAAGATTTTGAAAATAAAACAATGCCTCGTCTGGCTTTTGAAAACGGCGCCCAATGCCGCCTTGAATTCCACCCGTTAGAGCAATGAGGCCTGAAGAATACTCTTGCAAGTCAGAGAGTTTTAACTGAGGCACGCCGTTGTTGAGGCCTTTTAAATACGAGGCACTCACAAGCTTCATCAGATTGCGATACCCTTCCGGCGATTGCACCAAAAGGATGAGTTGATCCACCTCCCCTTTTTGCTGAAGAGTCACTTCTGGCGCTGTAATATTAATCTGACATCCGATGATGGGCTGAACGCCTGCATCTTTTGCGGCCATAGAAAATTCTAAAGCCCCAAATACATTTTGCGTATCCGTCATTGCCAATGCCGGCATATTGTATTTTTGCGCAAGTCCGATCAGTTTTTTAACTGTGACGGCCCCCTCTAAAAGAGAATAGGCCGTGTGGCATCTGAGATGGACAAAGTCAGTCATGGTTTTTTGATGGACTCAACCAATTGACCCTCGTGAAGAGTCACTGTACGGTCCATTTGTGCGGCCAAGTCTGTATTGTGTGTAGCAATCAATGCGGCCAGATTTTGTTCTCTCACCAATTTAATGAGTTCTTGAAAAACAGCATTTGCGGTCTTTTCGTCCAAATTTCCTGTGGGCTCATCGGCCAAAAGAATCGCCGGGCTATTGGCTAGAGCGCGCACGATAGCAACGCGTTGCTGTTCCCCTCCCGAAAGACGAGCGGGCCTATGGGTCAGCCGATGCTCAAGTCCTACAGAGGTCAAAAGAGATTTGGCTCGAACTTCTGCATCCGATTTGGACTTCCCATTAATCATTTGAGGAATGACCACATTCTCAAGCGCTGAGAATTCTGGCAAAAGATGATGAAATTGATATACGAAGCCAAGCTTTTGGCGTCGCACTAAGGTACGGCCTTGATCATCCAGCTTCGTGCAATCTTTACCTTCAATGAGAATTTCTCCGCCTTGAGCATGCTCGAGCAAACCAATAGTTTGAAGAAGTGTGGACTTTCCAGAGCCCGAAGGCCCAATAAGGGCTACAATCTCTCCGGGGAAAAGTTCAAGGTTCGCACCGCGAATAATCTCTAAGGTTTCAACGGCTTGAAGAAATGTTCTTTGGATACCTTTTAAAACGAGAGCGGGTTTTTTACTCATAGCGCAAAGCCTCCACCGGGTCGAGTTTTGAGGCTCGCCATGAGGGGTAAAGAGAGGCCAAGAACGTGAGGCCCAAGGCAATTCCTATCACAAGAGCCACCTCGGTCGTATCCACTTTGGCTGGCAATTTCGACAAGAAATAAATTTCAGAATTAAAGAGGTTGCTGCCGGACAATGACTCAATAAATTTCCGAATACGTTCGATATTCCAACAAAAAAGAAGAGCCAAAACAGATCCCAACGTAGTCCCCACCAGTCCTAAAGTTGAACCCGTGAGGAAAAAAATGCGCATGATCATGCCTCTTGAGGCCCCCATGGTTCTTAAAATCGCAATGTCCCGTCCTTTGTCTTTGACCAGCATAATAAGGCTAGAAATCACGTTAAAGGAGGCCACCAAAATGATAAGCGTTAAAATCACGAACATTACATTGCGCTCAACTTCTACGGCTGTGAAGAATTTAGAATTGGCTTCTTGCCAATCAAACATACGTGCACGATGATCGTGTAAAAGAGGAATAATCTCCTCTTTAAATTTGTCCTTTTGATTGGGATCTGTTGTGAAAATTTCAAGTCCAGAAACCCCTTCACCCATTTGGAAAAACTTCTGGGCCGTTTCAATAGGCACAAACACAAATCCAGAATCGTATTGATACATGCCCACTTCAAAAATTCCGGCAACCGTAAATGTTTTTGTCCGTGGCACAGTTCCAAAGGCGGTCGAAGTTCCCTCCGGTGCAACAATGGTGAGTTTGTCCCCGATGGAAAGACCCATTTTTTCAGCAAGGCGTGCGCCTACTAAAATTGATGACGGCGTTGTGTAATATTTCATCCCCCCTGCGATAATTTTCTCAGAAACATTTTTGCGATTTTTGAGATCTTCCAAAAACATCCCGTTAACTTGAACGCCCATAGCTTGACCATGAGCAATGGCCATCGCTTGATTTTCGACAACTGGTGCCACTTGAGTGATTCCAGGAAGTTTTTCAATTTTCTTCCGCAAAACGTCGTAATCGTCCATGGGACCCATCGTCCCAAAAACGGCAATGTGTCCATTAATGCCTAAAATTTGACTCGTGAGTTCTTGACGAAATCCATTCATAACTGACATCACAATGATGAGGGCCGCCACTCCTAAGGCAATTCCTAAAAAGGAAAAGAGAGCGATGACAGAAATGAATCCTTC
Source organism: Candidatus Bealeia paramacronuclearis (assembly GCF_035607555.1). NCBI lineage: Bacteria > Pseudomonadati > Pseudomonadota > Alphaproteobacteria > Holosporales > Holosporaceae > Candidatus Bealeia > Candidatus Bealeia paramacronuclearis. The sequence continues at coordinate 468,503 of NZ_JAVHWZ010000002.1, read as the reverse complement.
CTGTCGCCGAGCCCTTAAATATCGCCAAGCAAAAAGTCTTTCAAAGGGGCTGAACACGGGGTCTTAGGCTTTCCTAATTTTTTGAATGGCGTCATCATAACTCAAATCAAAGCGTTCGTCAGTCTTTCGATTTTTAACTTCGCAACGCCCTTGTGCCACCCCGCGAGGTCCCACGATAATTTGCCAAGGCAGTCCAATCAAATCCATATCGGCAAACTTGGCTCCAGGCGCCTGATCACGATCATCATAAAGAACTTCAACGTCTTGGTTTAAAAGCTTGTGGTAGAGATCTTCAGCAGCTTTGTTCGTAGCTTCATCTTTAATGTTGAGGTTCAAGATCCCCACTTTAAAAGGAGCTACGGATTCAGGCCAAATGATTCCTTTTTCATCATGATTGGCCTCAATAAGCGCCCCCACCAAACGGGAGACACCAATGCCATAAGATCCCATCTCAACAGGAATTTGCTTTCCATCAGGTCCCATCACATAGGCACCCAAAGGAATGGAGTATTTGGTGCCAAAATAGAAAACGTGACCGACCTCAATGCCGCGAGCGGTTTTGAGTTTTTCCAACGGCACGGGGCAGTCCTCAGGTTTGTGCATTTCATCAGCGGCCGCATAAAGACTTTGCAATTTCTCAAGAGTAATTTCTCCAGGTGCAAGCGTTTCATACGCCTCATCATAATAAACTTGGCTTTCTCCCGTCTCTGCTAAAATCTGGAATTCGTGAGAGAGAGTTCCACCAATGGCCCCAGAATCTGCACGAACAGGAATTGCCGTAAGGCCCATGCGCGCAAACGTTCTCACATAGGCGTCCAACATGGCCTGATAAGAAGCACGCGCGCTTTCATAATCCAAGTTAAAGGAATAGTTGTCTTTCATTAAAAATTCACGGCCGCGCATCACACCAAAACGGGGGCGAATTTCGTCCCGAAATTTCCACTGAATATTGTAAAGACGTTTGGGCAAATCTTTATAGCTTTTGATATAGCGCGCAAAAATATCGGTAATGACTTCTTCTGCGGTCGGACCATAAAGCATCTCTCGTTCATGACGATCTGTGATCCTCAGCATTTCTTTGCCGTAATCGTTATAACGACCACTTTTGATCCAAAGATCTGCGGGTTGGATGGTGGGCATTAAAACTTCAAGGCTGCCGGCGCGGTTTTGCTCTTCCCGGACAATTTGCTCGATCTTTTTCAAAACAGCGAGCCCCAGCGGAAGCCACGTGTAAATCCCTGCCGTTGTTTGTGCAATCATTCCCGTCCGCAACATCAAGCGATGGGAAACAATTTGGGCCTCTTGGGGCGTTTCTTTTAACGTAGATAGGAAATACTGACTGATCCGCATAAGATTTTCTCTAAAAAGTGAAAGGTGTGTGAAATTTAGAAAACTCCAGACCTTTTGTCGAGAAGAATTCGTGGGTGTGTAGGAGCAATTTGAAAATGTCCGGTTAAGCAATTTAGAAATGTCCGGATTTGTCCTTAAGTTTTATGCTGATGCAGTCAGCAAGCAGGAGGATGAATGGAGACATTGTATAGCGAGGCCGAGATGGAAAAACTAAAGATATTGGATGACATAAAACGAGGTCTGCTGCGCCAAGGTGAAGGTGCGGCAGAGTTAGGTTTGAGTGCTCGGCAAGTGAGGCGTTTGCAGGCGAGAATTTCTGTTGAGGGACCTTCCGGGATTAAACGGCGTGCTATATCGGGCAGTAATCGTGCGCATTCAGAGGGCTTCAAAGCCAGAGTTCTTGAGGCAGTTCGGAATCGTTATGCGGATTTTGGTCCGACGCTAGCCAGCGAGAAACTGTTGGAGAATGAGGGGCTTAAGATCAACAAAGAAACTCTGCGACAATGGATGATAGCCGATGCATTATGGAGCGGGAAAATTCGGAAAAGCTCGCCTCTGCATCAATCCCGTCAGCGCCGCTCGTGCTTTGGTGAGCTTGTACAGATTGATGGGTCGCACCATGATTGGTTTGAGGGACGGCGTGCAAAGTGTTGTTTGCTCGTCTTTGTAGACGATGCCACCAGCCGCATCGTATCTATGCGATTTGAAGAATCGGAGACCACTGCCGGCTATTTCCGAGCCATGGAATCACACCTCGAGCAGCATGGTCTGCCTCTGGCCTATTATAGTGACCGGCACAGCATTTTTAAAACAACGCGCACAACTGACGGATATTACCAAGCTACTGAGCTGCATCGCGCCATGAAAGATTTAGGAATTGAGTTGATTTGCGCTTACTCACCCCAAGCCAAGGGCCGTGTCGAGCGGGCGAATCAAACGCTGCAAGATCGCTTAATCAAAGAGATGCGTTTGAGAGGTATCTGCGATATTGCGACTGCCAATGCCTATTTGCCGGCGTTTATCGAGAAGTATAACCAAAAGTTCGCCGTTGATGCGGCAAACCCGAAAGATCTGCACCGTGACGTACCTATCGACGCGCAAAGGTTGCGACGAATTTTATCTCATCACGTCACGCGCAAGCTTTCAAAAAACCTTGAATTCTCTTTGGAAGGGCAGGCCTATCAAGTTCAAGTGCCTGGAAAAGGCTATCGCTACCAGAATAAAAAAGTCACAATTTATCAACATTATACGGGGGCAATAGAGGTGATGCTTGGAGAAGAAGTCTTAAGCGTGATGGCGCTGGATAGGGTGACAAGGGGGCCCATTCTAGCTGATCGTAAGGACTTAGATCATGTTTTTGACCAGGAAATCTTCCCCAAAATAAACCCAGACTTCTTATTACCCACAGGGTCCACAGCCCCAAGTCTCTCTTGCGCTTGAGAGCGCGAGAGAGGGCTATGGACTTGTGGATAATAATTCAACTCAAAGCGGACATTTCTAAATTGCCTTGACAGAAGAATTCGTGGGTGTCAATTACGACAAAGGATTTCAAAACTCCGGTCAGGACATCCAGACCCAATAACAGAACTCACAAGAGGGAATGCGATCCAACGGGGTATTACAAGATTTAATCACATATTTAACGATTTCATTCTTTTTACAATGCTCTACAGTACGGGAACAATACGTTTCACAAAAAATCCGTTAATGACGAAACCGCTCCCCAAGAGTGTGGCGCTCCAGAGCTTCTTGGAAAATACCTGCTGTTTAGTTTGACTGCCTGCGTTAAGTAGAGTGTGCAATAACGGGATGCCTTGTTTTATGGGATTTCATGACTTGTAAAAAGGGAGTTGATCTTAATGCCATTAGAAAAATGTTTGATAGTATTACAGGTTATAACACGCTGGGCGCCGGCATTTAATAAATCCTCGTAAGTGCTTTTAGAAAAAAGCGCGTGGATCCCAATGCAAATGGGGGAAGGAAGTCCAATTTTTTTGAGATGCTCAAGAGTTTGAATCATAGTTTTTCCCGAAGAAATAATGTCATCCACTAGAATGGGGGTGCGGTTTTGAAAACTCCCAAGGTCCGGCACTGAGACTTTAACTTCCAAATCCCCGGTTCTGATTTTTTCAAGAACCAAGAAAGGGGCTTGTGCGATTTTAGCAACATCACTTACCCATTGGGTGCTTTCGCCATCAGGGCCCAGAATCAGAGGAGATTGCACATTACCTTGAATCCAGTGGGCGATGATTTTGGTTGCGTGTAAGACGGTAGTGGTCATTGTATAAATATCTTGGAGGGAATGCCACCGATGCAAATGGGGATCGATTGTAATTAGATGATCAAAATGGGAAGAGAGAAGGGCTGCAAAATATTTTGAACTGATGCCTTCACCCTCTTGGAAGACTTTGTCTTGGCGCATATAGGGAAGATAGGGGGCTATAAGCGTAAGGTTTTGGGCGCCCAAATCTCGTGCTGTTCTTGCTGCAAAAAGAAGGGGCAGGATTTTTGGATTGGGATGATCAAGAGAGGTCGCAAAAACAACCTTTCTCCTGTTAACGGAAGATTCTATACGGATGAGATTTTCTTCATCGGGAAAAGCATGAATCTCGATCTTTCCTCTTTCCAAGGAAAGCTCCTGCTCAAGCATTGTAGCAAGTCCTGTGTCTTCAAAAAGTTGAAATACGATAGGATTCATCTTGAGATCATTTCTGTAATTTTGATCATGTCAGATTCAATCTCATAATAGGAGAGGGCATAGTTGATTTGCTCCAAAGAATTAGCATGAAGAATGATGAGAGGTTGGTGCCGTTCTACAAAATGATCCAGTTTGACTAAAATTTCCAAGCCGGCGACTTTTACATGAGGGGCTCCCGTTAATTTCGCAAGGCGCGCAAGTCTTCGATTGTCAATATTTGAGACAATTCCTGAAGAAACTGCGGTAATTTCATGTGTGTGGTGTGCTTTTGGGATTTCAGAAAAACCACCTTGCACCAAACAAATATTTTGAAATTTCTGGAGGGCTTGACCGCTTTCTAAAATGTGATGGGCGATTTTAACACCTTCTCCTTTTTGAATGGTAGGCGAAAATTCAATAATCTCGCCTGCAAGGAGGAGTGCCTTTTCTCTCAAATCTTGAGGGGCATTTTTATCGCAAGAGAGCACGGCAAGAACATCTCTCGCCTCAAGGGCTGGGCCGATTCCCTGTCCAATGGGTTGGGTGCCATCGCTAAGAATAACTTTTGTTTCTATGCCAAATTTTCGGCTTATAGCTTCCATATGGGCTTTTACAAGATTAGCCATGGAGATTGATCTGACTTTTGCGGTCGGACCCAAAGGAATATCGATCAAGATATTTGTCGATCCTGCGGCAATTTTTTTGGAGAGGACGGAGGCCACCATTTGCCCTTCGCTATCCAAATCCATGATGCGTTCAATGGAAATGAGCACGTCATCCACAGGACTTAAGGACACAGTTCCACCCCAAATAATGCAGCCATTTTCTTTTTCAACAACGCGACGCATGGATTTTAAATCGAGTTCTACAGGGGCGAAAACCTCCATGACATCCGCAGTCCCTGCAGGAGACGTAATGGCGCGTGAGGAGGTTTTGGGAATCATCAAACCAAATGCCGCTACGATCGGAATCACAATGAGGGTTGTTCGATTCCCCGGAAGCCCCCCTACACAATGTTTATCTACAACAACTTGGGATCCCCAATGCAGACGAGATCCAGATTGAAGCATGGCATTGGTGAGATAAAAAATTTCTTCCCCATTTAAGCGTCCGCCCACACATCCGGCTAAAAACATAGATAGATTAATGTCTGAAAAACGGGATTTAGAGATATCTTTGATGATCTCATTGATTTCATTTTGCGACAGAGTATGTCCATAGAGTTTTGATCTGACAAAGCCCAAAGATGCTAGCTGCTTGTGGTGAAATATGAAAAGGTCTTCCCCTTCCTGGGCTTGAAGATATGACCACGCATAAGTGGAAAGACTGGCCTCTTCATATGTCAGCAAATCAGATTCGATAATTTGAACTGTTGTAATGAGGGAGCGTCCTTTGAAATTTACACGAACACGTGTCTGAACCTCAAATCCTTCTGCTGCACAAACATTACAGTCCTTACGTATATAGAGGATTGCGTCTTTATACGTATTAATCCCCAAATTTTTGAGCCGTAATGTCGTTGTACAAGTTTCGCTCATTTTAGAATTTCTTTATCCAAATAGTTGGGGACAACGCAATCCCAGCCGAACTTTTCGTGGATTTTATCCCGTAAGGCTTCTGCAGAGGCTTCGGATCCATGGGTGATAAATGTTTTTTTAGGGGGGCGCTTAAAGTGCGAAAGCCACCCCAGAATTTCTTCATAATCGGCGTGAGCCGAGGTATTGCTTAAAGAAACAACTTCAGCTCGAAGAGGCACCATCTCACCAAAAATTCGAATTTCCTCCTCGCCTTGGATCATACGATCTCCTCGTGTTCCATCCGCTTGATATCCGGTAAAAAGGATCGTATTGCGTGGGTCTGGCGCAAAAAATTTAAGATGATGTAAAATCCGTCCGCCTGTGGCCATTCCGCTAGCGGAAATGATGATTCGTGAAAGATTGTGGCTGTCTAGTTTTTTTGAACCTTCAGACTCTCGAACATAGGTAGCGCCTTTACCCATCAGATCACATTGCTGATCGCTGAGGCGATGCTCGCCCAAATGATTGCAAAAGATATCTGTGGCATTAATGGACATCGGACTATCCAGAAATACGGGGATATCTGGGATTTTATCTTGTTGTTTGAGTGACATAATATAATAAAGAAGATTTTGTGCACGACCCACGGCAAAGGATGGAATAATGATGGATCCCCCGCGTTTGACGGTTCTGTTAATCACGACTGCCAAAAGATCGCGTGGATCTTCTCTTTCATGAAGACGATTTCCATAAGTCGATTCAACAACGAGATAATCGGTTTCATCAACAAGTGCAGGAGGGCGCATGACGATATCGTTGGGGCGACCGAGGTCTCCTGTAAAAACGATAGAGGTGCCCTTGTAGTTCATCCGCACAATAGAAGCACCAATAATATGGCCGGCTTTGAGGAATTTGACATTCAGATCAGGGATTGGTGAAAATGAAATGTCGTAAGGTTTAGTTTGAAAATGCTTAAGGGCATCTTCTGCTTCCTCTCTTGTATAAAGGGGAAGGGCAGGATGGTGCTTAGAATAGTTATGTCGATTAGCAAAATTGGCCTCTTCCTCTTGAAGGTGCCCGCTATCCGGAAGAAGAATGGCACATAAATCCTTGGTACCAGATGTTGAATAAATAGGCCCCCGAAAGCCATTTTGAATGAGAAGGGGAATGTATCCACTATGATCAATATGGGCATGGCTTAAAATGACAGATTCTACATCATGAGGTCTTACAGGAAGATCATCCCAGTTGCGCAGGCGAAGGCCTTTAAAACCTTGGAAAAGACCGCAATCCAGAAGAATTTTTTGAGCTCCAAATGTCAGGAGGTATTTTGAACCTGTAACCGTTTTTGTGGCCCCTAAAAATAAAATCTCCATCTGCGGATTTCCCCTTGTTTTTATAATTAATTATTTATTTTACAGAATATGCAGGTTTCGATCCAGTGATGAAATATTAATCCAGAAAACAATTTGTAATTATCGCGCCAATTTTATTTTGTATTCCATTTTCTCTGGTGCTCCCCACTTTGCAAAAAACCATCTTTTTACATATTCAACCAGAATTAAATAACTCAAAACAATCATCATAATCGCGCCGAGAAACGCATAAGAAGGTGTTTCAAAATTAAAATAAGTTCCAAGAAAGGTGAATGGTATCAAAGCGCCTATCACCACAAGAGTGACAGATGAAAAAGCTAAAATAGGGTTGGGTTTGTTTTTAAAAGGTGAAAAACGCGTTCTTATAATAAAGACGACAAGAACTGTAGCGGCAAGGGATTCAATAAACCAACCCGTTTGGAAAAGTTCTTTTGGAGCTTTGTAGATTGAGAGCATAATATAAAAAGTAATCAAATCAAAAATTGACGTAATAATCCCAAATACAAACATAAAGCGCTGGATAAATTTTATATTCCATTTGTGTGGTGCTGCAACTGCTTGAGGCTCTACATTATCCAAAGGAATAGGGATTTGAGACACATCATAAAGCAAATTATTTAATAAAAGTTGAGCGGGTGCCATGGGAATAAATGGCAATAAAAACGTAGCCAACGTCATGCTCATCATATTTCCCAGATTTGAACTGGTGAGCATCATAATGTATTTCATGAGGTTTGCATATGTTCGCCTCCCTTCATAAACGCCTTGATGGATAACACTCAAATCACGCTGAAGGAGAATGAAGTCTGAGGCTTCTTTGGCAACATCCACAGCATTCTCGACGGAAATTCCCACATCTGCGGTGTGAATGGAGGGAGCATCATTGACACCATCTCCAATAAATCCCACGACATGGCCATTGCGTTTCAGTAACGAAATAATTTGATTTTTTTGAGAAGGATTGACTCTTGAAAAAAGATTGGTTTTCTCAACTTTATGTTGCAAGGCTGGAAGACTCATTTTGAGCATCTGATCTCCCGTTAAAGTCCCAGTAATTTTAATGTCTAATGTCTTGCACAAGTGAAGGGCCACATCTTCATTGTCGCCTGTGATCACTTTAACACTAACCCCAAGATTGATTAGATCTTTTATAGACTGAGCGGCGCTATCTTTAGGAGGATCGTAAAAGGTGATAAAGCCCAAAAAAGTTGGTGTTTTTCCAGAATCCCAAAATTCTTCAATGCATTGGGGCGCGCAGGATCCTATCGCCACAGCCAAAGTTCTAAACCCATCTCCGCTCATTTCTTGAAACAAACTTAAAGCTGCATTCTCAAGATCAGGCGTTAAAGGTAAAACAATGCCGTTTTCTTCGTAAGATTTGCACAGCTTTAAAACATTTTCAGGAGCGCCTTTGATAATCAACATATTCCCCTCAGGTGCACTCAAGAGCGTTGAGGAATAACGTTTGTCAAAATCAAAAGGCGTTTCATCGAGCTTTTTATAAGTCGAGACCTCAAAGTGGGAATTTTTTAAAATGGCTTGATCAAGGGGATTTGAATTGCCGGCTTGGAAGAAGCTATTTAAATAAGCACATAGACCAATTTTTTCAAGCGGCTCTCCCTTTAAATTAACAGTTCTCTCTATATTGACTTTTGATTGAGTTAATGTCCCCGTTTTATCCGTACATAAAATATCCATACTTCCTAAGTCATGAATAGACGAAAGTCTTTTAACAATGACTTTTTTCTTCGCCAATAAAACAGCACCCCGTGCCAGGGCTATTGATATTTGCATTGGTAAAAACTCTGGCATAATGCCAACCGCTAAGGCCAAAGAATATAAAACGCTTTCTAACCAAGGTCTTTGAAAATACAGATTGGAGATCAGAACAAATAAGACCAGAAAGAAAGTCAATCGGATGAGAAAATAACCAAAACGTGTAATTCCAATCGTAAAGTCACTGACGGGTGCTTGTTTCATTAAGTCATGACTAATTCCTCCCAAAAATGTCTCATCTCCTGTTTTTACGATAAGAGCTTTTGCAGTTCCTCCAATCACGGAACTTCCCATGAAAAGAGCATTTTTGGCATCCGATAAATTTGTTGAGTCATTCGTAGCATCTTGAGCGGCATTTTTTTTGGCGGGATAAGTTTCTCCCGTAAATATTGCTTGGTTGACAAAGAAATCTTTCTCCTCAAGAAGAATACAATCAGACGGTACGAGATTTCCGGTTTCTAAGAAAATGACATCTCCTGGCACCAGTTTTGAAGCGGGAATAATCTCTTTTTTACCAGACCTCAGAACTCTGACATGTAGGGCTACAGATTTTTTAAGTTTTTCAGCAGCTTTGTTGGCGCGATTTTCCTGAATGTAATCTACAACAACGCTTAGAATTAGAATCACAAAGATAATAATTGCGCTTTTTGCTTCTCCAACGAAAGCAGAAATCAGGGCCGCCATCATTAAAAGAATCACAATAGGACTATTGAAGTATTTAAAAAATTCAATGATCTGATTTTTTTTTGCCTCAGCGCGAATGACGTTAAGACCAAATTTTGACTCCCTAAGGCGGGCATCATGGTTTGAGAGACCGTCTGCAGTGCATTTGAGGTCTTGAAAAATAGATTCAAGCGGTTTTTGCCAAAAAACTGATTTTTTCAACATTCTGCAATCATGGCTTTGATCAATAATTTATTTTTAGTATTACATAAATGTAAACGTCATACTATCCTCAAAAATGTTGATTCATTTGTGAAAAATTATAATATTATAAAAATTACAGAATATTAATTGTTTCTTAAAGTTAATTGTAGTAGGACCATCATTTTGGAAGCTATTCATTTTTTCGAGGTGATAAAGAAATGAACAATTTTCTGCGTTTAACATTAGCTTGTATGATCCTTAATTTTTGCAGTCTCAATGCGGTTGAATATACTGTACGGCACAGTGAATTTGATTGTTATCAAAGGGGTGAAAAAGCCTTTTATACAACGCTTAAGCAATATTTAAATAAGGAAAGAAAATTTGATATTTCTGCTGAAGATGAATATCTAACGCTAGAAATCAAAGGTGAACCAGAATTTAAAAAGTCAATCAAACATGGGATTTTTGAATCTTTATTTGTTCATCAAAGTTTGATGGATATTAAAATGGATAATCCAAAACCAGCACTGAAACGCACTAAGAGATTCACTACAAAAGAAGCCACAACAACCCTTGAGGAATGTCTCCAAAATTTACAAAATGCGGACAAATCAAATTTCCTCTGGGTCGATTTTTTTAAAGAACCAGATAAAAAATCAGGCTCAATTGTCCTTGGAAAAGCAGTTGGAAACATAGTGTTTCAAATGAAAATTCCCGTTATAATTCAGGATTAGAATTAAGCCGCTTCTTTGATCTCTTCTTTGGTCTTGAGCCATTTCTCGAGCCAATGAATATTGTATTCCCCTTTAATAATATCAGGATCATTCGCAAGCTCTTGATGAAGGGGGATCAATGTTTGGATTCCCGTAATCACATATTCGCTTAAAGCACGCCGCAGACGTGCCAGACATTCCTCACGGGTGTCTCCATGAACGATGAGTTTGGCGACCAAACTATCATAATAGGGCGGGATACTATAGCCCGTAAAAAGATGGCTATCGATGCGAACACCAATCCCACCGGGGGCTAGGTAATTTAAAATTTTGCCAGGGGATGGTACGAACGTTTCAGGATGTTCCGCATTAATGCGGCACTCAATCGCATGACCTTTAAACGTGATATCCCCTTGTGTGAAGGCGAGTTTTTCCCCAGCAGCTACTTTGATTTGTTCTCGTACAAGATCGATGCCTGTGATCATTTCTGAAATAGGATGCTCGACCTGAAGACGCGTGTTCATTTCGATGAAATAGAATTTTCCGTCTTCATAAAGGAATTCAATCGTTCCCACACCCCGATAGCCTAAAGATTTCATGGCTTTGAGAACCACATCACCGAGCTCTTTACGCTCAGCGGCAGAGAGAGCTGGCGAACGGGCTTCTTCCCACACCTTTTGGTGACGGCGTTGGATGGAACAATCACGTTCTCCTAAATGCACCACATTGCCATGTTGATCCGCCAAAATTTGAACTTCGATATGACGCGGATGGGAGAGGTATTTCTCCATATAAACGGCGTCATTGCCAAAGTTGGCTTTCGCTTCACTGCGCGCAAGTGAAAATGCACTTTCAATCTCAGCTTCGGAAGTAGCGACTTTCATACCCTTGCCCCCACCGCCGGAGGCTGCTTTGATCAAAATTGGATAGCCGATTTCGCGAGCAAATGTCTTGGCATCTTCAAGGGCGTCAACGGCGCCTTTGGATCCAGGAACGCAAGGAATACCCAATTTAATGGCGGTGTCCTTGGCTGTGATCTTATCTCCCATGATCGTAATATGTTCAGGGGTGGGGCCGATAAATGTAAATCCATGCTCTTCGACCATGGCAGCAAAAGCAGCATTTTCGGATAAAAATCCAACACCGGGGTGAATCGCATCCACGCCAGAAATATCCGCAGCGGTTAAGATTGCCGGAATATTGAGGTAACTTTCTTTAGAGGGACCTAATCCGATGCAAACGCTTTCATCCGCCAAACGGACATGCATAGACTCTTCATCGGCGGTAGAGTGTACGGCCACCGTTTTAATGCCCAAGTCCTTACAGGCTCGCATAATGCGAAGGGCCACTTCACCACGATTGGCAATGAGAATTTTAGAAATCATTTCAGGCTCCTTTGAGCTTACCCAATGAGAACCAAAGGCTCTCCAAATTCAACAGGTGTTGCGTCTTGGGCAAGAATATCAAGAATTTTCCCGTCCTTCGTTGCGCGAATGGGGTTCATAACCTTCATCGCTTCAATGATCAAAAGGGTATCCCCTTGTTTGACAGAACTTCCAACTTTAATGAAGGGCGCAGCACCGGGCTCGGACGCTAAATAAACCGTTCCCACCATGGGGGAAGTTATAACGTCGCCTTTGGGTGCTGCAGCTGCAGCTGCAGCTTGTGGGGCTTCCATAGGGGCGGGAGGCGCAGATGGCACTGCATGTACAATGTGAGGTGCGGGGGCGTAACTTATTCCATGAATTTCGCGCACAACACGAATGCGATGAGTTCCCACCTCGTATTCAATTTCAGTTAAATCTGTTTCTTTCAAAATCGCGGCTAAGCTTTTCACTGCTGCGGCGTCAAGTACGAATTTTTCAGCCATTAGGAATCTATCTCGCTGTTTATCAAAACTGACCCAACCTATATACGAGCTTGAAAAAGAGTGCAAGACAAAGGAGGAATTTTAAGGAGACTCCGGCTTTTTATCAAGGCTTCATTAAACTGATAAATGCAGGACTCTAAATCTAAATACAGTGACTTAAAGCCTTTTTTTTGTGGACAAGCCCATTAGATATGGCGTCTATCAAAGTCCGCATGTTTTCCTCGACACTCAGCGAAAATCGGAACCGATTGGGAAACCCTTGTCCTGCAAGTGACCTTACGCTAATGCCCTCATGAAATAAAAACTCAACAAGGTCTTTTATTTTTTCTTGGGATACCAACCCGGGGGATAAAAAATTGCATTGGGATTCGGGGACATCAAACCCCAAAGTTTCGAGTTCATTTTTAAGATGAGTCCGTCTTTGATGATTTGTGGTTCTGACTTTTATCGCGTGCTCTTGATCTTGAAGGGCGATGATCGCAAATCTTTGTGCTAAAGTTCCCACATTAAAAGGGGCTTTAAGTCGCAATAAAGGTTCAATCAGGTGGACGCTTCCATAAGCCCATCCGACTCTCAAGCCGGCTAATCCATAGAACTTGGAAAAGGTGCGCAAAATGATAACATTGGGATGGGTTTTGACGAACTCAAGCCCTGAAGTAAAATCACGCGCTGTTACATATTCTGAATAAGCCCCATCTAGCGCGATCACAATTGAGGGGGGCGTATTCTCAATTAATTTTTCAATCTCATCCTGGCGAAGATAGGTACTATAAGGATTTCCGGGATTATCAATAAAAATGAGTTTTGTGCGGGGCGTAATTGCTTTTAATATGGCTTCAATATCAATGCGAAAATCTTGGGGTGCCGTTTCAACGGGAATGGCGCTCACGCATTGTGTTGCAATTTTATAAACGGGGAAACTCCCTTTTGAAAAAATAACTTCATCTCCAAATGCACAAAACGCACGGGGCAGCGCATACAAAAACTCCTCAGATCCATTCCCGCAAATAAGATTCTCAAAAGGAATGCCATACTGACGTGCTATGGCTTTGCGAAGATCTTGTGCTGTGACATCGGGATAGTGGTGAAGACAAGTCGAGAAATTTTGATAGGCATCTAAGACTCGAGGGCTGGGGCCCAACGTTTCTTCGTTAGTCGTGAGGTCAATCGTGGGAGACGCATTGGAGGCATTGTGCCCAGAAGTTGTAAACGGCTGAATTTGGAATAGCGGGGCGTGGGCACGCGGATGAGACATAATGGTTTCCTTGAATGGTTTCTATTTTCTAGAGTATTGTTATATTCTTTGTCTTTCAAGCTTTGAGAGGAGAAAATGGATTTTGTGATTCGAGAAGCTCAAATTATCGATGCGAAAGACATCGCTACAGTACATATTGAAACCTGGCAATCCTCCTATAAAGGTGTTGTAGATCAGGCGTATTTGGATGCGCTCGAACTTAATGGTCGGATTTTGCTTTGGGAGAGGCTTCTCCAGCAGAATGAAATTCTGCATTTGGTGGCAATTCAAAGTGAGAAAATTATTGGATTTTGTAGCGCGGGACCCGCACGAAAATCTTCTGCCTTAGAGTCATTAAACCGCGATCTTTCGAGAATGGGTGAGATTCATGCTATTTAGATTTTAGATGAATTTCAAGGTCGTGGAATTGGAAAGAGTTTCTTCAAAGGGTGTCGTAAGTGGTTTTTAAAAAGTCACAAAATCCATTTCATCATATGGGTCTTTAAGGACAATGTGAACGCTCAAAAATTTTATGAAAGTGAAGGCGGAGTTTTCTTAACCCAAGACGTGAGCTCCATTCGTTCGCAAGAGTATATCGAAAATTGCTTTATTTTTTCTCTGGCATTAATCTTATGAAATGCGGGGAATCATTGCTAACGTTAATATTTTTTTAATAATTTTTTTGTATTCTAAAATTATAAAAAAGAAAGGAATTTTTATCATGTCTCATAAAATAATTTTTATTAAGGCCATTGCATAATTAATAAAAATTCCAACTGAGGTCCTGAAAAGCTAATTTTTGAGTTTTTTAAATTGAGGGGGATGATATTTTTCTTCGTCTCTTTGTTCTTTTTTTGCTCAAATACTCACTTAACTCGCCTGATTTATCCATAAGCAACCTTATTTGTGGCCTTTAAGAGGTTAAAGGCTATGGCTTTTAGGGCCATTTGTCCTTGAACTTTGGGTGTTGTAAAATAGGATGCTCTCGTGAATTTGAATTTTCGTTTTAAGGTTCCAAATCCTTGTTCCACCCTATATCGAATCTTCGAAATCATCCGGTTAAATACTTTTTGCCAATGGGTTAAGGGCTTATTTCTTTTCGCTTTCTCCATCAACCCGTTCTTAATCCCCTTAGACCTCAGCAAGTCTTTGTTTCCTTGGGAAGCATACCCTTTGTCTCCATAAAGCCTCTTATCTCGACGCTTCTTCACAACCTCTTCCAACTCTCTCACTTCAGAGACATGCGCAGGCGTCACGTGAACCTGATCAATATATCCGTCCTCCTGGTCAATGACCATAAAGCCTTTGTACCCAAAATAGCTCCGTTTCCCCTTCTTAAGCCATGTGGCATCTGGATCTTTGGAAAGGGTTACCTGCTCTTCAACAGCATATTCCTTGTCTTCTTCACGATCAACAGCCATCCCCTCCATTTCTTTCCGAGGACGTGCCGCTGATTCGATAAGCGTCGCATCTATAATCGCTCCTTGGGATTCTTTCACTTTTAATCCCTTTTGTTCTAGTTGATAATTGATCATTGCAAGGAGGTATTCCCAAAGGTTTTGACTGATCAACAAGTTGCGAAATCGACAGAGCGTCGTATGATCAGGCACCTTTTCCAACCCCGTGATGACCATAAAGTCCAACCGAACCCTCAAGGCTTCTTCCAACCCCTCATCGCTTAAGCTATGCCAAGCCTGCAAAATCAACGCCTTCAGTAAATTGACTGGTACGTACCCATTGGGGCCATAGCCAGATCTTCCTAGTTTCCCCATATTTTGCTTTACACTCTCCCAGTCGATAAGGCTAAAAGCTTGGATAAGTTGACTGTTCTTTAAACGCTCTCTGGCTTCACGATTTAAAAAGGACATTTTCGATCACTCCTGCTTTTCGGACTTTCCTCAGTATATCCTTTCTCTCCTCATCCCTCAATTATGCAATGGTCTTTTATTATGCTTCTCAGTCTTTTTGTGGGTCCAAAAGCTAATGCCATCGTGGCTCCAAATCCTGAGGCGATAACAGGCACAATACCTATTGATGTATGCACGAAGATGACGACATGTGATCGCATTTTAAATAATTGTATTGAAAGAACAAAAAGCCAAAGCTGCGAATCTAAGAAAATACGTGAGCAAAAGGCCTGTTTTAAACTTTGGGACCAGTGCAGCAATTAATTCACCACCAATCGCACTTCCTAATTCCAGGGAAAAACTACTTTATTTTTTCTCTCGAATCAGTTAATTAATACGATTAATGACCGATTGGTCAGGAATATATTGCAAATTTGTCTTAATTTTGTTTAAATTAGTATTATGATTTTAGAAACCCGCGATCTTCGAAGGCATCTTTTAAAGGCAGTTGGCCCTCTTTTGGGAATAACTGTTATTAGCTATTTTATTTACCATTCTTTAGAAGGGGACCGTGGGCTTTGGTCTTATTTTAAACTTACTCAAAAACTCGAGATGATCCAAGGTGAATATAAAACTTTAAATGCCGAACGTTTAGCCCTTGAGGAAAAAGTCAAAAGACTGCGTCCCGAAAGTATCGATCGGGATCTTTTAGAAAAACAAGTTCGCCATCTTTTGGGTTATGGTCATCCAGATGAAATTGTTGTTTTCGTGGACGGTGAATCTAAGGAGTAGTTATAGCTATTGGTAGGTTTTAAAATATTTAAAAACCAAAGACCACTCACGCTTTCACAACGCCTTTTTCTTTAAGAAGTGTTTGTAATTCACCTGTTTCAAACATCTCACGAACAATGTCACAACCGCCCACAAATTCTCCTTTGATATAGAGTTGAGGAATAGTGGGCCATTGGGTGAATGCCTTGATACCTTCGCGAATCTCAGGGGATTGGAGGACGTCCACATCGTAAAAGGGTACATCTAAGTTTTTAAGGATTTGGATCACGGTTCCTGAAAAACCGCACATGGGAAATTTGGCATTGCCCTTCATATAAAGAACAATATCATGAGCAGAAATGGTATTTTGAATTTCGGCAAAAATTGGGTTTTCAGTCATCTTTTGGATCCTTCGCTGGGGACTTTTGTGTCCAATGTTAACGCATGTAGTGTTGAGACCATTACGTCTCCTAAAGCGCGGTACACCATCTGGTGTTGTTGCAAACGACTTTTGCCCTGGAATAAATCCGAGACAATGGTGGCCTTATAATGGTCTTGATCGCCCATTAAATCTTGGACGAGAATTTGAGAGTTTGGAAAGGCAATGTTCAATAATTTTTCAAGTTCGGATTGAGGGATAGCCATTTCAAAAACTCAGGTTACGAAAAACATGATTTTATATACTTCACCACAGTTTAAAAATCCAGTAAATCTGTGAAGGTCGAACAAGGAAGGTGTGGTGATGTCATCGTATTGGATAGGATGTGGAATAAGTGCGGGGCTGATTATGGCCATTGGCGCCCAAAATGCATTTGTTCTTAAACAAGGAATTCTCAAACAACATGTCCTCTTGACGGTGTTGTTTTGTGCTTTTTCGGATGCCATTTTGGTAGGGCTTGGTGTGGGTGGATTTGGGCAGTTGATCCTCTCAATTGAGGGATTGCTTCCTGTTGCCAAATGGGGTGGTGCGATTTTTTTGGCGTACTATGGCTTCAAATCTTTCCGGTCGGCATGGAGATCTTCCTCGCTTCAAGTGGACATGCATCAAATTGCACCTCATTATCGTGAGGTGATTCTTTCCCTTTTTGCGTTCACATATCTCAATCCTCACGTTTATCTGGACACTGTGGTTTTGTTGGGGAGCATTAGTGCCCAGTTTGGAAATGAGGAGAGGTTGTGGTTTGGCTATGGAGCCGTCACGGCTTCATTTCTGTGGTTTTTTGCCTTAGGGTATGGTGCAAGAGCCTTGGAGCCCCTCTTTGCCAAGCCTGTTGCCTGGAAAATCCTTGATATCCTCATTGGGATGATGAAGTGGGCTTTGAGCCTCAGTCTTGTTTGGCCTGAATCAGATTGTCTTGTGTGACACAATTACAAAAAATATTGCAAAATTGCATTGAGGTTTCGGCGCCCTTTAGGATGGAGTTTGAGTGTATCTTCGTGAGAAGAAAGATAACCTTCTGCGATAAGTACCTCCATTTTTTTTGGGTTTAGAAAATCTTTTAGCTTTGTTCCCACTTCTGCTTCAAAATGGTTAAAATCGATACCGTTTTCAAGACGAAGGCCCATCATGATCATTTCGGTAGCTTGGTTTTGGGGAGAGAGTTTTTCTGTCGATTGAAACCCGTGGCCATTGTGAAGGACGGACTCGATCCATGCGTCAGGACCGCGAAGAGATTGGGTTCCCATCTTTTGCCCCTCAAGGTTTTTGTAGCGCCCATGAGCGCCTGGGCCTATTCCGACGTAATCTTGATAGCGCCAATAAATTAGGTTGTGCTGACTTTCATGTCCCGCTTTTGCATAATTGGAAATTTCATAGCCAGAGTAGCCCTCATCTTTTAATATTTCGCCAGTCATTTCATAAAGTTCTGCGCCCAAATCATTCTGAACGTTCAGAATTTCTCCTCTTTGTGTCCGGGCATAAAACGCCGTGCCTGGCTCAATTGTAAGTTGATAAAGGGAGATATGACCTCCTGCCAATTCGAGTCCCCGACGAAGCATGGTCTCCCACGATTCTAATGTTTGGTCTTTATAAGCATAGATGAGATCGAAGGAATAGCGTGGGAAAATCCCGCGCGCTAATGTGATGGCTTCAAGCGCCTCTTCTTTTGAATGGCGACGTCCTAAAAATTTCAGGACATTCTCGTCCAAAGATTGAATGCCCAAAGAGAGACGATTGATGCCGGCCTTTTCAAATGCCAAGAATCGGTCTTGATCAACGGTTGCCGGATTGGCTTCTAAAGTGATTTCGATCTCGTGATTTTGTCCCCACAAAGACTTGGCTTTTTCGATTAAATCTCGCGTTAGTTCCGGCGGCATCAGTGAGGGTGTTCCCCCCCCAAAGAAAATGGTTTGGAGCGTATGATTGGGAGTGTCTTGAAAAGCAGACTCCAATGCCTTCAGATAAGCCTCACGCATTTTGGTACGATTAGCCTCGGCGCCTACATAACTATTAAAATCACAATAGGGACACTTTGAAATGCAATAAGGCCAATGAATATAAACACCAAGAGGACGTTTATCCATTTTTCAAAAATTCCAAAAAGGCGTGAAGCGCTTTTCCTCGATGGGAAATGGCCATTTTCTCAAGTTTTGTCATTTGCGCAAAAGTACGAGTTTCTCCCTCGGGAATAAAGACGGGATCAAATCCAAAACCTTGATCTCCCCGTGGTGGAAACGTTAAAGTCCCCACACATTCTCCTTTGAAAAAGTCAGGAGCTCCGCCATTTAAAAAAGCAAGGACGGTTACAAATTTTGCGGTAAGATTTTGAGAGTCGGCAACTTCTTTTTGAAGGCGAGCCATGGCGACTAGGGGATCTTTTTGAGGTCCTAACCAATTGGCCGAATACACACCAGGCCGGCCGTCCAAACAGGAGACCATAAGCCCAGAATCATCTGCCAAAGTAGAAATTCCCGTAGCCTCAAAAACAGATTTGGCTTTAATGAGCGCATTGGCCTCAAACGTCTCACCATCCTCAATGGGTTCAATTAAATTGAAATCTTTTGAAGAGAGAACTTCAATTCCAATAGGCTTCAAAAGTAATTGCAGTTCTTGAACTTTGCCCCCGTTGTGGGTGGCGAGAATGAGTTTTTTCATGCTTATTTTTTTAACCAATCTGTTTCGGCTTCTAAGGAAAAAAGAGCATGTATCACGTTAGGGGTTACACGCCATTGTTTGAGATCTTCTTTGATCCATTCTTTAGGCATATCTTTTTTTACGTTTTCCTTGGCATATTTTAAAAAAGGAATTGATTTCCCAGAGGCCTGGAGAAATAAATCCTTTATATGATCCCATTTGTCTCTTAGCGTATAAAGACGCGGACCCCAACCATAAACTTTCAAAGTCAATTTACTGTAAGAAAGCATACTGTCATCGTTTTTAATTTCCACACCGTCTCTTACAAATCGACTGGGATCCGTGTTGTACTCATCCCAGCCTTGAAATTGAAACTGTGGTTTGTCTATTCTCTGAACGGAAAAATTTACAGGAATATGAGAAAAGCTCCTACTCCAAGATGTGAGAAGTTGAAATTCACTTTGACGTAAAATGACAAGGTTTCCCTTTTTCGAAAAAACAACATTTCTTTCAAACTGATTGGAAAAAGTTGTTCCCAGATAGATATTTTTATCATAGTAAGATTGAATGGCTTTCTCATATCCACCATAGCTAAAGCTCAGGTTAATATCGAATTCTTCGATCCCTGTTTGATTGTCGATCACAAAGAGGATGGGATCTTCAAGGTTTTCTCGACAAAAGAGTGCGGGATTTTTTTTGAGGGATGCTGCGAGTTTTAGCTGGTTTTTAGATAAAGTCTCTTTCCAAAGCTTTTCATTTTTAACCAACTTATTCCATTTTTTTGAAGTGCGACTCCAATTCAGAAGGGAGTTGTAAGAGCCCGTTTCCACAAGCTTTCCTGCAATCTCCAGATTTGTATCTTCTGGTAAATCATCAAAGGTTTTTATAGCATTGGCGGGTACAATAGTAAGAAGAAAAATTAAGAAGATTGAAAGTAATAATTTATTCAAAATAAAATCTTTCAAGCTGATGAATAGGGAGTAAACAATTGTAAAATCTTAAAGGAATTGATCTAATGTGGCAAGATCTGTTTCTTAAGGGAAATAAACACATCTCATGAGAAATAGAAAATTTCCACAATTCAGCCTCTTTCAAATGATATTATTCATAGGTTCCTTCTTCTATCCAAAGGAGTTTTCGCTTTGAATGTGATGAAGACGTAAAGAGTTTGAGGTCCTCTTTTACAGTTCCAGGGCAATTATTAATCTCAAGATATTCAATTTTTGAATTAAGGCCCTCCACAAAATGACCGCCCAACCGTTTGCAATTTTTCAGTCGCAAAGAGATCAGATCTGATGGTAAATATTTCATATCTTCTGACGTCAGTTTGTTGGCATCCTCAATTGTTAATGACTGAAGGGACTGCGGGAGCGAGGCCAAAGTGTCTCCCTTAAGGGGGGGATAGGAAATTTGTAAGGATGCGAGCTTTGAGGGCCACTTCATAGTAGGCATTTGAGTTACCATTTGCGCGTTGTAAAGAATGGTAAGCGACTTCAGTATAGGTGAGAGCGTGCTATTCAGTACTTCCCAAGTAATATCAATTTGATTGGAAATAGAGAGTGTGTGAACGACGAAAGGAAGGGACTTAAGATCAGTGGCCTTAAAAAACGGAGATGAGTTAACTGAAAAATATCTCAGTGTGTTTGCTGATGTTTTAAAAGCAAAGGTATGGGGTGAAAGCGGATTCATAAGGGGATTTTTTTTCACATTATAATAACCAAAACCCGTTAATTGTCTTGAGAAAAGGATGTTGAAATACTCTGGATGAAGTTCGAGCCCTGGCCCCAACACGAGATAAGTTAAAAAGTGGTGTTCAAAAAACAATTCGAGATGTTCTTTAGCATTTCCTCCATTAATGCAAAACGGCCGATGCGCCCACGCAGATTGAGCAGCACTCACAATGGCAAGTTCCTCCGGACTTTTTGCATTTTTATAGCTAGCTATTTGAAAAAGAAGGCGATCAGGCGTAATTAATATACGGTGCCCCCATTGATTTTGTCTTTCCAGTCGGAATAATTCCTCAAGCGTAATGGGGTTGGGTGTTTCCGTCTTTTTCTTAAGATGAATCACAAGACTCGTCATATCTGAAATTGTGTTTTCAATCTTTTTTGTGGGTGTGACGTAAGAATTTATCAATTCCTCCATGGTGTCTTCTTCAGAGGGCGTGCGCAGAACGCCAAAGAGAGCCGTATTCAAAAATGTGAATGAGATAAAAAAGCCTAATAAAATCTTACGGTTCATCGTGAATTCCCCTCTTAATAGTTTTTATTCTTTAAGGGAATTTTGCATGAGCTGAGTTATGTTTACAATGACTTTGATGGAAGAGGGGACACTGAAATTCATTTGTGGGGGAGAGAATCTTATGGCACACTCCTTAAAAAAGGGAGAGTTTCATTGCACCGTCAGCAACTTATTCAAAGCTCAAATTATAGGTTC
The DNA here is from genome assembly GCF_035607555.1 of Candidatus Bealeia paramacronuclearis. Lineage (NCBI taxonomy): Bacteria > Pseudomonadati > Pseudomonadota > Alphaproteobacteria > Holosporales > Holosporaceae > Candidatus Bealeia > Candidatus Bealeia paramacronuclearis. Next base: position 446,996 of record NZ_JAVHWZ010000002.1, on the reverse strand, counting down.
ACTCACAATAAGTGCCTATTTTTTGTGGCAACCGCTTCTTTTTTTATAGGGACGTGCGCATGTTTTTCTCTTGCAAAAATTGCGTGCCCTTATAGACCTCATGATTCTGAGATCCATTCTTGTTATCAGCGTTCTGATGAGTTGTGGGAATGTCAGTGCACTCAAAATCCAAAAAGACTCGAGGATTATGCGCAATGCTATCCTTGCTCTTCATTTTTTGACAGCAGTAAAAGTTTTATTGATAATGGAAATGCTTGTGAGCATTGTTCTGTTTCTGGTTGTGATGAATTGTGCGAACAATCCTCAATTAAAGATGAACATTAAGGCTTAAATGATGCTTACGTCTTATCGCTAAATGTCACTGTTGCCACATTTCCCTTGTAAGAAAACTCAACATTAATTTTGTCCCCAATAGTTGCTGCAAGAGGATCAGTACTTAAGCTTTCCCCTGAGAGCATGAATGTTACAGGCGCAGAATCAAGGTCAGATGAAAATTTAATATTGAGATTGGAGGGCTCCTTCAAACAAGTCCCGGTAGTGTCAATTGAAGTTATAAACTCTCCCATAGGGTTATGATTGGTTTTGTCGATAGTAAACGTTCTCAACCCTCCTTCCCCTGTGCCAACTGTCCAACAGGTACCCGTGTCTGCTGGCGTTATAGTAATGGGATAGCTGGAATTGTTTTCAAATGTAAAATTGATATTTTGTGGTTTTGGGTTGATTGGATTCTTGCCAATTGTAGCACTGCCTATTTGGTCTGAATCTTTATAGGCGTAGACTACATCATGCCCCTCAATTGTACAGACTGTTCCCTGCGTATCCTCATACATACCAAATTTACATAATGCACTGCTTCCAGTAGAGCTCATCGTAATGGAGAGGGAAAGTGTCCTTTTTTTAATGAGATTGAAAGGATTAAAGCAAATGGCGCCTTTTGCTGTGAGGCGAGGTGCCTGATTATGCGGGGGCAGAATTAAGGGGCTCGGGGAAATAAAATCTTTTTCTTTAAAACACTCTGAAGCCTCATAATTATAAGCAATCTTAAATTGCTCATCAGATTCATTTTTTATGCTTAAGAGGTAGTCATCGCTGGCCCCCGAGCATTTAACGCTTGCTGAGCAGCCAGGATATTCTTTTATACAATCTGCAACGCAAATGTCATATCCATAAGTGTCACCTGAGCAAGGTGTTGTACATGTACAAAAGCTGTCTGTGTTACATGTTCCTAAAACGGCAGATGAAAAGTTGAAAATGAGAAAAAATCCAAATAGCTTATTCATTATTAATTGCCCCCTTATTTAAATAAAAATCTACCATTAATTAGTCATTCAGGAAAAGTGAAAAAAGTTCTGGTTTTGAGGATGTCGGTTTGGATTTTCTCCTCTTTAAAAGGTATTTCCTCTCATTCTTATTTTTTCTCCTTTTGAGGTAGGACTAAATAGGCTAGAAATTTTATAAATAGTGTCCATTAGAAAGGTTCCTCAGGCGGTGTCATTGGATTTGTCTCCCTATCGTGTGCGTCAAGAAATTTCCAAATTTCGTGAGGCGCCTCGGATATTGCAAGTGTTGCCAGCCCTTAAAAGCGGAGGGGTTGAAATAGGAACACTTCAGATTGCCCGCGCCATTCAAAATGCAGGGGGAGAAGCCTTTGTGGCCTCATCCGGAGGCCCTCTTGTAGAAAGGCTCGAGAGCTATGGCGCAAGACATATTCCTCTGAATTTAGAGCCTAGAAATCCCATCACGATTGCGCGGAACGTGAGAAAACTGAGGCATATTTTGGAGATGGAGCGCATTGATATTGTTCATGTAAGATCTCGGGCTCCCGCATGGAGCGTTTATAAGGCCGCACGTCAAGCTCATATTCCTTTGGTGACGACCTATCATGCTCCTTATAATGCTCAGAATGTCTTGAAGAGATTTTATAATTCGGTCATGGCCAAGGGCGATCGCGTTATTGCAATTTCTGAATTTGTGGCAGCTCACATTCTCAAAGAATATGGAAATGCTTCCTGGTTTCATCCTGAAAATTTAAGGATCGTGCAAAGAGCAGTTGATTTGGATTTGTTTAATCCCTATAAAATTACAGCTCAAAAACTGAAAAATTTGAGGGCTGAATGGAATATTTCCGAAGACCATAAAGTCATTTTGTTGCCCGCGCGTCTCACCCGTTGGAAGGGACAAGAAGTCCTCATTCGCGCACTTTCCCTTTTGAAATCCGCAAAAATGACTGTGGTGCTTGTAGGATCAGATCAGGGACGCACGGGATATCGTCAAGAGCTCGAAAAACTCGTTCAAGATCTAGATATTCAAGGTCGCGTAAAATTCGTAGGGCATTGTGAGGATATGCCTGCAGCTTTTCTTCTTTCGGATCTGGTTATTTCAACATCAACTGATCCGGAGGGGTTTGGGCGTGTGATGGCAGAAGCACTTGCGATGGGACGACCTGTTGTGGGAACGCGTCATGGCGGCGCTCTTGAGATTATTCAAGAAGGCTTGACCGGTTGGTACGTGCCTCCCCAAGATCCTGAAGCTTTAGCGCAAGTCATAGAGGAAGCTTTTGCGCTTCCTCAGGACGCTTGGCAAAAAATGCAGATGCTTGCGCGAGAATCTGTGATTCAACGCTTTTCATTAGAGAAAATGTGCCGTAAAACATTAGGCGTTTATGAAGAGCTTTTGTAAGGGGGCGCAATGTCAGAAGTCGTTAATGTGGTTTGCATGAAGTGGGGGGAGAAATATCCCTCCGAGTACGTGAATGTTTTAAAAGGCATGGTTAAGCGAAACCTCTCGTTACCCCACCGTTTTGTGTGTCTGACGGACGAGCCTGAAGGATTGCGCCCTGATATTGAAGTTTTCCCTATGCCGGCTATTACGGTGCCAGAGTCTTATGATGTCTCTCCTTGGCGAAAATTAGGTATGTTTTCGCAAAAGTTGGGAGATCTCAAGGGGAAGACACTTTTTCTGGATTTGGATATCGTGATTGTGGATTCAATTGATGACTTTTTCACGTATTCTCCTAAATTTTCCATCATTGAAAATTGGACCCAGGCGGGTCAAGGTATTGGAAATTCATCGGTTTATTGCTTTGAAATTGGGGCGCATAAAGACGTTCTTGAGACCTATACCCATGAAATGGACAGCGTTTTAAAAGCCTATCATAACGAGCAAATTTTTTTATCGAAAAAAATTGGGGATATCGATTTTTGGCCTGAGGCGTGGTGTCAAAGTTTTAAACGTCATTGTATCCCGGGTGGTCTGATGCGCTATTTTAAAGCGCCGGTGCTTCCGATGGGGTGTAAGATTGTGGTCTTTCATGGTCTTCCCAATCCGCCCGAAGCCATTCATGGTGGATTTTTTGGAAGTCTTAGGAAATATACTCGTCCCGCCCCTTGGGTTGGAAAATACTGGCGGGAATAAGTATTCACTCTTTTTCAGCCATGTTGACAGCAAGCTAGTAATCCACTTATACCTTTCAAAATCTGTTATTCTCTTTATTGTTCAGGAGATTTGTTTTGAAATTACGTATCTTTTTTTCGTATCTTTTTTTCCTTTTTGCGACGTTGAATTTTTCATCGATTGTCAGTGCTGTCAAACCCGGCGGAGAAGTTTTTTGCTTTGAAAACGCCAGTGAAGAGTACAAAAAACGTATCGGATCTTGGGAAAAAACTAGAACCGGGAATCTGGCAGGGCCACCTCATGAAAATTTTTGAGTGAGGATATTGGAAAGGATGTTGTCATCCCAACCGGCCATTTTTCTAAGCCTTTTAATAGACTGACGCTTCATTTTATCTTTGGTAAGCTGTAAAAGATTTAAAGCCATATGTCGAATAATAGCCATAACTTGAGGGGCGTTTTCTTTCCTGATGCGAGATTGATCTTCTCCAAAAGACATGTCTAAAACCCAATGAAGATTATTTTCTATCTCCCAATGACTTCGAATAGCCCCCAGGACCTTCTGAGGAGTTTCTTGGAGAGAAGAGATATAATATCGTGTTTCGTAAGTGGTTTTATCTTTGGTTTCTCGTTTAGAATCAATACGAATGATACTATGAATTGAGCTCCAATGAGGATGCCGCTCTCGCAGCCAGGCCACATCATGTGTGACCCAACATTGCCTTGTCTCAAGGCGGCCATGACCTTTATCGTAATCCTTAAAAGAGCTGATATTGTTAATTGTTTTCAATTCGCTATCACTCAAGCAGGTTGTTACATCTTCGCAAAGAGTTCCCTGATTTCCTTTTAAAGAAAAAATATAGTTTCCCTCTTTCTGAATGATTTGATCGGCAATGTCATATTGACATCCCATTGCATCAATGGTGACTGTTGTTCCTCTCAGGTCTAACCATTCCAAAAGCTTAGGAATCGCTGTGATTTCATTGCTTTTTTCTGAGACTTTTTCCTGCGCTAACACCAATCTGGCTTCTGACGCATAAGCGCTAACCATATGTAACATATCAGTTCCCTCATCAAAGCTATGCCGTGATGATTTTCCATCGATAGCAATAACTTTCTTTTGCATTTGAGATTTAAGACTTTCGACCCAACTTCGAAACAGCTCTTGAAATTCCTTGGGATCTATTGCTCTAAAAAATCGACGATAGGTATCATCGCTGGGAATTCCGTTCTTGTAAGGTAAGAATTGACGAAGGTAGTCAATCTTTGCCTTTCCAAAGTCTTCAACATCCTGCCATCCTTCTGCTCCAGATATTACAGCGCACAGAGTGACAAGGCGTATTTCTGACATTGTGTAGTCTCGATTACGCTCAGACCTTGGATCTTCTATATCTTTAAAATGATCTAAAAAACTAATTTCAACTTCTATTCCCATTTCTACCTCCTGTTTTTTTCAGGTAGGCTCTCATTTTTTCTATCTCTTAGCTATTTTTTTTTCATGAGGTGGCCCTGGCCTTGCTCTTAAGGTATGATCATTAAAGGAATCATTGAGTTAGGCACCCTCAAAGACAGAGGGAATTGAGAGGAAGTTTCAGGTGCGTTGGAAGGCGAGAATTCAACTTATCAATGCACGTGAATTTTAAAATATCATTTTACAAAAGGTTTTGGATTTTTATGTTCCAAAGCCAATTGAGTCTATAAAATACAGCACCAACGGCTTTGTTTTGCTTTTTTAACAATCATCTCACGGCTGAGACTGGCGCCAACTAATTTGATAGAGGATTCCGTTGAAAAGTGTTTTGGTACGTAGTTGTTCGCATTGGAGGGGGGCATGAGTCCCAATTCCATGAACATTTCGGCTGTAAGTTCACTACAAAATACAGAACTCAAATCGACCTTTTTATTAGAGCCATAAGCGGCCCTAATCAATTCCGTGAGATGCTTTTCATAAGGCCTTCCATTAAATTTTTCGACAAATTGAGTCACGGCTTGAGAGGGGGGTGTATTGTCATTTTCGAACTTAAATGTTCTTAAAAAAACGCTGCCATCATAATGTTCAACAACTTGTGTCCAAGGTGAGAGTCGCACATGAGGAAAGTGACGTTCCAGAATGATATCTTTGGGGGAAATCGTTGCTTCAAAAAAACGCCACGCACTTTCATCGTCAGGATTTTCCCCCGCTTTTGAAAACACAACTCCCACATGGGAATAATCACTTTGGGTGAACCTTTTTATGAGGCGACTGAAAGCGCTTTTTCCTGAAAAAAGAGCAATTCCGCGAAGATTATATTCCGCCTTTTCAGAGAGTGAAAGTTTGCATTGAGGATGTTCTGCTTTGATAAGCGATTCCTGTTCTTCCAAAACAATATGTTTTTTTTCAGGTATTGTGGATGTAATGGAAATTGAATTTTCATCTTTAAGATTTTTAGGATTATTTGCATTCAAGACTTCTCCAGAAAAAATAAATCCAACTGAGAGGATCAAAACGGAAGGAATCATTTTGAAAATTTGAGGCATGATAAATCTCCTTGGTATTTGCCCATGAAAATCAACCAATATTTACAATAAATATGTAAAAATATAATTAAATAATGATAAATTTAAATTATAAATAGTTTAACTTTATGTGAATAATGGATGTTTTTTGTTCTGTGCCTGATCAGTATTTGCCTGGCAATCCTTTTGTATGCATTGGGAAACGCGAACTTTGGGAGGGTTGGAAAACTTCTTAAAGTCAGCAATGTCGCTGTCTTAAAGTGGATTCTCAAAGAAGCAAAATCACTGGAAAGGCCTTTTCCTGCTTCTTCTTCGCCACCTCTCCGATCCTGATGTCTTGAAAAAATACCTAGATTCTTTCTTATCTATTCTTATCTATATTTATTTAATTGCCTTAAATCTTTGAAAAAGGAGATATTAAAACTTCCATGTGCTTGACGCACTTTCTATTGGATCAGGATTACCAACCAAACTTTTCAGGCGTGAAGTTATTTCTTGTAAGGGCTTCTTTAAGGAGTTCTTTGAGAGCGGGATAGAGAAAACGCGTTCCCTCCTTAGATCCTCCACGACTAAACGCTGAACCTTTCCTTTTGTGCTGATCTGAGACCTAAGGTGATTGAATTTCAAGTCCTCCACGAATTCAATTGTCCCCTTTTCCCCTTTTTTGAGGAATACGGCAAATTGGCGTGAAGAACCGCTTGTTCCATAGATCTTTCCCTTAAAAGCTGTTTTCATGAGGTTTTTTAGAGAGTCCCACGCGATCTCAGAATTTTTATTAAAAAGGCTTTTGAAGAATTCTTTGTGTTTTGGCGAAAAATGAGAAGTATTGTAGGTGCTTTCGACTTTGAGGTTAGGGATGTCTAAGACATTTTTAAGTTAAAGGGAAAACAGTGAGGAATGAGTTTTCACACACAGAATCCCCAGAAACTCTCAAACAATCACATGCACAAAGTTCGTCAGTGTGTCGGTTGTCTGGGCGTTATGGGTGTCTATGGCCGTGATTGTAAGGGTGTAATCTCCGCTTGTTGAGTAAGTGTGAAATATAGTGGAGGGGGCCACCGAGGGTGCTTGCAAATGCGTCAAGACGCCATCTCCAAAGTTAACATTATATTGAGCAATGGAATCCGAAGGATCGGGATCGTAAAAGAGGCCTGTAAAATCAATTTTAGCATTTTCTCCAGTAGGTGTTGCGGGAGAAAGCGACACCGAAGGTTGGACACCGGGGGTGATTTGGGGGGCATGATTAGCGGCAATAGTGAGGAAGTCTGTTACGTTACCTGCCCCTTGCTTGAATGTCGTAATGTAGTCAGCGAAGCTAGATCCTGCATAAGGAACCGCGGAACCGAGGTCGATAGTGCCTAAAGGCGTATTAATGATCGCATTGTCATGTGGATCCGACGAAATATTAAAACCTAAGGTTTGAAAGATTGCATAATGTTTATTAGCCGCCAACGAGAAGCTGGCTACATAAGCTCCTCCAGGATCATTGAATTGAATTGTATCTAAGACCCCTCCTGCATTAAAGTTAGTAATTACATCCTTTCCAAAGTTAGAAATTGTTACGCCGACCGGCCCCGAAAGATTATAAACAAAGGTGTCCTGAACACCACTTTGACCCACAAGAACGTCATTATTATCCGTTCCTGTGACAGTGATGGTTGCCGTTGCTGTCTGCGGCGTGCTGGAGGCGGAATCCTGAAGGGTATAGCCAAAACTAAGTGTTAAATTTTCTCCTGCAGGCAAGAAGTCAAATGCTGCGTTTTTAATGAGATAAACACTGCCATCTGTAAGAATGGCCAGCTTTGCAGGGATTTCATGAGTTCCCGTAAGAATGAATCCATTATCCAAGACGCCGGTTGGAGTGATATCATAAGCCTGAGAGATCTGAGAGGTATTCACACCCAGACTGGCAGCAAAGGCGGACAATTCTGAATTCCCCATTCCATCTGCTGAAGAAGAGACTGGCGTAATGTCCAAACTTCCCAATCCACTATACTCAGCAGGAAGGGTAATTGTGGGGGTAACTACAGAAGAAACCACGTCCTCAACATTATGCGTGTCGTTGGCAAGGACATTTCCTATCAAAGTCGCTGCTACGTTAGGGGCATCTGTTGTTGAAAAGGCATCATTGAAGGCATGAGGGGTTAAAGAGGAGGTTGTTGAAGTCTGGATGATAGGATAATCTGAAATAGCCGCCTTTCCACCAACGTAGGGTATACTAAAAAGAGTGATTGTCCCAATCCGGTGCGCAGGATCGTGAAGTGTTGGATCTGAGTACATCTCAATTAAGGTGCTGAGAGATCCAGTTTGAGTGCTCGGGATTCCAGGAACAACGTCTGTATACTTAGGCAAATCGGCAGACGCGATATGTGTAAACTTAAGGATATCCCCAGAATGAAATCTGTCAATAAAATCATCACCCAAGCCACCAATTTGGGTCATGTTATAAATGAAGGTATCTTGTCCTGAACCGCCTTCAATAATGTCGCTACCCGCCCCTCCCTCAATAGTGGTATTTCCATCGCCAGCAAAAATGACATCATCGTGGGATGATCCAGTGACGTTTTGAATATTTTTTAGTGTGTCGACGGGGCCTCCGTTTCCAATGAGCGCTGTATCAGAAGAGACAGCCCCTGAAAGGATAAATCCTGAAGTAAATGTGATAGTCTGATTAGTCTTACCTATTACAGAGCTACTGAGGTTAACAACGACGCCCGTTGTGGAGTAACTATAATCAATTGTATTTGATCCGGCTCCACCATCGAAAGATTCAGGTCCAGTTCCTGCGATAAAAAGGTCATCGCCGGAGCTTCCAATGACATTTTGGATGTTTTGTAAAGTCACCGTTCCAATTGAGGGGCCGGAGGCTGTGGCCACAGGTGCGCCCAGGTTGACTGTAATGCCCGCTGTTGGTGAACCCGCGTATTGCAGATCCAGAAAATTATTCAGAGTTTGGCTTGTACTATAAAAGGTTCCGCCGCCTTTTCCATCCAGCAGGTAAAGGACGTTATCACCCGCACCTCCGGAAAGGGACTTGTCGCTTGTTCCAACAAGAACGTCATTATTGTCCGTGCCTGTGACAGTGATGGTTGCGTTTGCGGTTGAGGTTTGCGCAGGGGTGGAGATGGGATCCTGAAGGGTATAGTTAAAGCTAAATGTTACATTTTCTCCTGCAGGCAAGAAGTCAAAAGCTCCATTTTTAATGAGATAAACACTGCCGTCTTTAAGAATGGCTAGCTTTGCAGGGATTTCATGAGTTCCCGTAAGAATGAATCCATTATCCAAGACGCTGGTTGGAGTGATATCATAAGCCTGAGCGATCTGGGAGGTTTCCACGCCCAAACTGGCAGCAAAGGCGGACAATTCTGAATTCCCCAGTACATCTGTTGTGGAAGACACTGGGGTAATGACCAAGCTTCCCAATCCACTATACTCAGCAGGAAGGGTAATTGTGGGGGTAACTACAGAAGAAACCACGTCCTCAACATTATGCGTGTCGTTGGCAAGGACATTTCCTATCAAAGTCGCTGCTACGTTAGGGGCATCTGTTGTTGAAAAGGCATCATTGAAGGCATTAGGGGTTACAGAGGAGGTTGTTACAGAGGAGGTTGTTGAAGTCTGGAAGATATGATAATCTGAAATAGCCATCACTCCAATTTGAGCAGCAATACCAAAAAGAGTGATTGTCCCAATCAAGTGCGCAGAATCGTGCAGTGTTGGATCTGAGAACATCTGAATTTTGGCGTTGTGATAGATGCCAGCAACAACGTCTGTATACTTAGGCAAATCGGCAGACGCGATATGTGTAAACTTAAGGATATCCCCAGAATGAAATCTGTCAATAAAATCATCACCCAAGCCCCCAATTTGGGTCATGTTATAAACGAAGTTATCCACGAGTTACGCAGTTTGCAGGAGAAGAGAGAAGAGATAAGGTGAGAGGGAATATTTATTAAATGAGAAGAAATGATGTCTCGACACAAATGCACAAAATCACTTTATCGTTCATTTTTACAAGCCAGCAGTGTGCGCTATTCAGGGTTGGCACTTTCGGAGGTGTCACCGATTCCATTGTCGCATGACAGCGTCAATCGATGGTTGAGTTCTAGTGCATTGCGTCCGAGCGGAGTGTGGAATCTTACTCAATCTCTTATTAACAAGAAAGAACCTTGTTTTTTAGTATGTGACGATACAATTTTGGATAAAAATCGGAGCGAGAAGATAGAGCTTGTGCATTATCAGTATTCTGGGAATGCCCATGATGTTATTGCGGGGATAGGTCTTGTCAATTTGGTATGGCATGGCCTGAGGAGTCATGACTCTATTCCTGTTGATTATCGTATTTATGCACGAGTTACGCAGTTTGCAGGAGAAGAGAGAAGAGATAAGGTGAGAGGGAATATTTATTAAATGAGAAGAAATGATGTCTCGACACAAATGCACAAAATCACTTTATCGTTCATTTTTACAAGCCAGCAGTGTGCGCTATTCAGGGTTGGCACTTTCGGAGGTGTCACCGATTCCATTGTCGCATGACAGCGTCAATCGATGGTTGAGTTCTAGTGCATTGCGTCCGAGCGGAGTGTGGAATCTTACTCAATCTCTTATTAACAAGAAAGAACCTTGTTTTTTAGTATGTGACGATACAATTTTGGATAAAAATCGGAGCGAGAAGATAGAGCTTGTGCATTATCAGTATTCTGGGAATGCCCATGATGTTATTGCGGGGATAGGTCTTGTCAATTTGGTATGGCATGGCCTGAGGAGTCATGACTCTATTCCTGTTGATTATCGTATTTATGATAAAGCCAGCGATGGCAAAAGCAAGAATGACCATTTCAGGGAAATGTTAAAGCTGGCTCAAGACAGAGGGATAAATCCGGATGACGTGGTTGCAGACGCTTGGTACTCGAGCTTGAATAATCTGAAGGCCATTGAATCCATAGGCTGGACATGGGTGATGGGGTTGAAGAAAAACAGGAAAGTGAATCGTGGAGAAACTCTTGAAAAGCTGGACATTCCAGATGAAGGACTGAAAGTTCACTTACGCGGATATGGATGGATTACTGTTTTCCGGTTTGTTGCCAAAAACGGTCGCACGGATTATATCGGAACCAATAGGGATAATCCCTCTCGTGATCATATTGAACTGGTCATGAAATCGCGTTGGAAAATCGAAGTTTATCATCGGGAATTAAAGCAAACATGCGGTCTTGAACGCTGTCAGTCTCGCACGGGACGAGCCCAAAGAAATCATATATTTCTTGCCATTTCGGCTTGGATTCAAAGATTTAAAAGACGACTTGCTGGAGGCTTCTCTTTTTATCAGCAGCAGTGGGATGTTATTAAGCATGATATCTCTAGAGAAATAACAAAACTCATGTCTTTCGCTTAGATTCCCACCCTTTTGCTGCAAACTGCGTAACTCGTGTTATCTTGTCCTGAACCGCCTTCAATAATGTCGCTACCCGCCCCTCCCTCAATAGTGGTATTTCCATCGCCAGCAAAAATGACATCGCTGTAAGGCGATCCAGTCACATTTTGAATGTTTTTTAGTGTGTCGACGGGTCCTCCGTTTCCAATGAGCGCTGTATCAGAAGAGACTGCCCCTGAAAGGATAAATCCTGAAGTAAATTTGATAGTCTGATTAGCAACACCCACTACAGAGCTACTGAGATTAACAACGACGCCCGTTGTGGAGTAACTATAATCAATTGTATTTGATCCGGCTCCAGCATCGAAAGATTCAGGTCCAGTTCCTGCGATAAAAAGGTCATCGCCGGAGCTTCCAATGACATTTTGGATGTTTTTTAAAGTCACCGTTCCAATTGAGGGGCCGGAGGCTGTGGCCACAGGTGCGCCCAGGTTGACTGTAATGCCCGCTGTTGGTGAACCCGCGTATTGCAGATCCAGAAAATTATTCAGAGTTTGGCTTGTACTATAAAAGGTTCCGCCGCCTTTTCCATCCAGCAGGTAAAGGACGTTATCACCCGCACCTCCGGAAAGGGACTTGTCGCTTGTTCCAACAAGAACGTCATTATTGTCCGTGCCTGTGACAGTGATGGTTGCGTTTGCGGTTGAGGTTTGCGCTGGGGTGGAGATGGGATCCTGAAGGGTATAGTTAAAGCTAAATGTTACATTTTCTCCTGCAGGCAAGAAGTCAAATGCTCCATTTTTAATGAGATAAACACTGCCGTCTTTAAGAATGGCTAGCTTTGCAGGGGATTCGTGAGTCCCCGTAAGAATGAATCCATTATCCAAGACGCCGGTTGGAGTGATATCATAAGCCTGAGCGATCTGGGAGGTTTCCACGCCCAAACTGGCAGCAAGGGCGGACAATTCTGAATTCCCCAGTACATCTGTTGTGGAAGACACTGGGGTAATGCCCAAGCTTCCCAATCCACTATACTCAGCAGGAAGGGTAATTGTGGGGGTAACTACAGAAGAAACCACATCCTCAACATTATGCGTGTCGTTGGCAAGGACATTTCCTATCAAAGTCGCTGCTACGTTAGGGGTATCTGTTGTTGAAAAGGCATCATTGAAGGCATTAGGGGTTACAGAGGTTGTTGAAGTCTGGATGATAGGATAATCTGAAATAGCCGTCTTTCCAACAACGTAGGGCATACCAAAAAGAGTGATTGTCCCAATCAAGTGCGCAGAATCGTGAAGTGTTGGATCTGAGTACATCTCAATTTTGGGCAAGACCTGGAAATCAATAACGTCTGTATACTTAGGCAAATCGGCAGACGCGATATGTGTAAACTTAAGGATATCCCCAGAATGAAATGTCATAATTATATCATTACCCAAGCCCCCAATTTGGGTCATGTTATAAACGAAGGTATCTTGCCCTGAACCGCTTTTTATATAATCGTTACCCGCCCCTCCCTCAATAGTGGTATTTCCATCGCCAGCATAAATGACATCATCGTGGGATGATCCAGTGACGTTTTGAATATTTTTTAGTGTGTCGACGGGGCCTCCGTTTCCAATGAGCGCTGTATCAGAAGAGACAGCCCCTGAAAGGATAAATCCTGAAGTAAATGTGATAGTCTGATTAGTCTTACCTATTACAGAGCTACTGAGGTTAACAACGACGCCCGTTGTGGAGTAACTATAATCAATTGTATTTGATCCGGCTCCACCATCGAAAGATTCAGGTCCAGTTCCTGCGATAAAAAGGTCATCGCCGGAGCTTCCAATGACATTTTGGATGTTTTGTAAAGTCACCGTTCCAATTGAGGGGCCGGAGGCTGTGGCCACAGGTGCGCCCAGGTTGACTGTAATGCCCGCTGTTGGTGAACCCGCGTATTGCAGATCCAGAAAATTATTCAGAGTTTGGCTTGTACTATAAAAGGTTCCGCCGCCTTTTCCATCCAGCAGGTAAAGGACGTTATCACCCGCACCTCCGGAAAGGGACTTGTCGCTTGTTCCAACAAGAACGTCATTATTGTCCGTGCCTGTAATGGTAATTGTGACGTTTGCCGGCGCAGATGTTCCACCCGCATCTTGGATGTTATAATTAAAATTCAATGTGAGGGTTTTATTAAGAGGTAAGAAATCAAAGGCATCATCCTTGACGAGGTAGGCGTTCCCATCGGCCAACACAACGAGGTGTGCGAGCTCGCCAGGATTTCCCGTGAGGATAAAGTTTTTGTCCAAGGCACCAGTGGGGCTGATGTCATAACCCGCCACAATGGAAACCATGATGCCATAGGAGGTGAGTTTGGCCTGAGCATCCGCAAGGCTTGCTGCGGTCATTGCGGTCACTTGTAGCGCCCCCAATCCAGTGTACTCAGAAGGAAGGGTCACCGTCGGGAGAGAAACATTGGTGACTGTGGCGTTGTCTACGTGTGTGTCATTTCCAAGTACACTTCCCAGTTGTGCGAAATTGTTCGTGTCGTCCGTACTGAACGAATCCCCAGTGGCTACCGGAGGCACCAGAGGAGAGATTGTAAAGGACTTAGAAAAGGCCGTGTTGCCGTCGGTGGTGGTTGCCTTAATTTCGAAGATGTGAGTTTGTCCGTCAATATTTCCTGAGAGAATCCCTGTCTTTGAATCAAAGGAAAAACCTGCGGGCGGGGTGGTAAGCAAAGTCAAAGTTGAGGGAGTCGTCGACGTATCCACTTTATAAAGCGCAAACGTCAAGGGGTCGTCTTGATCTGGATGCTGAATAGAGCTGAGATCTTTTGTGGAAAAACTGGTCCCTATTTTATCCAGGATGTTATTGAGCCTTTCATCCAGGTATTGAGACTGAATACTATCCTACTCATCCTGGATGGCGACCACAACTTTTTGTGAGGTTCCACCTTGCGGCGTGATGTTTAACACAATCAAGTGATTCGGATTTGCAGGCTCTTCATAGTCCAGTTGCGTGTCTGGAGCAAGAATCAAATTTCCGCTATTGTCGACTGTAAAATGAGAGTCAACTTTCCCGGTTGCTGCATTGCGGATATCGTAACTGGAGGCAGATGGTAGAATAAAAGGAATTCCTGTTTGAAAGTTGGTAATGGGGGCATCTTTATTATCGTAAACGGTGGCATCAGGAACTACCACATTGACGTTGAGATTTGCATGGGCTGTCTCACCAGCCGAATCAGACGTGTAATAGGTGATAGTCGGAATACTTCCCGAATAACCTTGGGCAGGTGTGAGCGTATACGTTCCATCGGCATTCAGCTGGAAGTCTTGAATGCCAAACTGACCAGGTGAAATAAGGCCCGCTGCGACGAAAATATTCCCTGTGAGCGGGCTTCCCGCAGAGATAGTACCAAGTCCTAAAATAGAGTATCCCGTGACGTGAATCGTGTTTCCAGGGTTAGCGGGAATATCGTTGGTCAGAACGTTTCCATAAATCGGTGAATTTTCAAGGCCGATTTGTGTGTCATCAACGGCAACAAGGGGGGCTGTGACAGTTATGTGAAAAGGGCTGGAAAAAGACGAATTGAGATGGGTGGAGGTGGCTTTGATTTCAAAAGCGTAAGTGTGGCCATAAGTCGTGGAATCTGGAGTCCCCGAAAAAATACCTGTGACAGGATCGAAAGACACACCGTGTTGATTAAGGGGCGTCTGATCTATTGGAACTGTGAAATTTCCATTCGCATCTGGCGTGTAGAGAGTAAATGTCAATGGATCGTCAGAATCTCCATGCGGCGTGTTGATGAGGCTACTTGTTGAAAAAGAAGTTCCATGATTAAGGGTGATATCTGAGACCTTAATATCGGATGAGTTAATGGTATCAACAGGGTCCGTGACATGAACCGTAATATTTTGGGATGCCGACTTTGCGCCTTGAGAATCAACTGCTGTCACTGTGAGCGCAATTTGATGGCTAGGATTTGTTGGATCTTCGTAATCTAATTGTACCCCGGGCTTGAGTTGAAGAACGTCTTGCCCGTTCACTTGGCTTACCTGAAAACGTGAGTCGCTGATCTGATAATTATGCGTGTCCCCGGGGTCAGGGTCCGTAACCGTGAGTTTAAACAAAGTGCCCGCTGAATCGGAAACAGTCGCATTTGCTGAGTCATCAACATAGGCATCAGCAGTGGTTGAGGTGAGGATCGGGGTTTGATTAACATGAGTGACATTGATGTTCAAATTTGCCTGCGCTGTCCCGCCATGACCATCAGAGATGTAGTAGGTAATGGTGGGGGCCGCCCCGAAATAATTTTTGGCGGGAATAAACGTATACGTCCCATCGGCGTTGAGCGTGAAGTCTTGAAGATGGAACGAGGCGAGGATTTGCTGTGTTGAGAGTGCCCCTGGGGGTAAAGCACCTGGGGGTAAAGCGGCTGAGATCGCATTCAGTGTAGATGAAAAAGAAAATCCCGTAGGAAGAGGAGTTGCACCGGGTAAAAGATGGCCTGAAGCATCCACATTAAAACCAGCAATTCCATATCCCGTAACCTGAAGAACATCGCTTCACGAGTTACGCAGTTTGCAGGAGAAGAGAGAAGAGATAAGGTGAGAGGGAATATTTATTAAATGAGAAGAAATGATGTCTCGACACAAATGCACAAAATCACTTTATCGTTCATTTTTACAAGCCAGCAGTGTGCGCTATTCAGGGTTGGCACTTTCGGAGGTGTCACCGATTCCATTGTCGCATGACAGCGTCAATCGATGGTTGAGTTCTAGTGCATTGCGTCCGAGCGGAGTGTGGAATCTTACTCAATCTCTTATTAACAAGAAAGAACCTTGTTTTTTAGTATGTGACGATACAATTTTGGATAAAAATCGGAGCGAGAAGATAGAGCTTGTGCATTATCAGTATTCTGGGAATGCCCATGATGTTATTGCGGGGATAGGTCTTGTCAATTTGGTATGGCATGGCCTGAGGAGTCATGACTCTATTCCTGTTGATTATCGTATTTATGATAAAGCCAGCGATGGCAAAAGCAAGAATGACCATTTCAGGGAAATGTTAAAGCTGGCTCAAGACAGAGGGATAAATCCGGATGACGTGGTTGCAGACGCTTGGTACTCGAGCTTGAATAATCTGAAGGCCATTGAATCCATAGGCTGGACATGGGTGATGGGGTTGAAGAAAAACAGGAAAGTGAATCGTGGAGAAACTCTTGAAAAGCTGGACATTCCAGATGAAGGACTGAAAGTTCACTTACGCGGATATGGATGGATTACTGTTTTCCGGTTTGTTGCCAAAAACGGTCGCACGGATTATATCGGAACCAATAGGGATAATCCCTCTCGTGATCATATTGAACTGGTCATGAAATCGCGTTGGAAAATCGAAGTTTATCATCGGGAATTAAAGCAAACATGCGGTCTTGAACGCTGTCAGTCTCGCACGGGACGAGCCCAAAGAAATCATATATTTCTTGCCATTTCGGCTTGGATTCAAAGATTTAAAAGACGACTTGCTGGAGGCTTCTCTTTTTATCAGCAGCAGTGGGATGTTATTAAGCATGATATCTCTAGAGAAATAACAAAACTCATGTCTTTCGCTTAGATTCCCACCCTTTTGCTGCAAACTGCGTAACTCGTGGCTTGTATTCGGATCGTGGTCGTTGGAAAAAACATTTCCAGAAATTGCTATATTCTCAAGGGTCGTTGGGGTATCATTGACGGCAACTGGAGGCTTATTCGTGCCGTTAATAGTGACGGTCACCGTAGCTGTTGAGGTTTGTCCATCAGCACTTTTGACGGTATAGCTAAATGTATCTGTGGCTTGCTTCCCGGCGCTTAAAGAAGAAAAGGTCGATCCTGGATCATAATAAGCCACATTGCCGGCTGAATTAAGAGAAACCTTAGCGCCATGGGCAGAATTGGTAACGCTTACAATTTTGAGTACATCATCGCTATCGGGGTTTTGATCGTTCGCTAAAAGTCGGGATGACGTAATTGTGATGGCTCCGCTTCCATCCGTGGCTTGAAGATCGCCGTTTTGGTTCAAAACGTCGTTTGTTGCTTTGATGGGACCTGTTACGTCCGTGACATGGATTGTGAAACTCTTCGTGATAGAGCCCCCAGCAGCTGCGGCTTTCACAGAAACATTGTAATTACTCTGAACTTCGAAATCGAGGGAAACTCCGGGTTTGAGCTTGAGATTTCCAGAGCTGTCTATCATAAAGCTCCCTGAAGAATCCGTGAGGGTTAAAGTGGCCGTGTCGGCAGAACTCAAGCCTGAGACAGAAAGCTTGCCGATGGTGGCGCCGACGGCATCTTCAGCCACAGTCGAATTGGAAAGAGCAATACTTGTGGGTGGTGTGTTCAGGACGGTGGGCAGCTGCAGGGAAACTTGCTCGACATGGACTACTTTGATATTAAGTCCAGGAATATGGTAGTGGGAAAAATCAAACACCTTGTTTTTGTTGGTTTGGGCATTGAAATCCGCAAGGGCTTTTTGAAGTGTTGTCGTGTTTTGGGCAGGTGTTAGGGAAAGTCTTAGTGTATCAAACCCAGCCCCTCCATCATAATACCCAGTACCCCGTGAATTCAGGTGCTGCGTGAGGCTGTAGAGAAATGTATCATTTCCCGAGCCACCGATAACGTTGTTTGTGCCACTTCCGGTATCGACAGTATTCGTCCCCCGCACAAAGGACACGTAAGTGTTTCCAACCCCACAAAAAATAGAGGCATTTCCAAGGGCAACAATATAAGTTTGCCCGCCCCCTGCGTAAATTGTATCACCCAGTCCGTACCCAAAAACGGTGCCCCCAGAGGCAGGTGAGTAGATTACATCATTATTACGAAAGCTACGTTTTGCCATCATAATCACCAACGAAAAATAATCACTATAATATTTTTATTATGAATTAAATTTATTAATTAATTATTAATTTTTTTTGATTTCTTTTATTACTCCGGTGTCCGAGTTCAGATAGAAGTGAGACAAATACGCGTACAAATCAACTTGACCAAATTAACTCGTTGGGATATCCAATAAAATATTCTAGCATACTGCTGGTTTTTTTATTAATTATGTTGATATGGAGTTAAAAATAAAATCTCTTATAAATATCCTAAAATCTAGAATTCTCGGAGTCAAAGAGTCATCTGCAGTTGCAAAGTGCTGGCCACGCTAATACTAAGGGTTTTTGAGGGGCCTTTGATTATATTAATTTTAGGCCCTTCATTAGTCGCTTTTAATTGCTGCTAGTATATTTGTGCTCCAATTTAGAATTTCACTTTGTGACTTTAATTGTTGGGGACAAGAATCATTCCTTTCTACATAATCCGTAACATCATCGACCCATATGATAAATCCTTTGATTTTATCATTTGTGGTTTGACTGAGTTTAAAATAATCAGATCTGAGTGTTAACGCTTTGTTAACAGAGCTATCAACTTCGTGAGCTTTATTAATAAGCTCACTATTTATGTCTTCCTTTGAGGTAAAGTGTTCTAGACTGTGTAGATCTGTACATGTATTTACTAAATCTGAAATCTGATTGGTGACATCGGACAATTTCTTACTTAATTCAGTTTTCATAGCGTCTCTAGTTTGCAACTGCTGAGCGGGGGAAGGAAAAAAGAAGAGATAAAGGGAAAGTAATACAGCAGGAATAATGGAGAGTTTAGGCAATGGGTGGCTTAAAATTTTCTTAATCACTTTTATTTGATTGTCACTTAATAATCTCATGATAACCCCCTCAAGAGATTTAAATTTTTATATTCATTATAGGTTTGTTTTTGATGTTTTTTTAAATCAACAAATACCATCACAAGGAAGAATTTTATTTTCTATTGTTTTAAGTGTTTCTCCAAAGTTGAAAGTTGAAAGATCATCCGGACATTTTTTTGTTGATAGAATTTCATCTGCCAATGCATCAGCTTGTATAAGGATTTCGTCAATGTCAGTGTTTATAGTAGGTTCTATTTTGTTATAAAATGGTCTGAATGAATCTATTTTGGCTATTGAACTTTTTACAGTTTGTGCATCTGCTATTAGGCTTTGTCTTGGGTTGCTTCCCACCATGACAATAATATCAGGTTGGGTGCAAACCAGGCTTATATCATCGAGGGTTCTGTGAAGACTGAAAATATGAGATTATAATTGAGTTTTGATCTCATAATGAGATAGTCGTGGGGGGCAAAATAAATGGACACCTAAAAATCCCAATATCCCAATTAGCAGGAGTGCTGAAAATACAACATACCCGTTGTGTTTCTTGATCTTTACCATGAACGGACTCACTTCTGAAATACCCATCTTAATAAACATAAAATTTTTATATATATTAAAATATATCATTTATTATTTAATTAATTTATATATTTATATTTCAATTTTTGTTGCTTTCGTTTCATGTCCAGTCACAAATCCGCATTACTGCATTTGCTATCTTAAGTGTCCTCAATATTCAAAAGAAACAGGGCTTTTGTAAGAAAAGTCCAGCTTCTTTGTGATCAAAAATATTGAAAATACACTGGAAAAGCGTTTTTCTTCATTTAAACTCATTTTTTTGAAGATTAAGACTGCCAGATACCTTTATTTTCAAATTAAAATCTTGAGGAGCCCAGTGCATTTGAGTTTCATGCAATTCCCCTGATCTCAACTTAGGCTTTGGATAAATCATATTTGTTTCATTTTTCTTCATTTTTACAGGCTGCCATATTTGCAAAAGTTATAACTTTTGCAAAGAAAATCTCATTGACAGAAAACCTAGGAAAAACTGTTTGCAAAATATACTTGCGTAAGTGCATACTTTTGCAACGATTTATGTAAAAGAAAAATATAGCAAAATGAAAATTGGTTACGCCCGAGTCTCAACTGATGATCAAGATCTCAAAATCCAAATTCAAAAGCTCACGGAGGCCGGCTGCAAAAAAATCTATGAAGAAAAAATATCAGGATCACAACGACAACGGCCTCAACTAGAGTCCGCCTTAAATCACTTGCGGGAAGAAGACACGTTTGTCGTTTGGCGGCTTGATCGTCTTGCACGCTCGACAAAAGATCTGCTTGAGATCATGGAGATCATTAAATCTGTAGGTGCAAGCTTTTTGTCTCTTTCAGAGCCGTGGGCAGATACAACTTCCCATGCAGGAAGGATGATCATGACAGTGTTTGCTGGAGTTGCTGAATTTGAAAAGGATCTTATACGTGAAAGAACAGGTCTTGGGAGAGCTGCTGCTAAGAACCGAGGTGTTGAGTTTGGTCGGCCTAAAAAATTAACAGCTGATCAAAGTGCCATGATCCTTAAGTTAATCGAAAACGGGCATTCCGTAAAAGAGGTCGCCAACAGCTTTGGGGTTCACTATTCCACTCTTTACAGAATGATTCCCGCTTAGTTACCTGAGCTCTTTTTCAAGCGTCTCAACTGGAATCTCTGTAATGGAAGAGATGGCGAATCTATTGGCCCACATCATCGTCTCCAAGTACCAAGATCATCTACCCCTTTATCGACAATCTCAGATGTGGGAGCGGTTTGAAGTTGACTTAGGTCGGGCCACGATGAGCCGTTGGATTCTTCAAATAGGTGATCTCTTGAGCCCTTTAAAAGAGCTTTTAAGATCTGAGATTCTCAAGGAGACTTATGTACGGGCAGATGAAACGCGGGCTCAAGTTTTAAAGGAATGTGACCGCAAGGCGCAAACGCAATCCTATATGTGGGTGTATATGACCGGGTCGTCATCTCATCACGCCATTTCTTATGAATACACGCCCACACGCAAAGGTGAAAATGCCAAAGAATTCCTGAAGGGTTTTAAAGGTTACCTTCATACGGATGGGTATGGTGGTTACAAAGCCTTGGCGCAAAGTCAAGACATCACGGCTGTGGGATGTTGGGCCCATGCGCGGCGCAAGTTTGCGGACATTATTAAAAGTACAGGCAACACCACGGGCAAATCTGCCGAGGCGCTCACCATCATCAGAAGCCTTTATAAAATTGAAAAAGACGCCAAAGAGGCTCAATACCCGCCCGATAAGATCCAAAAGCTCCGACAAGAAAAAGCCAAGCCCATCCTTGAGAAATTCAAGGTCTTGCTTAAGGAGCACAAAAAAGTGATTGTTCCCAAAAGTCCCTTGGGGCAAGCGGTTGGCTATGTTTTAAGGCAATGGGGCCCCTTGACAGAATACCTCAATGATGGCCGCTTGGATATTGACAACAACATGGCAGAACGCGCCATCCGTCCATTTGCTGTGGGCCGAAAAAACTGGCTTTTTATGGGCAATGTCAAAGGTGCCCTCGCCTCAGCTGTCATCTATTCCCTCATTGAGACCTGCAAAGCCAATGGCGTCAATGCTTTTGACTATTTCCGCTACGTCCTCGCCAACATCAATTCCACACCTGAAAATAATTATTCCCACCTCCTCCCCTGGAATCTTAAGTATTCCCTTTCTAATTTACACCAATAAGACGCTTACAAAAAAACAATACGGTTATGCACATGGTAACGCCAAAGACATTTTCGAAAAACCTATTGGAAGATTGGGATGCGCTTAAAGTTAACCTTGAGAAAAATAAGACTGAACGCCTTAAAACCATCCCTGGTATTGTCTTTAACAATCTCGCACTTCTTTTGAGGGATAGCGATTTTAAGACGTTTTATAAAACCTATTTTAAGATCGAGAATCCAAATGCACTCAAATCCAACCATATTACAATCTGGGCGCGTGCAATGATCAATGAGAATCAGAAAGAATTGATTCAGTATGATGGTAAAGACATCACTATTCAAGATCAGCTGTTGGAGATGGATAAGTTCACCCTTGAAAAACATGTTGTAAAAGCGCTTAAAGAAATTCTCGGAATGGATGAGTAATACTAAAAGCTCACGAGTTAAGATAACGTCAACTTGCGGGCTTTTTCCGTTTCCTAATCGACGACTTCTGTGATTTAATATTGTGTATTGAACAGTGTAAAAATAACAAAAAATATCATAGAGGCGCATCAATGAAATTAAAAATAATAAAGCTTGGATTGAGTCTTCTTTTTTGCAGATTAGGCGCTATTGAAGCCCAGACTCAAGCGTGTCTTCAATGTTGGGATGCTTGTGAAGGCACTGCATGCGCGATTTGGAATGGCTGTAGTTTTGATGCCTGTTCAAATGCCTGCGTGACGTGTCAAGAAAAATGTTGGAATAGTTGTTCTCAGTATCGAGGGGCTTGTACGGGACCTTTTTGGAACCCACATAATTGTCTTGGACTCGATACTGAGAATCGGCGATTTGTGCGGAAAAGAAAAGTTTAATTTACAGAAAACTGATGGCCGGATTTAAAACGTATTGACATTAAAAATTTTTTCATTGAACCTTTAATTAAAGAAATTTTTTTTCAATAATGAAATGAGGCTAAAAATTAAAAAAATAATCACATTATTGGTGCTTATGATTTCTGGAGCACCTCATCTTATTGCATCCGCGCAAAGTACTTTCCTTTTTGCGCTCGATCAATTTTGGGCGGCAGGTTCGGTAACAATCGTAGATGCTAATGGAAAGCGAACCGTTATAGCTCCGCCCTATAAACAGACCATTACCATGGCTGTGCCAGCGTCTGTTTCATGGACGAACGGTGGAGGAAATACAATTGTGATTGACGGTGCAAGCTCATACTACTGCTTATGTAATTTTTTCTCAGACTTGTATTGGTGTAGTACGGGTCTTTGTCAAGAATCAGGTTTGTCCTCTTCCAGGAAAAAAGCTCATTGACGAGAATCTGGGAAATACGCGCGATTTATTTTGAATGATTTTCTGTTTTTAATGAGGTAGCTCTTTACGTTAGGGTTTTATCCTTGGTTTTTTCAAACCCAGGATGGCGGATGGGGTGGGATTCGAACCCACGAGACGCTTGCACGTCTGCCGGTTTTCAAGACCGGTGCCTTCAACCGCTCGGCCACCCATCCATAACTCTAGGTATGAGGTATAGGAATTAACATCACTTCGTCAAGTCTCAAGATTCATCTTCTTCGGAATTTTCTTCCTCTTGAGGCACAACATCGTCTTCGGAAGGGAGGCGATAATCTCCCCGGAGCCAATGTGCCAGGTCAATGTCCGCGCACCTTTTGGAGCAAAAGGGTTTGAATTTTTCATCTTCAGGCTTACCACAAATTGGACATTTCATTTTTGTTTCCATCTCTTTCCAATTGATTTTTTTAGTTTCTCCCAATGACGCCATCTGAAAGTGCGATAAAATTGATTGGAAGAAATGAGAGAGGCTGCAGGCTTATTGTGCCAAATGGCATATTTTTCTTCTGATGGAAATTCGTAGACATTTTTGACGCCAACCAATCGCTCATGTACGGTATTGGTCCACGATAAATAAGGTGCATTTTTATAAATCTTTAATTGCATGTCGGGGAAATTAACCCAGCCCTTTTCATTGACTTGAAGGCGATCACGCTTGATTACTTCTTCAGGGATAATACCTGTAAAATTAATCCGCGGCATCCAGATGGAGTCATATTCATTTTCATCAAAAATTTTGAGGTAGTGATCTGTATTTTCGAGAAATTCGTAAGGCATCAATTCATCTGCATCAATGCGGACGATGTAATCACCTTGACAATGGGAGGCGATGAAATTTCTTTGCGCCGAAAAGTCTTTATTGAGGGGACGTTGATAGACGTGAAAATGAGGCTTTATTTGTTGATACTCATCGAGAAGGGCTAAAATTTCTGGATTTTCTCCATCCAAAACAATACGAACTTCAAAGGAATGGGGCGTCCCGTAAATTTGATCAATGAGATTTTGGAAGGTTTCTTTTTCCTTGTAAAGCAGAATGGCATAAGACAAACGCGGCATGATCATAGTGCCTCAGTTACAGATTTCAACCACGCGGATTCTGAGGCATCCATAAATTCCAGAAGGGTTTCATAAACCCAAGTATGGTAGGAATTCAACCAGTCTTTTTCCGATGCCGTGAGCATTTCGGAGATAATTAAATTTCTATCAATGGGCGCACAGGTGATTGTTTCAAAGCCGTAAAATGGCTTTTGCTCAGAAAGAGTGGGCTCAGATTTAACAACCACCAGGCTCTCAATACGGATGCCATATGCGTTTGTTTTGTAATATCCGGGCTCATTGGAAAGAATCATGCCAGGTTGAAGTGGGACGTCTCGGCTCGCCTTTGAGATTGACTGAGGTCCTTCATGAACATTAAGATAGCTTCCCACACCATGCCCCGTTCCATGATCATAGTCGAGACCTTCTTTCCAAAGGGCTAAACGCGCCAAAACGTCCAACTGTGCCCCTGTGGTGCCTTCGGGGAATTTGGCAGAGGCCAAAGCAATGTGCCCTTTCAGAACGCGGGTAAAATTTTCCTTTTGCTCTTGAGTGGGTGTTCCCAAAGCAATGGTGCGGGTAACATCCGTGGTACCATCCAAATATTGCGCACCGGAATCTAGTAAATAAATACCTTGAGAAAGTGGGCTGTCTGATTCAGGCGTTGCCCGATAATGCACAATGGCGCCATGAGGACCCATTGCCGAAATTGTATCAAAACTGAGCCCCATAAAGAACAGTCCTTCTTTTCGAAATTCCTCAAGCTTATTAGAGGCGGAGATTTCTGTGATTTCTTCCGTGCCAAAAGAACGGTCCAACCAGGCCAAAAACCGTGTGAGTGCGGCCCCATCGCGGATATGGCATCTCCTCATGCCTTGAATCTCGATCTCGTTTTTAATGGCCTTTAAAGGTACGCACGGATCTTGAGATTCATAAATTTGAATCCCTGCATCTTCCATCAGATGAACGAGCGCTAAAGGTGTGGTTGTAGGATCAATTTGAACAACGGTTTCTTTTGAGATTTGTCTCATATGATGCGCCATCATTTTGCGATCGATCACGCGCACATCAGGACCCAAATGAACAAATGTGGACCCCTGCATTTTTTGAAGATCCATAAAAAGATCCGCTTTTCCGTCTTGATTCAAAATAGCATAAGACTGTACGACGGGGGTATGAGGAAGGTCACGGCCTCGAATATTAACACGAGTTACGCAGTTTGCAGCAAAAGGGTGGGAATCTAAGCGAAAGACATGAGTTTTGTTATTTCTCTAGAGATATCATGCTTAATAACATCCCACTGCTGCTGATAAAAAGAGAAGCCTCCAGCAAGTCGTCTTTTAAATCTTTGAATCCAAGCCGAAATGGCAAGAAATATATGATTTCTTTGGGCTCGTCCCGTGCGAGACTGACAGCGTTCAAGACCGCATGTTTGCTTTAATTCCCGATGATAAACTTCGATTTTCCAACGCGATTTCATGACCAGTTCAATATGATCACGAGAGGGATTATCCCTATTGGTTCCGATATAATCCGTGCGACCGTTTTTGGCAACAAACCGGAAAACAGTAATCCATCCATATCCGCGTAAGTGAACTTTCAGTCCTTCATCTGGAATGTCCAGCTTTTCAAGAGTTTCTCCACGATTCACTTTCCTGTTTTTCTTCAACCCCATCACCCATGTCCAGCCTATGGATTCAATGGCCTTCAGATTATTCAAGCTCGAGTACCAAGCGTCTGCAACCACGTCATCCGGATTTATCCCTCTGTCTTGAGCCAGCTTTAACATTTCCCTGAAATGGTCATTCTTGCTTTTGCCATCGCTGGCTTTATCATAAATACGATAATCAACAGGAATAGAGTCATGACTCCTCAGGCCATGCCATACCAAATTGACAAGACCTATCCCCGCAATAACATCATGGGCATTCCCAGAATACTGATAATGCACAAGCTCTATCTTCTCGCTCCGATTTTTATCCAAAATTGTATCGTCACATACTAAAAAACAAGGTTCTTTCTTGTTAATAAGAGATTGAGTAAGATTCCACACTCCGCTCGGACGCAATGCACTAGAACTCAACCATCGATTGACGCTGTCATGCGACAATGGAATCGGTGACACCTCCGAAAGTGCCAACCCTGAATAGCGCACACTGCTGGCTTGTAAAAATGAACGATAAAGTGATTTTGTGCATTTGTGTCGAGACATCATTTCTTCTCATTTAATAAATATTCCCTCTCACCTTATCTCTTCTCTCTTCTCCTGCAAACTGCGTAACTCGTGACTAAAACAAAGGGCGCTTTTAGCAGTGAATCTGCGCTTTTTAAGCTCATTTATACGCGCATAAAACCATGGGGCTTGTCCCATGGATGAAGCGCCCCTCATATAATTAGTGATATGAGGCAAGCGCAGCTTGAACTTGGCCTTTAGGCCAACGAGATACCACGGGGCTTGCCCCGTGGAGGTTCACACCGTGTTGGACTTCATACTTGAATGTGTCCCCCATTTTCGCAAATAATTCTTTGCGCCTCTTGAGAGGGGGTGGATTTTTTGTCTTTGATTAACGTAAGGGATTTTTGAATTTCAGCATCCCACGCCGTTTGAATTTTTTGCCACAATAGTGCTTTCATTTCCTCCTCAAGCCAATGCTGCGCTTGGGATTGCCTTCGTGTCTGCCACTCCCCAGCACGAGTTACGCAGTTTGCAGCAAAAGGGTGGGAATCTAAGCGAAAGACATGAGTTTTGTTATTTCTCTAGAGATATCATGCTTAATAACATCCCACTGCTGCTGATAAAAAGAGAAGCCTCCAGCAAGTCGTCTTTTAAATCTTTGAATCCAAGCCGAAATGGCAAGAAATATATGATTTCTTTGGGCTCGTCCCGTGCGAGACTGACAGCGTTCAAGACCGCATGTTTGCTTTAATTCCCGATGATAAACTTCGATTTTCCAACGCGATTTCATGACCAGTTCAATATGATCACGAGAGGGATTATCCCTATTGGTTCCGATATAATCCGTGCGACCGTTTTTGGCACGAGTTACGCAGTTTGCAGGAGAAGAGAGAAGAGATAAGGTGAGAGGGAATATTTATTAAATGAGAAGAAATGATGTCTCGACACAAATGCACAAAATCACTTTATCGTTCATTTTTACAAGCCAGCAGTGTGCGCTATTCAGGGTTGGCACTTTCGGAGGTGTCACCGATTCCATTGTCGCATGACAGCGTCAATCGATGGTTGAGTTCTAGTGCATTGCGTCCGAGCGGAGTGTGGAATCTTACTCAATCTCTTATTAACAAGAAAGAACCTTGTTTTTTAGTATGTGACGATACAATTTTGGATAAAAATCGGAGCGAGAAGATAGAGCTTGTGCATTATCAGTATTCTGGGAATGCCCATGATGTTATTGCGGGGATAGGTCTTGTCAATTTGGTATGGCATGGCCTGAGGAGTCATGACTCTATTCCTGTTGATTATCGTATTTATGATAAAGCCAGCGATGGCAAAAGCAAGAATGACCATTTCAGGGAAATGTTAAAGCTGGCTCAAGACAGAGGGATAAATCCGGATGACGTGGTTGCAGACGCTTGGTACTCGAGCTTGAATAATCTGAAGGCCATTGAATCCATAGGCTGGACATGGGTGATGGGGTTGAAGAAAAACAGGAAAGTGAATCGTGGAGAAACTCTTGAAAAGCTGGACATTCCAGATGAAGGACTGAAAGTTCACTTACGCGGATATGGATGGATTACTGTTTTCCGGTTTGTTGCCAAAAACGGTCGCACGGATTATATCGGAACCAATAGGGATAATCCCTCTCGTGATCATATTGAACTGGTCATGAAATCGCGTTGGAAAATCGAAGTTTATCATCGGGAATTAAAGCAAACATGCGGTCTTGAACGCTGTCAGTCTCGCACGGGACGAGCCCAAAGAAATCATATATTTCTTGCCATTTCGGCTTGGATTCAAAGATTTAAAAGACGACTTGCTGGAGGCTTCTCTTTTTATCAGCAGCAGTGGGATGTTATTAAGCATGATATCTCTAGAGAAATAACAAAACTCATGTCTTTCGCTTAGATTCCCACCCTTTTGCTGCAAACTGCGTAACTCGTGGTATAGCGACCATCTGTAAAAAACGCAGCTTTTTGATTCATTACGATGGCGGATCCTGCAGATCCTGTAAATCCAGTCAGCCATTGAAGACGTTCTGCATAAGGCCCTACGTACTCACTTTGAAATTCATCCGTGCGAGGGACAAAAAACGCATCCACGCCTTTTTCTTTCAAAACTTTTTGCAATTCCTTGATGCGTGTCATTGAGATCTCTCCATCAAAAGTGTCATCCATTCTTGAATGGGTTTTTCCTCAAGGAGTCGGAATCCTTGGGCTTCATACGCCACAATGACTTGAGGCGCTTGAGTGATGAGAAGTCCTGATAGCACAATCTTGCCGCCTAAAGTCGTATGGATGCGCATATCTCCTGCCATTTCGATCAGTGGACCTGCTAAAATATTGGCGGTGATGATTTCAAAGGGCCCTTCTTCTTTTAAACGAGGAGATGCAAATCCCTCACTTTGAAATGACTGAAGGTGATCATCAAGTTTGTTTAAAATTGCATTTTCTTGAGTGACACGCACTGCTTCAAAATCATTATCACATGCCAAAATAGGGCACGCCCAAAGAGAGGCCATGGCAAGGGCTAAAATGCCAGAACCACATCCCATATCCAAGGCCGTTTTGGGATTAAGTGGTGCTAATTGATCCAAGATCAAAAGACATCCTGCTGTTGTGCTGTGTTGACCCGATCCAAAAGCTGTGGCTGCATCCACTAAAATGGAGTGCATATCCGAGGGGGGTGTTTCTTCCACATGGGATCCATAGACATAAAATTGGCCCAATTTCAACGGCGGGAATTGCTGATAAGTCGCAAGCACCCAATCCTTTTGAGGAACAGGTGTCAAAGAAAATTCAGAGATTTTTGTATCCCATTGATTTTCAAGATTGGAGATTTTTTCTTGGATGAGTTTTGAGGAGGGTTCCTCTTCAAAAATTAGTTCGACCAACCACTCCGAATCTTCATCTTCTCCAATCCACGAAGTGGCTGCTGCCTCGTCTTCAAAAGCTTCAGCGAAGGTTTCAGAAAAAGATGCAGGGCAATAAAAACGAACTTGCCAAAGAGGAGGAGGGGTCATCATGCAGGCTCCACAAAGCTAGCCACAACTTTCTTGAAGCCGGAATGATCAAAAGCAATCTCGAGTTTGTCCCCATCAATGCCTTGAACATAGCCATAGCCAAACTTCATATGAAAAACACGTTTTCCAATTTCAAAAGTTTTTTCTTTGGTCTTTGTAAAAGGAATGACAGGTGATGATTCATACCGCGGATTCGAAACCTGATGGGACCGATTCCCGCGATAAAGTCCGGGTTGTCCGATAATGGTAATATGTTCGTTGGGCAATTCTTGGATAAATCGGGAGGGGAGGCTGGTTTGCCATTGATTGTGAATTCGACGATTGGCGGCATAAGTCACAATCGCAATTTCCCGTGCACGGGTAAGTCCCACATAAGCCAATCGCCGTTCCTCTTGAAGACCTGTAGCCCCATTTTCATCCAAAGACCGGGGATGCGGAAAAAGCGCTTCTTCCCAACCCGCCAAAAAGACGGCTTTAAACTCAAGTCCCTTGGCGCTGTGAAGAGTCATAATACTAACCATTTCTCCCCCAGATTGATTGGCATTTTCCATGACCAAACTGACATGCTCTAAAAATCCAGGAAGCGTTTCAAATTCATCAATGGCGCCGACTAACTCTTTCAAGTTCTCGAGACGCCCTGCGGAATCCGGCGTTTTTTCTTGTTGCCACATTGCGGTATATCCAGATTCATCCAAAACGATGCGGGCAACTTCACCATGGGGAGTTGTCGAAAGTAACGAACGCCACCGTGTCAAATCTCTGAAAAATGTTTGTAGTGATAGCTTCGCCTTGCCTTTGACTTCGTCCGTATCCATCAAGCGATGTGCGGCTTCTGTCATAGAAATTTGTTCAATCCGCGCATACTGATGAAGTGTTTGAAGAGTTGTATTTCCAATGCCACGTCGGGGCGTATTGATAATCCGTTCAAAGGCTAAACTATCTTGAGGTTGTACCAAAATCCTTAAATACGCCAAAGCATCTCGGATTTCTTGGCGCTCATAAAAACGAGGTCCTCCAATAACTTTATAAGGAATTCCTGTTTTGATAAAGCGATCCTCAAACTCACGGGTTTGAAAACCGGCACGGACAAGGATGGCAATATCTGAAAGTTTATAGCCTTTGCGGTGGAAGGATTCAATTTCTTCACCAATTACACGGGCCTCTTCCTCGCCGTCCCAAACACCGCGGACAATGACGGGTTCTCCTTTAGCTTCTGAGGTCCAAAGAGTTTTTCCTAATCGATCGGTGTTTTGAGAAATAAGGGTAGACGCTGCCGCCAAAATATGGGCAGAGGAGCGATAATTTTGCTCTAAGCGAATTACAACGGCGCCCGGAAAATCCTTCTCAAATTTGAGGATGTTTCCCACTTCCGCTCCGCGCCATCCATAGATGGATTGATCGTCATCGCCTACGCAACATATATTTCCATGACCTTGTGCCAAAAGTCGTAACCACAAGTATTGGGCTACGTTGGTATCTTGATACTCATCTACCATGATATACTGAAATTGGTTGCGATAGCGGTTGAGAATATCAGGATGCTCATTGAAAAGTTTTAAATTTAAAAGGAGCAAATCTCCAAAATCCACCGCATTTAAAATCTTCAAGCGAGCTTGATATTCGCGGTAAATTTTCAACGCTATGACTTCGTAACTGTCCGAACGAAATTCGTGACTATTAATTTGATCTGGCAAAAGTGCCCGATCTTTCCAACGGCTGATAATGCCCCCTATAATGCGCGGAGGATATTTTTTATCGTCAATATCCTCGGCCTTCATCAATTGTTTTAAAAGACGCAATTGGTCATCGGCATCTAGAATCGTGAAACTGCTCTGAAGGCCTGCGAGTTCGGCGTGATAACGTAAAATGCGAACGGCAATTGAATGAAACGTCCCGAGCCATAATCCTTCTGTAGGCAATCCTAAGAGATGACTAATTCGCTCCCGCATTTCAAGGGATGCCTTGTTCGTAAAAGTTACTGCCAAAACTTGATGAGGCCGAGCTTTTTGAGAAAGAAGAATATTGGCAAGGCGCGTTATCAGAACTCGTGTTTTTCCTGTTCCTGCACCTGCTAAAACCAAAACGGCGCCGTCAATGGCCTCAACGGCTTGTTTTTGAGGCTCATTTAAAGACGCGTAGGAATTGCGAAAAACCTCAGGAAGTTGGGCGTGAGATACGGGTGTTCTTCCGTATGAATTGGAATCTAACGACATTGCTTGCATAACATTTTGTGACATAGTTGAATTATAACACAGTCTGAAAATTTCCGCGAGAGGGGAATGTAAACGTTTTGTCGAGAGAAGCGCTTCTCAGTGTTAAACATCTTGAGAACTAGTACACGAGTTACGCAGTTTGCAGGAGAAGAGAGAAGAGATAAGGTGAGAGGGAATATTTATTAAATGAGAAGAAATGATGTCTCGACACAAATGCACAAAATCACTTTATCGTTCATTTTTACAAGCCAGCAGTGTGCGCTATTCAGGGTTGGCACTTTCGGAGGTGTCACCGATTCCATTGTCGCATGACAGCGTCAATCGATGGTTGAGTTCTAGTGCATTGCGTCCGAGCGGAGTGTGGAATCTTACTCAATCTCTTATTAACAA
This sequence comes from Candidatus Bealeia paramacronuclearis, assembly GCF_035607555.1. NCBI lineage: Bacteria > Pseudomonadati > Pseudomonadota > Alphaproteobacteria > Holosporales > Holosporaceae > Candidatus Bealeia > Candidatus Bealeia paramacronuclearis. Next base: position 415,120 of record NZ_JAVHWZ010000002.1, on the reverse strand, counting down.
GAAAGAACCTTGTTTTTTAGTATGTGACGATACAATTTTGGATAAAAATCGGAGCGAGAAGATAGAGCTTGTGCATTATCAGTATTCTGGGAATGCCCATGATGTTATTGCGGGGATAGGTCTTGTCAATTTGGTATGGCATGGCCTGAGGAGTCATGACTCTATTCCTGTTGATTATCGTATTTATGATAAAGCCAGCGATGGCAAAAGCAAGAATGACCATTTCAGGGAAATGTTAAAGCTGGCTCAAGACAGAGGGATAAATCCGGATGACGTGGTTGCAGACGCTTGGTACTCGAGCTTGAATAATCTGAAGGCCATTGAATCCATAGGCTGGACATGGGTGATGGGGTTGAAGAAAAACAGGAAAGTGAATCGTGGAGAAACTCTTGAAAAGCTGGACATTCCAGATGAAGGACTGAAAGTTCACTTACGCGGATATGGATGGATTACTGTTTTCCGGTTTGTTGCCAAAAACGGTCGCACGGATTATATCGGAACCAATAGGGATAATCCCTCTCGTGATCATATTGAACTGGTCATGAAATCGCGTTGGAAAATCGAAGTTTATCATCGGGAATTAAAGCAAACATGCGGTCTTGAACGCTGTCAGTCTCGCACGGGACGAGCCCAAAGAAATCATATATTTCTTGCCATTTCGGCTTGGATTCAAAGATTTAAAAGACGACTTGCTGGAGGCTTCTCTTTTTATCAGCAGCAGTGGGATGTTATTAAGCATGATATCTCTAGAGAAATAACAAAACTCATGTCTTTCGCTTAGATTCCCACCCTTTTGCTGCAAACTGCGTAACTCGTGTAGTAGACTGATGTGTCGTTTCTAAAAACTGAAAATAATCTATCATCTCCCTAAAATTTTTTCAGAGGATGCGATGGAGGTCACAGCATTTTTTAATTGTCAATTAGAAGATCATCTGTTATGAGGATTGTCCATATGAGAGAAATAAGGTGATACAGTGAAAACAACACCCATGGAATTTGGACGGGAAGTCCGTCAAGAAATCTCGCGCGTGACGTGGCCGACCCGTAAGGAAACTGTCGTGACTACGATTCTCGTGTTCATTATGGTTTTCATTTGTGCGACTTATTTTTTGCTTGTAGACCAAGTGTTGTCTACAGTTGTGAAATACGTTTTAGGGATGTGGGGATAAGAATAGGCGATGTTAAATTCCGCCCTTTGGTATGTTGTAAACGTTTATTCCGGCTTTGAGAAAAAAGTCGCGGATAATATTCGTGAGCAAGCCGAAAAAAAAGGTTTATCGGATCAAATTGAGCAAATATTGGTGCCGACTGAAGAAGTTATTGAAGTGAAGAAAGGCGCAAAAGTTGCGACTGAAAGAAAATTCTTCCCAGGTTATATCCTCATCAAAATGATGATGACGGATGATGCTTGGCATTTGGTCAAAAATACGCCGAAGGTTTCTGGATTTTTGGGGGGGCGGGGTAAGCCCTTCCCGGTGAGTCCTGCAGAAATCGATCGAATTTTGGCGCAAGTTCAAGAAGGTGTGGAGCGTCCTCGTTCTGTTTCTGCTTATGAAATTGGTGAGCAAGTCCGCGTTTGTGATGGGCCATTCTCAACTTTCACGGGTGTGGTAGAGGAAGTGGATCCAGACAAGTCACGTCTCAAGGTTTCTGTTTCAATCTTTGGTCGTGCAACTCCTGTGGATTTGGAATACACGCAAGTTGAAAAAGTTTAGTTAGCGAAATCTAACTATCACCTGCGGGAGGCCTGCCAAAGCCGTACCGCAAACTCTTAATCATTTAAAAGAGGATATATTATGGCAAAAAAAGTTGTTGGATACATTAAACTCCAAATCGGTGCTGGTAAGGCGAATCCGTCTCCGCCCGTAGGACCTGCATTGGGTCAACGTGGTTTGAACATCATGGAATTCTGTAAGGCGTTCAATGCGGCAACGCAAAATATGGAACCAGGTATGCCAATTCCCGTGGTCATTACTGCTTATGCTGATCGTACCTTTAGTTTTGTGACGAAAACTCCACCAAACAGCTATTTCATTAAGAAAGCTGCTGGATTGGCGAAGGGGTCTAAAACCCCAGGACTTGCAAAAGCGGGTCAAATCACAATGAAGCAAGTGCGTGAAATTGCTGAGCTGAAAATGCCAGATTTAAATGCCAATGACATTGAGGCGGCGTCTCAAATGATTATTGGTTCTGCACGTTCAATGGGTATCGAGGTTACGGAGTAAGAATCATGGCAAAAGTTGGAAAACGTTTGAAAAAAGCTTATGAAGGTTTAGATCCAAATAGCATCTACTCCTTAAAAGATGCCTTGAAAATGGTGAAAGAGCGCGCAAAAACAAAGTTTGATGAAACTGTTGAAGTTGCAATCAATCTCAATATCGACCCACGTAAGGCGGATCAAAGTCTTCGCGGTGTGGTTCAGCTTCCTGCGGGAACAGGTAAAGTTCTGCGCGTGGCCGTTTTTGCAAAAGGCGACAAAGTCAAAGAGGCTATGGACGCAGGTGCGGATCTCGTCGGTGCTGATGATTTGGCTGAGAAAATTCAAAATGGTGAAATGAACTTTGATCGTTGCATCGCCACTCCCGATATGATGGGGCTTGTGGGACGATTGGGTAAAGTTTTAGGTCCTCGTGGTTTGATGCCAAACCCAAAATTGGGTACGGTGACCATGGATGTGGCGGAAGCCGTAAAAGCTGCCAAAGGTGGACAAATTGAATTCCGCGCTGAAAAAGCAGGTATTATTCACGCAGGCGTGGGCAAGGCAAGTTTTTCTGAGGCTGATCTTGAGACGAACGTTCGTGCATTGATGGACGCTTTGAACAAAGCTCGCCCTGTGGGAATCAAAGGTGCTTACGTTAAGCGCGTGACACTTTCTTCTACTATGGGTCCTGGCGTTAAGGTTGAGATTGGCGACTTCGCTTAAAACTATTGCTTTTCTAAAATTTGGCTGTATAACAGCAGCCAGGTGAGGCTCATTTTTGAGCCTCAAACCTGTCCAAGACTGTCGGGTCCGAGCAACCGGAGTAATGCGGAAACGCCCCAACACAGACGGGAGAGTCGAGTGAGAGGAAACTCTTAAAGTTCGATTTTCACGGGCAGGAAACGGCAGAGGAGTCTCCTCTGTCTTTTTGTCGTAACCCGGCTCTGATGACTTGCTCATCCGCGCCATAACTATGGAGACGTTCCGTGGATCGTAGCCAAAAAGTAGAACTGGTCTCTACACTTCGCGAAGGCGTCGAAGCCTCTTCCATCGTCATTGTCACTCAACAATTGGGTTTGACAGTTGATGAAGTGAATGATCTTCGTCGTAAAATGCGGAGTGCCGGAGCATCCTACAAAGTGGCCAAAAACACGCTCGTTCGTCTTGCTGTCGAAGGGACACAATGCGCTGCATTGTCATCTCTTTTGACAGGTCCTACAGCAATTGCTTGTTCGCAAGATCCCGTTGGAGTTGCGAAAGTTGCAGTTGAGTTTGCCAATAAAAATGAAAAACTCAAAGTTGTAGGCGGGGTATTTAATGGTCAGACTCTTGACGTGAAAGCGATCGAAAATCTCTCCAAATTGCCTTCCCTTGATGAACTCCGTGCTAAACTTGTGGGTATTATTACAACTCCAGCGACACGTATTGCTGGTGTGGTACAAGCCCCTGCAGGTCAATTAGCCCGCGTTTTTGCCGCTTATGGAAAAACAGCCTAAGAATTGCGAACTTTAAGGAGATATAGAAATGTCTGCAAATCTGGAAAAAATTGTTGATCAACTTTCAGCGCTCACAGTTATTGAAGCTGCTGAACTTTCAAAAATGCTTGAAGAGAAATGGGGCGTTAGTGCCGCTGCTCCTGTTGCTGTAGCTGCTGTTGCAGGTATGGCTGCTGAAGCGCCTGCTGAAGAAAAGACTGAATTCACAGTTGTTTTGTCAGCGGCTGGTGATAAGAAAATTGAAGTGATTAAAGAGGTTCGTGCAATCACTGGCCTTGGTCTGAAAGAAGCGAAAGACCTCGTCGAGGGCGCGCCACAAAACGTCAAAGAAGGCGTTAACAAAGCTGAAGCTGAAGAAATCAAAAAGAAGCTTGAAGCTGCTGGTGCAAAAGTCGAACTCAAGTAATTACTTGATGTTGATATAAGCATTGGAGGGATAATCCCTCCGCATAAATGCGCAGTTTACCGACGTAGGCTATAAGTCTACGTCGGTTCCTGTGTATCTCCACTCGTTGGTTGGGAATTTTGATCGCGGCGCAAGCCACAAAGGAAGTAAAGAGGCATCCATGGCAAGGACTTTAACCGAGCGTAAACGTATCCGTAAAAGCTTCGGGCGTATCCCAGAGGTGGCACCATTGCCCTACCTCATCGAGCTTCAAAAAAGCTCTTATGCAAATTTTATTCAAATGGATGTTTCCCCAGAGGAACGGGAAACAAAAGGGCTTCAAGAAGTCTTTAAATCAATGTTCCCCATCACAGATTTTGCTGATAAGTCCCAACTTGAATTTTATCGATATCACGTTGATCCGCCTAAATACGACGTTGAAGAGTGTAAGCAACGGAGTTTGACTTATGCTGCGCCTTTGCGCGTGACTTTTCGTCTTGTTGTTTGGGACGTTGATGAAGAAACCGGGTCTCGCTCGATCCGTGACATTAAAGAGCAAGATGTTTATATGGGCGATTTGCCCCTCATGACGGACAATGGTACGTTTGTGATCAATGGCAGTGAGCGCGTTGTCGTTTCTCAAATGCACAGATCACCTGGCGTATTTTTCGATCATGACAGCGGAAAAACCCACTCCTCGGGTAAATATTTATTCTCAGCACGTGTGATTCCTTATCGTGGATCTTGGATCGATTTTGAATTCGATGCTAAGGATATTCTTTATGTTCGTATTGATAGAAAACGTAAGCTTCCTGTCTCCACACTTTTAATGGCACTTGACAGTGCCGCTACGCAAGAAAAACGCATTAAACTTGAGAAAAAAGGCGAAAATTTGAATCCTTCTGAGATTCAAGGTATGTCTCGCGAAGAAATTCTCAATGACTTTTATAAAATGGTTGAATATAACCAAACGAAAAAAGGCTGGAAAACTGAATTCAAACCAGACCATCAACGTGTTGGTAAATTGATGCGTGATATCGTCGATGCCAAGACCGGAAAGACGGTTGCGGCTGAAGGTGCGAAGATGAATTTGCGCTTTGCCCGTAAGCTTTATGAAGATGGATTGCGCGAAATTTTGGTCCCGGCTGATGATCTTTTGGGACAATATATTGCTAATGACCTGATAAATGAGACCACCGGTGAAATTTTTGCAGAAGCAGGCGACGAGATTACACCAGAAATTCTTGAACTCTTCGAAGGGGAAGGCATTAAGAAAATCCCAGTGCTTGATATCGATCATATGAATGTTGGGTCTTATCTTCGCAATACACTGGTGATTGACAAGAACAACTCACGTGAAGATGCGTTGATGGATATCTATCGCGTTCTTCGCCCCGGTGAACCACCGACGGTTGAAGGCGCAGAGCTTCTTTTCACAAATCTTTTCTTTAACTCTGAGCGTTATGATCTTTCTGCTGTAGGTCGTGTGAAGATGAACTCTCGTTTGGAATTGGACTGCCCGGATAACGTCCGTGTTCTGAGGAAAGAAGATATTGTTGAGATCGTCCGCGTTCTTTTGGATCTTAAAGATGGTCGTGGGCAAATCGATGATATCGATAACTTGGCAAACCGTCGTGTGCGGTCTGTGGGTGAGCTTCTCGAAAACCAATACCGTTTGGGCTTTAGTCGGATGGAGAGGGCGATTCGTGAGCGCATGAGTTCTGTTGAGATTGATTCCGTCATGCCACATGATTTGATTAACTCTAAACCAGTGGCATCAGCAATTCGTGAATTCTTTGGAACGTCACAATTGTCTCAATTTATGGACCAAGCAAACCCACTTGGTGAAATCAATCACAAGCGTCGTTTATCAGCACTGGGCCCTGGTGGTTTGACACGTGATCGCGCGACTTTTGAAGTTCGCGACGTTCATCCCACTCATTACGGTCGTATTTGCCCGATTGAGACGCCTGAAGGTCCAAACATTGGTTTGATCAACTCGTTGGCGACTTATGCGCGGGTTAACAAATATGGATTTATTGAAAGTCCTTATCGTAAAGTTATTGACGGCAAAGTGACTTCTGAGGCGGTCTATATGACTGCCGTTGAAGAGGGCAAATACGTGATTGCTCAGGCGAACACAGAACTCGACAAGGCGGGTAAATTCGTTTCCGAATTTATTAACTGCCGTAAGGGTGGCGATAGCATGATTGCACCAGCGTCAGAAGTTGATTATATGGACTTGGCGCCAAAGCAGATTGTGTCTGTAGCGGCTTCTTTGATTCCTTTTGTCGAAAATGATGACGCCAACCGTGCTCTTATGGGATCCAACATGCAACGTCAAGCGGTGCCTTTGTTAAGATCTGAAAAGCCATTGGTGGGAACCGGAATGGAACGTGCGGTGGCTCGTGACTCTGGTGTTGCCATTATTGCAAAACGTTCAGGTATTGTTGACCAAGTAGATGCGAAGCGTATCGTTATTCGTGCAACAGACACAGAAGGTACAACGGGGAGCAACGTTGATATTTTCAACCTCGTGAAATTCCAACGCTCCAACGACAAGACTTGTTTGAACCAACGTCCGTTGGTTAAAACCGATGATCGCGTCATGAAAGGCGATATCATTGCCGATGGACCTTGCATGGATATGGGTGAATTGTCTTTGGGTCGAAATGTTTTGATGGCCTTTATGTCTTGGAATGGTTACAACTTTGAGGACTCCATCATTATTTCTGAGCGTATTGCGAGAAACGACGTTTTTACCTCAATTCATATTGATGAATTTGAAGTGGCGGCCCGGGATACGAAATTAGGTAATGAAGAAATCACTCGTGATATTCCGAACGTTGGTGAAGAAGCTCTTCGTCATTTGGACGAAGCGGGAATCGTGTACATTGGTGCGGATGTTAAACCAGGCGACATCTTGGTAGGTAAAGTCACACCCAAAGGTGAATCTCCTTCAACTCCTGAAGAAAAATTGCTGAAGGCGATCTTTGGTGAGAAATCTTCAGATGTGCGTGATACTTCCCTGCGTGTTCCTCCTGGAATTGCAGGTACGGTTGTGGAAGTTCGTGTTTTCTCTCGTCGTGGTATCGATAAGGATGAACGGTCTTTGGCGATTGAGAGGTCTGAAATTGATCGTCTTGCCGGCGACAGAGATGCAGAGCGTTCCATTTTGGATCGTAACTTCTATGCCTCCTTGCAAGAGAAGCTAATCGGACAAAAAGTGGTGTCAGCGCCAGGATCTGTCAAGAAAGGTACGGTTCTTACCCAAGATGTTTTGGATACGTTGTCCAAAGGTCAATGGCGTCAAATCAATGTTGAAGACGACTCAGTCATGTCAGATCTTGAGGCGATTAAACAATACCATGATGAGCGTATTACAGCCCTTCAAGCACGCTTTGAAGATAAGGTCGAGAAAGTCCGTCGTGGCGATGAACTTCAGACCGGTGTTCTTAAGATGGTGAAAGTTTTCATCGCAACAAAGAGAAAACTTCAACCCGGTGATAAGATGGCCGGACGTCACGGAAACAAGGGTGTGGTCTCCAAAGTTGTTCCTTTGGAAGATATGCCTCATTTGGAAGACGGAACACCTGTGGACATTATTTTGAACCCACTGGGTATTCCTTCGCGGATGAACGTGGGGCAGGTTCTTGAGACGCACCTTGGGTGGGCCGCTCATGGTTTGGGCAAAAAAGTGAATGACGCATTGGCGGCCATTGCTAACAATCAGTCGGATATCAAAACACTTCGCGCTACTTTGGACGAAGTTTATGAAGATGACGAAATTGCAACAGACATTAAGGCAATGGATGACATCGAAGTTGTCGAGCTTGCTACAAACTTGACGGATGGTATCCCAATGGCATCTCCCGTTTTTGACGGTGCTCATGAAGTGGATATTAATCATCAATTAAGAAAGGCGGGTCTTGATGCGTCAGGCCAAGTTCAACTTTATGATGGTCGGACGGGTGAGCCCTTTGATCGTAAGGCGACTGTGGGATACATGTACTTGCTCAAGTTACATCACTTGGTCGATGACAAGATCCACGCGCGTTCAGTGGGACCTTACAGCCTTGTGACGCAGCAGCCTCTTGGCGGTAAAGCTCAATTCGGTGGTCAACGTTTTGGAGAAATGGAAGTCTGGGCTCTTGAGGCTTATGGCGCCGCTTATACGCTCCAAGAAATGTTAACCGTCAAATCGGATGACGTTTCAGGCCGTACGAAAGTTTATGAAGCGATGGTTCGCGGTGACGATAACTTTGAATCGGGTGTTCCTGAATCCTTTAACGTTCTTGTTAAGGAATTAAGGTCGCTGGGTCTCAATGTTGATTTTGGATCCAAGATTTAACTAATAGGGGAGGGGACAACCCCTCCCTGATTTTGAAGAAGTTTTGCCTCGGAAGAGGAATGAGGAGAAGAGCATGCGTGAGTTAACAAATTTTTTCGGTCAAGTTGGTAGTCCGCAAAGCTTTGATGATATTGCGATTTCTTTGGCCAGTCCAGAGCGAATTCGTTCTTGGTCATTTGGTGAAATTAAAAAGCCAGAGACGATTAACTATAGAACATTCAAGCCAGAGCGGGATGGTCTTTTCTGTGCGCGTATTTTTGGTCCTGTAAAGGACTATGAATGCTTGTGCGGTAAATACAAGAGGATGAAATATCGGGGTATTATCTGTGAAAAGTGCGGTGTTGAAGTCACTTTGGCGAAGGTTCGTCGTGACCGTATGGGGCACATTGAACTCGCGTCTCCTGTGGCACACATTTGGTTCACAAAGACATTACCAAGCCGTATTGGTCTTCTTTTGGATATGACATTAAAAGATCTTGAAAAGGTACTGTATTTTGAAAGCTACATTGTGACCGAGCCAGGTCTCACACCTTTGAAAAAAGGTCAGCTTTTGTCTGAAGAAGAATTCTATCGTGCGCAAGATGACTATGGCGTTGACGCGTTTTCAGGTGGTATTGGAGCGGAAGCTCTGCGAGACCTTTTGAAGGCGATTGATCTTCTTCCGGAGCAAATTCAACTTCGCGAAGAACTTTATGCTTCAAAGTCTGAAATGCGCCGCAAGAAACTTGTAAAGCGCCTTAAACTGATCGATGCTTTTATTAATTCTAAATCTCGTCCTGAGTGGATGATTATGGAAGTTGTTCCTGTTATTCCTCCAGAATTACGTCCTTTGGTGCCTTTGGATGGTGGTCGATTTGCAACATCAGATCTTAATGATCTTTATCGTCGTGTGATTAACCGTAACAATCGTTTGAAGCGTTTGATCGAACTGCGTGCGCCTGATATTATCGTCCGGAACGAAAAGCGCATGCTTCAGGAATCTGTAGATGCCCTTTTTGATAATGGTCGTCGTGGTCGTGTGATTACGGGAACCAACAAGCGTCCTTTGAAATCTTTGTCCGATATGCTCAAAGGTAAGCAAGGTCGTTTTCGTCAAAACCTTTTGGGTAAGCGTGTAGATTACTCTGGCCGTTCTGTGATCGTCGTTGGCCCTGAGCTCAAACTGCAGCAATGTGGTTTGCCAAAGAAAATGGCACTCGAGCTTTTCAAACCATTTATTTATGCACGCCTTGAGCGCTATGGTTTGGCTAGTACAATTAAAGCGGCGAAACGGATGGTCGAAAAAGAGCGTCCTGAAGTTTGGGATATTTTGGAAGAGGTGATTCGTGAGCATCCCGTTCTTTTGAACCGTGCGCCCACACTTCACCGTTTGGGTATCCAAGCTTTCGAGCCCATTTTGATTGAAGGTAAGGCAATACAACTTCACCCTCTCGTATGTACAGCTTTTAACGCTGACTTCGACGGTGACCAAATGGCGGTTCACGTTCCGTTGTCTTTGGAAGCGCAATTGGAATGCCGTGTTTTGATGATGTCGACCAACAACATTTTGCATCCTGCAAGCGGTAAGCCGATCATTACGCCTTCAAAAGATATCGTTTTGGGGCTTTATTATTTGACCATGGATCGGTCTGGAGCTTTGGGCGAAGGTGGAGTTTACGGATCAATGGCTGAAATTGAGCATGCCATTCATGCCAAGAGTCTTTCCCTCCATGCGAAAATTACAGTTCGTTATGATTGGGTCGATGAGACTGGTAAAAAAACCCTTCAACGCGCTGAGACAACAGCCGGTCGAATGATGCTTTGGAGCATTATGCCACGCCATCATGAGATCTCTTTTGATTATGCGAACCAAACGCAAAAAGCCAAAGAAATCTCAGGCCTTGTTGATATGATTTATCGTCATTGTGGTCAAAAGGATGCTGTGATTTTCTCAGATCGTCTCATGACATTAGGGTTTAAATACGCAGGTCTTTCTGGAATTTCCTTCGGTAAAGATGATCTCGTTGTCCCTGCCGAGAAGAAAAAACTTGTGGCAGATACCCGCGAGAAAGTTGGGGAATTCCAACAACAATATCTGGATGGTTTGATTACACAGGGTGAGCGATATAACAAGGTCACAGATGCTTGGACGAAGTGTACTGAACAAGTTGCGGATGTGATGATTAAAGGTATTTCGACGGCAAAACCAGGTGAAGATCTGAACTCTGTATATGTGATGTCGCACTCTGGTGCCCGTGGTTCCTCGACGCAGATGCGGGCGCTTGCCGCGATGCGCGGTTTGATCGCAAAAACTTCTGGTGAGATTATGGAAAACCCCATTATCTCAAACCTGAAAGAAGGCCTTGACGTGCTTGAGTACTTCAACTCGGCTCACGGTTCGCGTAAAGGTTTGACAGACGTTGCATTAAAAACTGCAAACTCGGGATATCTTACACGTCGTTTGGTGGATGTGGCGCAAGATTGCATCATTATCGAACATGACTGCGGAACGGAAAAAGGAATTTCTGTACGTGCCGTTGTTGAAGGTGGTGAGGTTATCACACCATTGGGTGAGCGCACATTGGGTCGTACAGTCGCCTCAGATATTATCGATGTTTTGACAGGTGACGTGATTGTCCCTCGGGGTGAGTTGGTTCAAGAAGCTGATGTGACTCGAATTGAAAAAACAAATATCGATGAAATTATGATTCGCTCTGTTTTGACATGTGAAACGAAGGACGGTATTTGCTCCAAATGTTATGGTCGCGATCTGGCCCGTGGAACGCTCGTTAGTTTGGGTGAAGCCGTGGGTGTGGTTGCCGCTCAGTCCATTGGTGAACCTGGAACTCAGTTGACGATGCGTACGTTCCACTCTGGTGGTGCGGCACAGCGTTCCATTGAAGAATCGACGATCTCTGCCTCCTATGAGGGTAAAGTTCTCATTCGTAACCGCAGTGTTGTTGCGAATGGCAAGGGACACAATACGGTCATGAGTCGTTACTCGGAATTGACGATTCTAGATGATGCTGGACAAGAGCGTGAGCGCCATAAACTGCCTTATGGTTCAATTCTTTTCGTGGACGATAATGATACTGTCAAAGCCGGTCAGAAATTGGCTGAGTGGGATGCTTACACACTTCCAATCATTACTGAGGTCTCGGGCGTTGTTCACTTCGTGGATCTTGTCGATGGAATCTCCATGCGTGAAGCTTTTGATGAAGCGACTGGTATTACAAGCCGCGTTGTTGCGGACTGGAAGCAGGTGGCGCGAGGCGGTGATTTGAAACCACGTCTTGTTCTTCGCGACGACAAGGGTAAGCCTTTAAACTTCGCAAATGGTGCGGAGGCTCGTTATTTCCTCTCCGTGGATGCGATTTTGAACATTGAAAATGGAGCAACGGTGAATGCCGGTGATGTTATCGCGCGTGTTCCTCGGGAATCTACAAAAACGCGTGATATTACGGGAGGTCTTCCTCGCGTGGCTGAGCTCTTTGAAGCGCGTCGTCCGAAAGACGCGGCTATTATCAGTGAATACGATGGGCGTATTGAATTTGGAAAAGACTTCAAAGCAAAGCGTCGTGTGGTTCTTGTTCCTGATGATGAAACATTGGCTCCTGTTGAATATTTGCTTCCCAAGGGTAAGCATGTTATGGTCCAGGAAGGTGATCGTGTGAAGCGTGGTGACTTGATTATGGATGGTAATATTGTTCCTCATGATCTTTTGAGAATTATGGGTATTGAAGCTCTTGCTCAATATCTCATTAATGAAATCCAAGAAGTTTATCGACTCCAAGGCGTTCCGATTAACGATAAGCACATTGAAGTGATTGTGCGCCAAATGATGCAGAAGATAGAAATTATTGATGCAGGCGAAACAACTTTCCTTGTGGGCGAACAAGTGGATCGTGCGGACTTTGAAGACGAGAATAATCGCGCCATTGCGGAAGGTCACAGACCTGCTCAAGGGCACAAGGTTCTTCAAGGTATTACGAAGGCGTCCCTCCAGACAAAATCATTCTTGTCTGCGGCCTCCTTCCAAGAGACAACGCGCGTTCTGACAGAAGCCGCCGTCTCAGGTAAAGTCGATACTTTGAATGGTCTTAAGGAAAATATTATTGTGGGTCGTTTGATTCCTGTGGGAACAGGAAGTGTGATGAATCGTCTTCGTCATATTGCGAGAGAGCGTGATAAATTCTCGCATACAAGCTTACCTGCGAACGAGGTTGTTGCTATTGAGCATCAGCAAGATGAAGCGCTCGCCCAATCATAAAAAGGGGTGAGTTGATGAGAGTCAAGAAGAATGCTTGACTCTCGCTTCTGGCGACACTAAGATGCCGCCGTCATTTAAAGGGTAAAGTGTGAGGGTTTTATCGTCCTCAACTCGTCCCTAAGGCTAACAAAACCTAAGGGCTTCCTGAAAGGTCGGCTGAGGGTTATGATTTTGTTATCAATTTTGAATAACGTTGAAAGGAAACGGTTTTAATGCCGACGATCAATCAGCTGATCCGCAAGCCGCGGCAGGATAAAGAAAGGCGCAGTAAATCGCCAGCTATGCAGTCAAACCCACAAAAACGTGGCGTTTGTACACGTGTTTTTACAATGACCCCAAAAAAGCCAAACTCGGCTTTGCGTAAGGTTGCACGTATTCGTTTGACGAATGGATATGAAGTTACAGGATATATTCCTGGTGAAGGTCACAACCTTCAAGAGCACAGCGTTGTTCTGATTCGTGGCGGTCGCGTACGCGACTTGCCGGGTGTGCGTTATCACATTGTTCGTGGTGCGCTCGATACCCAAGGAGTTAAAGATCGTCGTCAAAGTCGGTCCCATTATGGTGCCAAACGGCCTAAATAGGAGTTAATAAGGAATGTCACGTCGTCACGCCGCTGAAAAACGCGAAGTTCTCCCCGATCCCAAATTTGGTGATTTGGTTGTTACAAAGTTTATGAACTGCCTCATGTATGAAGGCAAAAAATCTGTTGCTGAGCGCATTGTTTATGGAGCTTTGGATCATATCAAAGCGAAGTCCGGGGGAGATTCTCTTGAGCTGTTTCACAATGCAATCGATAACGTAAAGCCTGCAGTTGAGGTTCGTTCTCGCCGTGTGGGTGGTGCGACTTATCAGGTTCCTGTGGAAGTTCGTCCTATTCGTTCATTGGCGCTTGCCATTCGTTGGCTCATCAATAGCTCCCGTGCGCGGTCAGAAAATACAATGACTGAGCGTTTGGCGCATGAGCTTTTAGATGCTGCAAACAATCGTGGATCCGCTGTTAAAAAGCGAGAAGATACACACAAAATGGCTGATGCAAACCGCGCATTTGCTCACTTCCGTTGGTAATCAGAGAAGGCTTAAGGATCAACCAAAATGGCACGTACGACTCCTATTAATCGCTACCGCAACATTGGCATCATGGCACACATTGATGCGGGTAAAACGACAACGACTGAACGCGTTCTTTATTATACAGGCCGCTCCCACAAAATTGGTGAAGTTCATGAAGGAACTGCTACTATGGACTGGATGGAGCAAGAGCAAGAGCGTGGTATTACAATCACATCTGCAGCAACAACCTGTTTCTGGAACGACCACCGAATTAACATTATCGATACGCCTGGCCACGTTGATTTCACCATTGAAGTTGAGCGTTCTTTGCGCGTGCTTGATGGTGCCGTTGCAGTCTTTGATAGCGTCGCTGGCGTTGAGCCTCAATCTGAAACGGTATGGCGCCAAGCTGACAAATATCATGTTCCCCGGATTTGTTTTGTGAACAAAATGGACCGAACAGGTGCCAATTTCTTCCGGACAGTGGATATGATTATTGATCGTTTGGGAGCAACGCCTCTTGTGATTCAACTTCCCATCGGTGTTGAAGCCGACTTTGTAGGAATCGTTGACCTTGTGAAGATGAAAGCCTTCCGTTGGTTAGATGAAAGCTTGGGCGCAAAATTTGTTGAAGAAGACATCCCCGCCAATATGAAAGAGCAAGCAGAAGACTACCGCGCGAAGTTAGTTGAGCTTGCTGTTGAGCAAGATGATGCTGCTTTGGAAGCGTACCTTGGTGGAGAAGAGCCTTCCGAAGAAGTTCTCAAAAAGTGCATTCGTAAAGGAACTATTGCGGCAGCATTTGTGCCAGTTCTTTGTGGTTCTGCGTTTAAAAATAAAGGCGTTCAACCACTTCTTGATGCGGTTATTGATTTCTTGCCATCCCCTCTCGATGTTCCCCCGGTTATGGGTGAGAATTCAAAGGGCGTTGAAGAAGTTCGTAAGCCTGAGGATGATCAGCCCTTCAGCGGTTTAGCCTTTAAAATTATGACAGATCCCTTTGTCGGATCTTTAACATTCGTTCGTATTTATTCTGGAACGCTTCAATCCGGTTCTTATGTTATGAACTCTGTAAAAGACGAGCGTGAGCGCGTGGGTCGTATGCTTTTGATGCATGCAAACTCTCGTGAAGATATTAAAGAAGCACATGCGGGTGATATCGTAGCTCTTTGTGGTTTGAAAGATACCACAACTGGTGAAACCCTTTGTGATACAGTGAAGCCCGTGATTCTAGAACGTATGATTTTCCCGGAGCCAGTGATTGAAGTGGCTGTTGAACCTAAGACAAAAGCTGACCAAGAAAAAATGGGCCTTGCTTTATCTCGTTTGGCAACGGAAGATCCTTCTTTCCGTGTTTCTACAGATCATGAATCTGGTCAGACGATTATTAAAGGGATGGGCGAGCTCCATCTTGAAATCATCGTGGATCGTATGAGGCGTGAGTTTAAAGTTGAAGCGAACGTCGGTGCGCCTCAAGTAGCCTATCGCGAGACGATTACGAAGACTGCTGAAGTTGATTATACCCACAAAAAACAAAGTGGTGGTTCCGGTCAATTCGCGCGTATTAAACTTCGTTTTGAACCTCAAGATCCTGGATTTGGTTATGAATTTGCGAGTGCCATTGTGGGTGGTGCGGTACCTAAAGAATTCATCCCCGGTGTTGAAAAAGGGCTTCGTACAGCCACTGAAACTGGTGTGATTGCAGGATTTCCTGTAATCGACTATAAAGTTACACTGTTTGATGGTGCGTACCATGATGTGGACTCCAGCGTTTTGGCCTTCGAAATTGCAGCAAGAGCTGCGTTCCGCGAAGGTATCGCAAAATCAGAGCCACGTCTTCTTGAGCCGATCATGAACGTTGAAGTTGTGACGCCTGAAGATTATATGGGTGATATTATCGGTGACTTGAATAGTCGTCGCGGTCAGGTGTCGGGTATGGATCAACGGGGTAATGCACGTGTGATTAATGCCATGGTGCCATTGGCTTCCATGTTTGGTTATGTGAACACATTGCGCTCCATGAGCCAAGGACGTGCACAATTCACCATGCAGTTTGATCACTATGAACAAGTCCCGACTCATATCGCGGACGAAGTTCGGGCGAAATTGGGTTAATTTAAATCTTAGCTGAAACGGAGACAAAAGATGAGCAAAGAGAAATTTGAGCGGACGAAGCCGCACTGTAACATTGGAACGATTGGTCACGTTGACCACGGGAAAACGACGCTGACCGCTGCGATTACGAAAGTTTTGGCAGAGACAGGTGGAGCTGTTTTCCGAGGCTATGATCAAATTGACGCGGCGCCTGAAGAGCGTGCACGTGGAATCACGATCAACACTGCCCACGTTGAGTACGAAACAGCCGACCGCCACTATGCTCACGTAGACTGTCCAGGTCACGCCGACTATGTGAAAAACATGATCACGGGAGCCGCGCAAATGGACGGTGCGATTCTCGTTGTAAACGCAGCCGATGGCCCCATGCCACAAACGCGCGAGCACATTCTTTTGGCGCGTCAGGTTGGCGTTCCTGCTCTTGTTGTGTATTTGAACAAAGTCGACATGGTGGATGACGAGGAACTTTTGGATCTCGTTGAGCTTGAAGTGCGTGAGCTTCTCTCAAGCTATGACTTCCCAGGCGATGATATTCCGATCATTAAAGGCTCGGCTTTGGCCGCACTTGAAGGTCGCGATGACCCAATTGGAAAAGATTCCATTTTGCGTTTGATGACGGCTGTGGATACGTACATTCCTCAACCTGACCGTCCTGTCGACAAGCCTTTCTTGATGCCAATTGAGGACGTGCTTTCGATTTCCGGTCGTGGAACGGTTGTCACAGGCCGTATCGAAACGGGTATCGTCAAAGTGGGTGAAGAAGTTGAAATCGTTGGAATTAAACCAACTATGAAGACAACTGTAACTGGCGTTGAAATGTTCCGTAAGCTCCTTGATCAAGGACAAGCAGGCGACAACGTGGGTGCTCTTTTGCGCGGAACCAAGCGTGAAGATGTTGAGCGTGGCCAAGTTTTGGCGAAGCCCGGCTCGATCACACCACACACAGAATTCGAGTGTGAAGCCTACATTCTCAAAAAGGAAGAAGGCGGCCGTCACACCCCATTTTTTGGCAACTATCGTCCGCAATTTTATTTCCGGACAACGGACGTGACGGGAACTGTAAAGCTTCCGGAAGGCGTTGAGATGGTCATGCCAGGAGACAACGTTCGTATGATCGTGGAGCTGATTGCACCGATTGCTATGGACGACGGACTTCGTTTTGCAATTCGTGAAGGTGGCCGTACTGTTGGCGCCGGAGTCGTTGCCAAAATTTTGAAGTAAATAATACTGGACAGAAACCAATGCGTCAGCTACTAAGCTGACGCACGTTTCATTAAAAAGGCAGCAGCCTTGAGAGGTAACAATGAGTAACAATAAGATTAGAATTCGCTTGAGAGCGTTTGACTACCGCGTTCTCGACCAATCGACAAGCGAGATTGTGAACACAGCGAAGCGCACAGGTGCGACGGTCTACGGACCTATTCCCCTTCCCACACGTATTGAGCGTTTTACCGTAAACCGTTCTCCTCACATTGACAAAAAGTCTCGTGAGCAGTTCGAGATGCGGACCCATAAGCGAGTCCTCGACATCGCTGATTGGTCACCTCAGACGGTTGATGCTTTGATGAAGCTCGACCTTGCTGCGGGTGTTGACGTTGATATTAAACTTTAAGAGGCGGTAAGATGCGTACAGGACTTATTGCTGAAAAGGTTGGAATGACAAGACTCTTGACCTCAACAGGCGAGCACATTCCCATGACCTTGCTCAAGGTTGATAACTGCCAGGTGGTAGCAACTAAGACGAAAGAAACCGACGGTTACACAGCCATTCAATTGGGTGTCAAAGCCGCTAAAGTTAAAAATGTAACCAAAGCCATGCGTGGCCATTTTGCGAAAGCGAAAGTAACGCCAAAAGCAAAGCTTGCTGAATTCCGCGTGGCCGAAGATGCTCTTTTGAACGTGGGTGATGAGATCACTGCGGATCATTTCATTGTGGGCCAAAAGGTCGATGTGACAGGTATCTCTATCGGTAAAGGTTTTGCCGGTGTTATGAAGCGCTGGAATTTCGGTGGTCTTCGGGCGAGCCACGGTGTATCCGTATCTCACCGTAGTCATGGTTCGACAGGTCAACGCCAAGATCCAGGTAAGGTCTTCAAAGGTAAGAAGATGGCCGGACACTTGGGTACAGATCGCGTGACAGTTCAAAATCTCGAAGTTGTCTTTGTTGATTCTGAGCAAGGTCTTGTTGGTCTTCGGGGTGCTGTTCCTGGAAATCCCGGTGGTTTCATTTTGGTTCGTGATGCGATTAAAAAGTCACCTCCCAAAGATATTCCTTATCCCGCGGCTGTTAAAGCTGCACCTGTTAAAGAGATCCCAGCGCCGGCTTCTGAAGTGAAAAGGGAAGAAGTGTCTGCTGAGTCTTCAACTCCTGAAAATGGAGAGGCGTAATCATGAAGTACGAAGTTAAGAATTTTGATAATAAAAAGGTTGGAGAAATGGATCTCAGTCCTGAGATTTTTTCCCTCCCAACACGCGCCGATATCTTGGCTCGTATGGTGAACTGGCAGTTGGCAAAACGCCGCTCTGGTAATCATGCGACAAAAGGCGTTAGCGATATTAGTGGAACAACGAAAAAACCATGGCGCCAAAAAGGTACGGGCCGCGCTCGTGCAGGTAGCTTACGCTCCCCGCAATTCCGAGGTGGTGCTGTAATTTTCGGACCTGTGGTTCGTGATCATGGTTTCAAGTTGCCTAAGAAAGTGCGCCAACTGGCTTTGAAGACAGCACTTTCTACAAAAGTGGCAAACGGATCCCTCCTTGTCGTTGAAGATCTCAATGCAGGAACTGCTAAGACAAAAGAGCTTCTCAAGAAATTTGAGACCCTCGGCCTAAAATCAGCCTTGATTATTGGGGGCGAAGAAGTTAATAGTGACTTTGCAAAAGCTGCAGCCAACATCCCAGGTGTCGACGTACTTCCTCAGCAAGGTATCAATGTCTATGACATTTTGCGTCGTGAGCACCTTGTGCTTACGAAAGCAGCCATTGAAAATTTAGAGAGTAGGTTGAAATGAGTCGTGCACGTACAATTAAGCCTGTGAAAGAACGCATGGGCAAGCAACGGACTTACGAGGTTCTCGTAGCTCCTGTTGTGACAGAAAAATCAACTCTTGGGTCTGAAAACAATCAGTTGACCTTTAAAGTGGCCAAAGATGCGACAAAGCCTGAAATTAAAAAGGCTGTTGAGGAAATTTTTAAAGTGAAGGTGAAATCAGTGAATACCCTGAACCTTCCTGGCAAAACAAAACGCTTTCGAGGAATGGAAGGTAAACGTTCTGGAATCAAAAAAGCCGTTGTTCGTCTTGAAGAAGGACAAAACATCGACGTAAGCGCAGGATTGTAAAATGAGTTTGAAGCATTACAAACCCACAACACCTGGTCAACGTGGACTTATCCTTGTTGATCGTAGTGAATTGTGGAGTGGCGCGCCTGTTAAGAAGCTAACGGAAGGTCTTCGTAAAACAGGTGGACGTAACGCACACGGTCGTATTACCACACGCCATATCGGTGGTGGTCATAAACGTCGTTATCGTTTGGTGGATTTTTTACGTCGTAAGTTTGATGTCTCAGCTGTCGTTGAGCGCATTGAATACGATCCTAACAGAACGGCTTTCATTGCCCTTATTAAATATGAAGATGGTGAGCAATCTTACATTTTGGCGCCACAACGTCTTGCTGTGGGTGACAAGGTCATCGCTGGTGAGAAAGTGGATATTAAGCCAGGGAATGCTCTTCCGCTGAAGAGCATTCCTGTAGGTACCATCATTCACAACGTCGAGATGAAGCCAGGTAAAGGTGGTCAAATGGCCCGTTCTGGTGGAACTTATATCCAACTCGTGGGTCGTGATGGTCCTTATGCGATTGTGAAGCTTTCCTCTGGTGAGATTCGCAAGCTTCGTTCTGAATGCATGGCGACAATTGGAGCTGTGTCAAACCCAGATCAGAAGAACATAAACTTGGGTAAAGCGGGCCGTAATCGTTGGCTTGGAACACGTCCTTCAGTTCGTGGTGTAGCCATGAACCCAATTGATCACCCTCACGGTGGTGGTGAAGGTCGTACATCAGGTGGTCGTCATCCAGTGACGCCATGGGGTGTTCCCACAAAAGGTAAAAAGACACGGAATCGTAAGAAGCACTCTGCTTCCATGATTATCCGTCGTCGTAAGGCATAAGGAGTAAGGTTGTGGCACGTTCAATTTGGAAAGGTCCATTTTTAGACGGTTATCTGATGAAGAAAGCAGAAACTGTCCGGGAGTCAGGACGTAAGGAAGTGATCAAGACTTGGTCCCGTAGATCTACAATTTTGCCTCAGTTTGTTGGGCTAACATTTGGTGTCTACAACGGTCAAAAGTTTATTCCTGTTCTCGTCACTGAGAATATGATTGGTCATAAATTTGGTGAGTTTTCTCCGACCCGGACCTATACAGGTCACGCGGCGGACAAGAAAGCGAAGAGAGGTTAATTATGTCAAAACAAAAGACACCTCGTGGTTTGCAAGACCATCAGGCGGCTGCGAATCTTCGCATGGTACGCGTGAGTCCACAGAAGTTAAATTTGGTGGCTCATATGATTCGCGGTATGCATGTCGGAAAAGCCTTGCATGCTTTGCAATATTCGCCTAAACGTATTGCAGTTGATGTGAGAAAGACTTTGCTTTCCGCAATTGCGAACGCTGAGAATAATCATCAGTTGGATATCGACAAACTTCATGTCACTGAAGCGACTGTTGGTCAGTCTCTCGTATTGAAGCGTGTTGATTTTAAAGGTAGAAGTCGTCTGGGTCGAATCCGTAAGCCATTCAGCCATTTGCGACTTGTAGTCAGTGAAGTTGAGGAGGTGGCCTAATGGGTCAAAAAATAAATCCAATTGGGTTACGTCTTGGTATCAACCGGACTTGGGACTCCCGCTGGTATTCCGATAAGGATTATGGAAAATTACTCCATAAAGATCTCGAGCTTCGTAAGTACCTTAATAAGAGACTTTCACAAGCTGGTATCTCAAAGATCGTTATCGAGCGTATGGCTAACAAGGCGCGTGTAACAGTTCACACAGCTCGCCCGGGCATCGTCATTGGTAAAAAAGGTGCGGATATTGAAAAGTTACGCTCAGATATCACCAAGTTTTTGGGATCTGAAGTCAGCCTCAATATTCTTGAGATCCGGAAGCCCGAACTTGATGCGAAATTAGCCGCTGAAGGCATTGCTCAACAACTTGAGCGTCGTGTGTCTTTCCGTCGTGCGATGAAACGTGCGATGCAAAGCGCCATGAAAATGGGAGCTAAGGGAATTCGTGTGAACGTGAGTGGTCGTTTGGGTGGCGCTGAAATTGCTCGCATGGAATGGTACCGTGAAGGACAAGTTCCTTTGCATACATTCCGCGCCGATATTGACTATGGAGTCGCAGAAGCTAAAACGACTTATGGCATTATTGGCGTTAAAGTTTGGATTTACAAAGGCGATATTATGGATCACGATCCTATGGCCAATGACAAACGTACAGCCCAAAACACCGTTAATCGGTCTGCAGTGTAAGGAATTGAGAAGATGTTAGCGCCGAAGAGAACGAAACATAGAAAAGCACACAAAGGTCGCATTCATGGCTTGGCCAAGGGTGGTGACGATCTTAACTTTGGAACTTTTGGTTTAAAAGCCTTAGCTCCAGAGCGTATTACAGCCCGTCAAATTGAAGCGGCACGTCGTGTGATTACCCGTCATATTAAGCGTGCAGGACGCGTTTGGATCCGTATATTTCCAGATGTTCCTGTTTCACAAAAGCCTGCTGAAGTCCGGATGGGTAGTGGTAAGGGGTCTCCAGAATTCTGGGCTTGCCGTGTGAAGCCAGGTCGCATCATGTTTGAATTGGATGGTGTTCCTGAAGATATAGCACGCCGCGCTTTTGAGTTGGGATCTGCAAAGCTTCCCATTGCTACAAAATTTATTTCACGTGCAACACGAGGTGCTTAAATGAAAATTCAAGATTTAAAGCCAATGGATGATGGCGCCCTCAAAGGCAAAGTGATTGAATTAAAGAAAGAGCTCATGGGTCTTCGCTTTCAAAAAGTGACTGGTCAAGTTGAGAAAACCCATCATATTCGAGTAGCGCGCAAGACAGTTGCTCGTGTGAAAACGCTGCTAGGTCAGCGTAAACAAACAGCACAAGGAGTCAAGTGATGCCACGTCGGGTATTGCAAGGAAAAGTGGTAAGTTCGAAGTGTGACAAGACTGTCACCGTGCTTGTTGAGCGTCGCGTTATGCACCCGCTCTACCACAAGTTTATTACACGCTCAAAGAAATTTGCGGCCCATGATGAAGCCAACGAATGTCAAGTTGGTGATTCTGTCCGCATTCGGGAATGCCGTCCTTTGTCTAAAACCAAGACATGGGAAGTCATTCAACGCGAAGCCCTTCAGGGCTAAGTTAGCTGGTCAAGAAAGGAAATTAGACCATGATTCAGATGCAAACCAACCTGAAAGTCGCCGATAATTCTGGCGCTCGTCGGGTGCAGTGCATCAAAGTTCTCGGCGGATCCAAGCGTAAGGTTGCTTCCGTTGGAGATGTGATTGTTGTATCCATTAAAGATGCGATTCCTCGGGGTCGTGTTAAGAAGGGTGACGTTCATAAAGCTGTAATCGTAAGAACAGCCAAAGAAATTCGCCGCCAAGATGGAAGCATCATCCGCTTTGATGATAACGCTGCAGTTCTTATCAATGCGCAAGGTGAGCCTATTGGTACACGTATTTTCGGTCCAGTGACCCGTGAGTTACGTGGGA
Source organism: Candidatus Bealeia paramacronuclearis (assembly GCF_035607555.1). Classification (NCBI taxonomy): domain Bacteria; kingdom Pseudomonadati; phylum Pseudomonadota; class Alphaproteobacteria; order Holosporales; family Holosporaceae; genus Candidatus Bealeia; species Candidatus Bealeia paramacronuclearis. The sequence goes on along the minus strand of NZ_JAVHWZ010000002.1, from coordinate 392,505 downwards.
AGAATTTTATGAAAATCATCTCATTAGCACCCGAGGTTCTATAATGGCTGAAAAGTTTAAAATTCGTCGTGGAGACACAGTCTGTGTCACGACAGGTAGGGATAAAGGTAAGTCAGGCCAAGTCCTTAAAGTTATTCGAGCAGATCGTCGTGTCATCGTTCAGGGCGTTAATTTGGTGAAGCGTCATACACGCCCATCCATGGGACAAGCTGGCGGGATCGTTGAGAAGGAAGCTTCTCTTGCGATATCCAACGTCGCTATTTTGGACCCTGTTCAGAACAAGCCAACTCGCGTTGGTTTTAAGTTCTTAGAAGATGGTCGTAAAGTTCGCGTTGCCAAATTATCCGGCGAAGTCCTGGATCAGTAAGGGGTATAGAGAGATGGCACGTTTAAAAGATCATTATGAAAAAGTCATAAGACCAGAACTCATGAAAGAGCTTGCTTATAAGAATGCTCTTCAGGTCCCAAAACTTGAAAAAATCGTTATCAACATGGGACTCGGTGATGCGGCTTCAGATAGTCGTAAACTCGAGTCTGCGTACGAAGGACTCACACTCATTGCTGGTCAAAAGCCAGTTATGACAAAAGCGAAAAAGTCAATCGCAGCGTTTAAATTGCGTGAAGGCGTCAATATCGGCGCCAAAGTGACTCTCCGCAAAGATCGCATGTATGAGTTTTTTGATCGCCTTGTAAACATCGCAATGCCACGTATTCGTGACTTCCGTGGGATTTCCCAGAAGAGCTTCGATGGTCGTGGTAACTATGCAATGGGTATCAAAGAGCATATCGTATTTCCTGAAATTAACTATGATAAAGTTGATCAAGTTCGGGGAATGGATATCATCTTCGTAACAACCGCCAATACCGACAAAGAAGCCCTTGAGCTTCTAAAAAAATTCGGTATGCCTTTCATAACTCGCTAAGGTAGGAGAGAATAAATGGCTAAGACTAGTTCCGTTGAAAAAAATCTCCGCCGGGAGCGGATGGTGAAACAGTACAAAGGACGTCGTGATCGTTTAAAAGCGATTGCAGTTGATTTGAATGCAGCCCCTGAAGAGCGTTTCAAGGCCCGTATCAAATTATCAGAACTTCCACGTAATAGTGCACCCACACGTGTTCGTTCGCGTTGTGCCATTACTGGACGTCCTCGTGCGGTATATCGTAAATTTAAATTGTCTCGTATAGCATTACGAGAGCTGGCTTCATCCGGGATGATTCCTGGGATGACCAAAGCTAGCTGGTAGGAGGTAGACCATGGCATTTTCAGATCCCATAGGTGATATGATTACCCGCATTCGCAATGGCCAAAAAGCGCGTAAAACTTCTGTGAAGTCTCCGGCTTCTACATTAAGAGAGAATGCTCTCGAAGTTTTAAAGCGTGAAGGGTACATTCGTGGGTATTCACGTGAAACAGTTCGCGCTGGTATTGAAAACCTCATTATCGAACTCAAGTATTTCGAAAATGAGCCTGTGATTACAAAAATTGATCGCGTTTCAAAACCAGGTCGTCGTGTTTATTCTAAAATCAAAGAGCTTCCCCGTGTTTACAACGGTCTCGGCATTTCAGTTCTCTCAACGCCCAAGGGTGTTTTGTCTGATGGCCAAGCCCGTGAGATGAATGTCGGTGGTGAAGTTCTCTTCAGTGTATACTAGGTAGGGGTGCGCCATGTCACGAGTTGGTAAACATCCGGTAGAAGTGCCTCAAGGGGTTACCTGCCAAGTTAGTGGGCAAGAAATTTCCGTTAAAGGAAAGAATGGTGAATTAAAAGCTATTCTCTCTAAGGAAGTTCTTCCGACTTTAGAAGATAACATGATTTGGGTTAAGCCAGTTGATGAGTCAAAACAAGCCCGTATGCTTTGGGGTACATGGCGTCGCCAAGTCGACAATATGGTCAAAGGCGTACATGAAGGGTTTACACTTCGCCTCGAAATCAACGGCGTTGGTTATCGTGCTGCTGTTGAAGGCAACACTCTCAAGCTTCAATTGGGATATAGCCACGACATTCTTTATCCGATTCCTCAAGGAATTAAGATTGTTTGCGACAAACCCACCTCCGTTGCAATTTCAGGGGCTGATCGTCAGCTCATAGGTCAAATTGCGGCAGAGATTCGTTCTTATCGTAAACCTGAGCCTTATAAAGGTAAGGGTATCAAATACGAAGATGAGAAGATCTACCGCAAAGAAGGTAAGAAGAAGTAAGCCATGTCAAACGAGAAAAATCTTTTTGAGAGAAGAAAGCAACGCGTTAGGGCAAAATTGCAGCGCGTTTCGAATGAGCGTCCTCGTTTATCTGTGTTTCGTTCAAGTAAGCATATTTATGCTCAAGTCATTTGTGATATTGAGAAAAAGACACTTGCTTCCGCGTCCACATTGGATAAGGATTTTGAAAAACTGAAGACTGGTGCTGACATTGCAGCAGCTGAAGCTGTTGGAAAATTAGTTGCAGAACGGGCAAAAAAAGCAGGTGTGACAAACGTCGTTTTTGATCGTGGTGGATATATCTATCACGGACGCGTCAAAGCCCTTGCTGATGCTGCACGCTCAGCTGGACTCACATTTTAGGAAGAGTGAAAGATGGCAAAAGAAGCTAGCAATGAAAGATCAAGGCGCTCTGAACGCGAAGACGTTGAGCACGTTGAGAAGTTAGTCTCTGTTAACCGCGTGGCGAAAGTTGTTAAAGGTGGTAAGAATTTCCGCTTTTCAGCTTTAGTTGTTGTGGGAGACGGAAAAGGTCGTGTCGGCTATGGATCCGGTAAAGCACGAGAAGTTCCTGATGCTGTGCGTAAAGCAACAGATCAAGCTAAGCGTAATATGATTCGCGTCCCTTTACGTGAAGGCCGGACATTGCATCATGATATCACAGGAACCTTTGGTTCTGGACGTGTTCATTTGCGTTCTGCTGTGCCTGGAACGGGTATTATCGCTGGTGGTCCAATGCGTGCGGTATTTGAAGCGCTTGGAGTTGGTGACGTTGTCAGCAAATCCATGGGCAGTAGCAATCCTCACAGTATGGTTAAAGCCACATTTGAGGCCTTGAAGGCGATTCATTCTCCACGCTCCATTGCGGCTAAACGCGGCAAGAAAGTCAGTGAGATTATCAGTCGTAAATCGTCAACGGTTGAGGCATAATCATGACCAAGAAGAAAACACTAGTTGTAACGCAAGTTGCAAGTCCGATTCGTCGTCCAAAGATTCAACGTGCAATTCTAAAAGGATTGGGACTCTTTGGTATTGGTCAAACGCGCGAGCTTGAGGATACATCTTCGATCCGTGGCATGATTGCAAAAGTCAGCCATATGGTCAAAGTTGCAGATAACGCTTAAGCTGCGAGAGTGAGGATAAAATGAAATTACATGAAATTCGTGATAATCCAGGTGCCCGTAAGCGTAGGATGATTATTTGTCGCGGCATTGGTTCCGGTAAAGGTAAAACCGGTGGCCGCGGCGGTAAAGGTCAGACAGCGCGTACCGGTGTTGCCATTAATGGATTTGAAGGCGGTCAAATGCCTTTATTCCGTCGTTTGCCAAAACGTGGTTTCACTAACATTTTTGCATTGAAGTTTTCAGAAGTGAATTTGGGTCGAATTCAAGCGGCGATTGATTCTGGAAAGCTGGATGCAAAAGGAACAATCAATGCTGAAGCTCTTGTGGCCTCAGGTTTACTTCGTCGCGTATATGACGGTGTACGCTTGTTGGGTACAGGTAATTTGAAGTCAAAGATAAAAATTGAAGTGAGTGGTGCTTCAAAGACAGCTCTTGAAGCTGTGAAGAAAGCTGGGGGAGAAGTTATCCTTCTTCAAACTCAAGCTCTTGAAGCAACTGAATAAATCCATTAAAGTCTAAGTCGCCTTTTGAAGTCGACTTGGGCTTTTTTGCGTTAACAAATGATAAGGGGTCATAATGGCATCCGCTGCTGAACAACTCGCCGCTAATATCAATTTTAAGGCTTTTGGAAAAGCCGAAGACCTTAAAAAAAGAATTTGGTTTACCCTCGGGGTTTTGATTGTTTATCGACTGGGTACCTATATCCCCCTTCCTGGTGTGAATCCTGCGATCCTTGCTGAATTCGCCCGCCAACATTCTGGTGGGATTTTTGGTATGATCGATATGTTCTCAGGTGGTGCTTTGGGGCGTATGACTATCATGGCCCTGAACGTTGTTCCTTACATTTCTGCCAGCATTATTATTCAGTTAATGACTTCGATTTCTCCTCAGCTTGAGGCGATTAAAAAAGAGGGGGAATCTGGGCGTCGGAAGCTGAATCAATATACACGTTATTTGACCATCGTTTTGGCAACAGTCCAAGCGTATGGTGTAGCTGTGGGCCTTGAATCAATGAGTGGACAAGCAGGAGCTGCAGTGGTTGATCCTGGTTATTTCTTCCGCTTTTCTGTTGTTGTGACTATCGTGGGAGCAACTATGTTCCTCGTTTGGTTAGGTGAGCAAATAACCTCTCGCGGTATTGGTAATGGTATGTCCATGATCATTTTTTCGGGGATTGTTGCAAACCTACCAAGCTCGATTATTAACACCCTTGAGTTGGGCCGAACGGGTGCCCTTTCAATCATTATTATCCTTGCGATTATTCTGATGTCTGTGGGTCTCATTGCCTTCATCGTCTTTATGGAACGTGCCCAACGCCGCCTCATTATTCAATATCCCAAGCGTCAAGTGGGAAATAAAATGTATGGTGGCGAGACGTCACACCTTCCGATTAAACTGAACAGTACCGGTGTGATCCCCCCCATTTTTGCAAGCTCTCTTTTGATGATGCCGACGATGGTTATATCGATGGTGTCTGCGGATGGACCTGAGTGGTTGACGTGGCTTTCAACTCATTTACAGCATGGAAATTGGTTTTTCATGACCATTTATATTTCCCTCATTCTTTTCTTTGCATTCTTCTATACTTCTGTGGTTTTTAACCCTCAAGAAACGGCTGAGAATTTGAAAAAACATGGTGGGTTTATTGCGGGATACCGTCCTGGTAAAAATACGGCTGAGTATTTAGATTATGTAGTGACGCGTCTCACCGTAATTGGTGCAGCCTACCTGGCTTTCGTCTGCTTGCTGCCTGAAATTTTGATGTCCTATTATTCCATCCCATTTTATTTAGGTGGTACAACTTTCTTGATTGCGGTCAGTGTTCCTATGGATACGGTTGCCCAAATTCACTCTCATCTTTTGGCCCATCAATATGAGGGACTTATGAAAAAAACACGTCTTAAGGGGGCGCGGAAGTGAACATTATCCTTCTCGGTCCTCCTGGCGCAGGGAAGGGGACACAAGCACGACTCTTGGCAGATAAACTGAGGCTTTGTCAGATCGCCACCGGTGAAATCCTGCGAGAAGAAGTTGCTAAAGGCTCTGATATTGGTCTTAAGGTGAAGCCCATTATGGAAAGTGGAAAATTTCCTTCAGATGATCTCATCATGGATGTTTTGGCGGAAAAGATTTCAAATCCCGAATGTGGTAATGGGGTTATTCTCGATGGTGTGCCTCGGACATTGAATCAAGCTGAGCTTGTCGATAAAATGTTTGAGAAACTCGGAAAATCGCTTGATTTTGTAGTCCAACTTCGTGTAGATGATGAACAGCTTATAAAACGTATTTCAGGTCGTTATACATGTCAGAGTTGCGGAGCAGCTTATGCAGACCAACTCAACCCTACAAAAGTTAAGGGTGTTTGTGATCGATGTGGTGCTCACGAGTTTATACGAAGGCCAGATGACTCTGCCGAAGTTGTTAAAACCCGGCTTGATGTCTATCAAAAACAAACAGAACCTTTAGTCGGGTTCTATTCAAAAACCAATCGCTTGAAGTCTGTGGACGGAATGGCGGCTGTCGATGATGTTCAATCCCAAATCGTGGACATCATTCAATCGCGTTAAAGAGTTGACATCCTCACAAGGATGCCTATACTCCGCACGTAAAATATACTGAAGTGTGCTCAATTAATGGGTGTGCTTGTAAAATGCTAATTTGAGGAGAGTAACGTGGCTCGTATAGCTGGTGTAAACATCCCAACCCAAAAGCGGGTAGAGATTGGATTGCAATATATTTATGGAATTGGCGCTCAAAAGGCCAAAGAAATTTGTGATACGGTAAAAATTCCTGCGGCGCGTCGCGTCCATGAACTCACTGATGATGAGATTCTGAAGATCCGTGAGCTTATTGATCAATCATATAAGGTTGAAGGTGATCTTCGTCGTGAAGTTTCTATGAACATTAAGCGTCTCATGGACTTAGGTTGCTATCGTGGACTGCGTCATCGTAAAGGTTTACCTGTACGTGGACAAAGAACCCACACAAACGCACGTACTCGTAAAGGCAAGGCAGTTGCCATTGCTGGTAAGAAAAAATAATCGTTTTAAGTAAAGGTTTAAAATGGCTCAGAAACCGAATCAACGTCTCCGTCGTCGTGAGAGAAAAAACATCGTAAGTGGTGTTGCGCACGTCAGTGCAACATTCAATAATACGATGATTACCATTGCTGATGCGCAAGGAAATGCGATTTCCTGGTCATCCGCTGGTGTGAAGGGCTTTAAAGGCTCTCGTAAATCAACTCCTTTTGCGGCACAGATGGCTGCTGAGGATGCAGGTCGTAAAGCCCAAGAGCATGGTATGAAAACCCTTGAGGTGGAAGTCTCAGGTCCAGGATCAGGACGTGAGTCCGCGCTTCGTGCTTTGCAAGCCATTGGTTTTACAATTACAACAATTCGTGACGTCACATCCGTGCCGCACAATGGTTGTAAGCCACGTAAACGTCGTCGTGTTTAATACTCTTTTAGAGTACTGAGTTCGTAAAAGACTTTTTTAATTTGACTCCATGGGGAATCGCTCGTGATACAAAAAAATTGGCAAGCACTGATTAAGCCTTATAAACTTAATATTGAAAAATCAAATGACCCGCTCCGTTATGGTGAGATCGTAGCTGATCCGCTCGAGCCTGGTTTTGGTATGACTCTTGGAAATGCGCTCCGTCGCGTTCTCCTTTCATCACTCCAAGGTGCCGCTGTTTCAGCCATTCAAATCGAAGGCGTTCTTCATGAGTTCTCTTCCATTCCTGGTGTCCACGAAGATGTAACAGACATCATTTTGAACATTAAGACCCTTGCGATTAAAATGCATAAAGAGGGAACAGTTCGTCTTAAATTAAATGTTCAAGGTCCATGTGAAGTGACGGCCAGCATGATTGAGCCGAATGCAGATATTGAGATTTTAAATCCTGATCTCGTCATTTGCACGCTGGATCATGGTGCGAAATTTGTTGCTGAGCTCACAGTGACCACCGGAAAAGGTTTCATGCCTGCTGAGAGCAGCAAGAATCCTGAATCTCCTGTTGGATATATTCCAGTGGATGCGATTTATAGCCCTGTGCGTAAAGTGTCTTACAAAATTGAGAACACACGTGTTGGTCAAATTACTAACTACGAAAAGCTTATCTTAAGTGTTGAAACGAATGGCGCCGTTAATCCTGAAGATGCGGTTGCATTGGCAGCAAGAATTCTTCAAGATCAACTTCAGCAGTTCGTTACTTTTGAAGAACCAAAACCGGTTGAACAAGAAGTTGAAACCCGTGCCATTCCCTTTAATCGTGCTCTTTTGCGTAAGGTGGATGAGCTTGAACTTTCAGTGCGTTCGGCAAACTGCCTCAAGAATGATAACATTGTTTATATCGGTGACCTTGTTCAAAAGTCTGAGCCTGAAATGCTAAGAACGCCAAACTTTGGACGTAAATCTCTTAATGAGATTAAAGAAGTTTTGACCCAAATGGGCCTTCACTTGGGGAAGGATATTCCCGGTTGGCCTCCAGAAAATATCGATGAGCTCATTAAAAAGCTCGATGAGCCATTTTAAGAAATTAAGGAGTAGAGTGTCATGAAACATGGTATGTCAGGTCGTAAGCTTGGACGTCATAGTTCGCAAAGAAAAGCATTATTTGCAGGCCTTGCCAATTCATTGCTAAAGCATGAGCAAATCACAACAACATTGCCAAAAGCTAAGGACCTTCGTCCTTTGGTGGAGAGCTATATCACTTTAGGTAAAAAAGGTGGTCTTGCGGCTCGTCGTCAAGCATTGGCAACTTTGGGAAATGAAGAAGTTGTTTCCAAGATCATGGGTCCTTTGGCTAAACGTTACAAAGAGCGTCAAGGCGGATATCTACGCATTATGAAGGCGGGATTCCGTTATGGGGACAATGCGCCAATGGCGGTTATTGAGCTCGTGGATCGAGACGTTGAAGCTAAAGGCAAAAATTCAGGTCCTTCCGCGGAAAAACGTACAGAAGATTCAGTAGAGTAGTTTTAATACTCTCAATTTCATGTATAATGGGCAGCCTCAGGGCTGCCTTTTTTTTGTGAGATTGGATGACTCAAATTTTTTCTGTGAGAAGTAAAAAAAACGTCATGCTGAGGTCATTTCAGTATCTTTTTGGCACCTTGATACAAGCTCAGGGTAGCAAGGAGGGGGGGGCTATTGTTCACAATCTCGTGCTTGGGAAGCTAGATAAAGCAATTTGTTTTAGCTTCCTTCTCATTCTTTCTGCGTGCGGAAAACCAGATAATCCCTCTCAAAATTCGATCTCTGAGACTTGCCAAAAGAGTGAATTAACTTTTTCTTCCGTTGTAAAAAAATTTGCACCAACTGTTGTGAATATTTATGCCAGCAGCGAAGTCCAGACAAAAACGCCTATGGATACTTTTATGGACGATCCTTTCTATAAGCAATATATGGAGAGGTTACATGGTCCCCATGTGGATCATAAGTTAAATTCCATGGGTTCGGGCGTGATTGTGAGTGAGGATGGCCATATTCTTACCAATTATCATGTGATTGAGGGGGGAGACACTATTAGAGTGATCCTTCATGATCGCCGCGAATTTGAAGCCAAGATCGTAGCCAGTGAGCAGCGTACAGATTTGGTGATGCTCAAAATTGATGTGGGTTCAGAAAAATTGCCTTTTGCAGTTCTTGATCCTATAGATAATCTCAATGTTGGCGATATGGTTTTGGCCATTGGAAATCCTTTCGGCGTGGGGCAATCAGTGAGTAGTGGTATTATTTCGGCTGTAGGACGAAGTCAATCTGGAATTAGCGATTTTCGCTCTTTTATTCAAACTGATGCTTCCATTAATCCGGGAAATTCAGGGGGGGCGCTTGTGACGGGTGATGGTCGTCTGATCGGAATTAATACGGCGATTTACTCCAAGTCGGGGGAATCCATCGGGATTGGCTTTGCGATTCCGTCGCCTCTTGTGATTCCCTTTGTTGAAAGTGCCCTGCAAGGGAAGAGAACGGAACGTCCTTGGATGGGAATTCGCATTCGGGGTGTTGATATGGAAACCTCCAGAAAACTTGGATTTACCCATCCTTATGGTGTTTTGATCAAAGAGATTTACAAAGGGGGAGTTGCCGATCAAGTAGGTATTCAAGTGGGAGATATTTTAACTCATTTTAATGATCAGATCATTGAAGATGATGCGGAGTTGGATTATGTCTTGTCGCGCCAACATTTGGATACAACAGTGACGTTTAAAGTGTATCGGAATGGCAAAGAGAAGAATATTCAGGTCAATATGAAAGCGCCGCCTGAGGCGTCTAATTTAGATTCCTACGAAATTCAGGGGAAAAATCCACTGACAGGGGCCGTTGTGGCAGAACTCTCTCCCGCATTGGCTCTTGATTTGGGCGCAGATCCTCTCAAGAGGGGAATTGTTATTTTAGATATTAAACCCAATTCCTTGGCCGAAAATTTGAAATTGAATGTGGGCGATATTATCCATAATATCAATGAACAAGAATTGATTATTCTTGGTGATTTTTTTAAGATCGTAAAGGCGGCTCCTCAAAAATGGAGTATAAAATTTTTTCGTAATAATAAGCACTTAACGCTGGAAGTTGGTAAAAGTTAGATTAATGACATCATTATTTTCTCAAAATACTGTGTATGAGCCTTTGGCGTCCCAATTGCGTCCTAAATCTTTGAAAGAAATTGTGGGGCAAGATCACCTTCTTCAAGAGAAGGGGCCTTTGGGCGTGATGCTCAAAAGTGGAAAAATGTCGTCCCTCATTTTATGGGGACCTCCGGGGTGTGGAAAAACCACATTGGCCCGCCTTTTGGCTGATAATTCCCATCTTGTGTTTGAGTCGATTTCTGCCATTGAATCAGGCGTTGCAGACCTTAAAAAAGTGTTTGAGCGTGCCCAAGAGCATAAAAAAATGGGGCAGGGGACTCTTCTCTTTGTCGATGAGATTCATCGATTTAATAGAACTCAGCAGGACAGTTTTCTCCCCTTTGTAGAAAATGGGACTGTGATTCTGATTGGTGCCACAACAGAAAATCCTTCTTTTGAGCTCAATAGTGCTCTTTTGTCGAGGACTCAAGTTTTGGTATTAAGACGCCTTCAAGACGAGCACCTTGAAAAAATGTATAGTCGTGCAGAGGGGTTTTTCGGAAAAAAATTCCCGCTGGATGTGGGCGGAAAAGATCTTCTTTTCGCTATGGCTGATGGGGACGGGCGTTCTCTTTATAATATGATTGAGGTTTTGGCTGAGTTTCCGTCAGAACATTCTCTTACAAATGAGGAATTGACTCAATTGGTGTCCCGGCGGGCTCCCCTTTATGACAAAAATAAGGAAGGGCACTACAACCTCATTAGTGCTCTTCATAAAGCATTGCGGGGATCAGATCCCGATGCTGCTCTTTATTGGTTTGCCCGCATGCTTGAGGGTGGAGAAGATCCTCTTTATATCGCTCGGCGTTTGATTCGATTTGCCTCTGAAGATGTAGGGCTTGCTGATCCGCAAGCGCTTCTCCAGACAATGGCGGCAACAGAAGCTTACGAACGATTGGGAAGCCCTGAAGGAGAGCTTGCAATCGCGCAAGCCCTCATTTATTTGGCAACGGCGCCCAAATCCAATGCCGTTTATAAGGCCTATAATCAAGTTAGAAAATCCGCCCAAGAAACGGGCTCCCTTATGCCCCCTAAACATATTCTCAATGCGCCTACAAAACTTATGCGTCAGGAAGGCTATGGCGACGGGTATCGCTATGATCACGACACTGCGGAAGGGTTTTCCGGCCAGAGTTATTTTCCAGAAGATATGCAACGCCGCCAATTTTATGCGCCAGCAGAGAGGGGGTTTGAACGTGAAATTCTCAAGCGATTAGAGTATTGGAAAAAATTGCGAGATAAGGCATAATAAAAACAAAAACATAGGAGAAAAATATGTGCTGGAAAAACACAAAAGACAGATGGGGAATCATTAGCCAATCTTTTCATTGGATTATTGCACTTTTAATTATTGGACTTGCCATCGTGGGTGATTGGATGTCCGACCTTCCTCCCGATGAGACGAAGTGGTTTATCTATGGTTGGCACAAGCAATTAGGGGCGCTTTTGTTAAGTCTTGCCGTTTTGCGTATTTTATGGAGAATGATGAATGTGACGCCAGTTCTTCCTAATTTTATGCCAGACTGGCAAAAATTAGTCTCAAAACTGAATGTTTTTATTTTATATATCATTATGTTTGGATTTCCCATCACGGGGCTCACGATGTCTCTTTTAGGTGGACATGACGTCAGTTTGTTTGGGTTTTATACCCTCAAAGCTTTTCCTAAAACGCCAGAGCTAGAGGGCATCGCAAAAACCGCTTGGGAGGTTCATGGAATGCTTTTGTGGGCTTTGATTGGATTTGGATCTCTCCATATTTTGGCAGCTGTTTATCATCATTTTATCTTGAAAGATAATGTGTTGAAGAGGATGTTGCCCATGAGTTTTTCTAAAAGCTAATTTTTTAAAAGAAGCACTTGATAAAGTTGGGAAGAAAAGTTAGCTTCCCAATTGTGCCCGCATGGTGGAATCGGTAGACACAACAGACTTAAAATCTGTCGGCTTCTGGTCGTGCCAGTTCGAGTCTGGCTGCGGGCACCACTTTTTTACAAAAGATCATTTCCCAGCCACAGTTGTACCAGAAATTTATTGATCCAATAGCTCAAGGTCAAAGCGATAACACTTAGAATAATGGCACTGATAGCTGTGTCAAAAAGACGATCGATATAATTTCCCCATAAGATGGCAGTATTCAGCCAAAAGGTCGAGAGAACAAAATTGAAAGATTTGGCGGGTAAAAATGATTTCACCGTGTAGCTATAAAAAATCATCCCCAACCCCCAAATTGAAAAATTGACGGCCAGTGATTCAAAATAAATTCCGATCAAGGCGGAAATCAAGATCAGCTGAATCCACAGAAAATACAAGGCCAAGTTTTCATTTCGATATTTTCTGAGCATGTGCATTCTCCTCAGGTTTATTTAATAATATCATGTTTTGGGTAAAGACATTCTTAATGGGTTGTGTGATAAGATTTTCAATACCTTTTTTCTTTTGATTGGAATTCATGATGCCGCCTAATGATCAAAGTTCTTCAAAGATGATATTGAGAGCCGTGTGTGGGAAATGTCCCAAATGTGGTGAAGGGAAACTTTTTGCATCCTATCTCAAGCAGGTCGATTGTTGTTCAGTCTGTAACGAGCCTTGGGGGCTTGTTCAGGCCGATGATGGTCCGCCATGGCTTACTGTTTTTATCGTTCTTCATCTTTTGGCGCCCGTTTTGCTCATTGCTGCAAAATATGAAGATGTGGCTTATGAATATCTCATTTTGGGAATCAGTGTTTTGGCGCTTCTTTTGTGTTATCTAATTCTTCCCCGCGCCAAAGGAGCCTTTATCTCCATCATTTGGAAATCTAAAGCCGGGAAAACCCAAGCGCGAGAGGAATAAAATATTTGCTTTCTTTAACAAAGACTTTTCGTAAATTCAGGATGACGATGTGGGTGATGAACACAATTCAATTAGCTTATATTTAATCAACTACCACATTTTCTGTCAAAAATCAAGTTTTTCAATTGCCCATAGGGAAATATAAATTAAAAATCAAATAGTTGTGAACTGTCGTGGTTTTTGATGGAGGGTTAGAAACTGTAAATGTCATTTTTAAAAATTGAGAATTTACACAATTGGACTTTTTGATCACCTTAATTTAGTATGACATGATGATCGCTCTGAGAGACAAATTATGAGTTACCGCTTTTATGGTGCAAAAAATGATGTTGCTTTCCCGTGCCTTTTTCCGCTGGAGCAAAGCACGCCGCTTTTAATCACTTCGTTCACCGGTCTTTCTGTTAAAATCCTGAATCAAAACTTTAAAATATGAACCGCTGTGATTTTGTAAATTTAACAATGGACAAAGCCTACTATCTTGAGGGTCTTCCGGTCTTACTCAAAAGCCATCCTCTTTCAAAATCCCTACGATTGCGGGTAGATCTGCAAAAAAAAACGCCCATTCTGACCGTACCTGCCAATTGCACGCCCCGTGAGATTGAGAAGTTTTTGATGGGCGCTGTGCCCTGGTTTCGAAAACAAATCGCAAAAGAGCCAAAATCAGAGTCGATATCAAATTCAGGGGCTCTGTCACTCCCTGACTCCATCTCGTTTTTAGGGGATCCCTATCGCATTGTTCATAAACCGGCGTTAAAGAAAATTGAGATCCATCCGAATACTCAAGAAATTGTCATCGGACGCAAACAATGCAATCCCCAAGACCTTATAAAAACTCATTTAATCAGAAGGGCCTTTCCTTATTTTGAGAACACTTCCCAAAACTATGCAAATGCCCTCAATGTCAAATATGCGGGGATTCAACTCAAAGATTACCGTTCCCGTTGGGGTGTCTGCCATCGGGACAAACGTCTCACGTACTCTTGGCGCCTAGCCATGGCGCCTCTGGAGGTGTTGCACTACGTTTGTGCCCACGAAATCTCACACCTCCTGCACTTTAATCACAGCCCCGACTTTTGGGATGTTGTGGCCTCTTTAATGCCGGATTATAAAAAACAGAGATTGTGGCTGAAAAATAATGGAAAAGCTTTGTTTGAGATTTTCTAGAATATGAACCTCCACGGGGCTTGCCCCGTGGAGGTTCACATAAACTGAAGGGTGGTAAGGTAATTTGAGTTGCCAAAAAAATGAGATTGACATTTTTAGGCATAATTCTTATGTTTATAATTGTTATATTTAATTCGAATTATGGTAAATGGAGTTTATTATGAAAATATTTGTTTTTTTCTCTTTGTTGTCTTTTTTTATCGGTAGCGCATCTACTTACGCAATGGAGAATGAGAAGGAATTCAAGGAGGAGTTAAGATTAATTTCAAACAAAAAGACCAAGAAAGAAACTACAGAATACAATAACTCTAAAAAAAAATATAAGTTGAAGTTTGATATAAATGGTGATTATCCCTGGGAGCCAGAATACATAAGTATAGATTTTCATACGGATAATTTTGGCGAGCTAAGCGAGATGCTTCGTAAAGTATTAAAATCAGGCATTCCTTTCGATTATCTTAGAATTGATGCGGGCACTTTTGATCCTGAGTTCAATCAGTTAGTGATAGATACTTTCCCTAGCTTAACTAAATTAGCAATTAAAAGTTCTTTTTATGATGAGTCTAATTTTATTAATCGGCATTATGTAAAAATCTGGACGAATAATCACACAGAACCAAATAATCTTATTTCCGAACTCAAAGACCTATATCATATAACCTATCGAATAAATAAAAATTTATAAAAGGCAATATTAGGTCGACAACACCTTCAAGCCAATTAAATAATTTCCTACCCTTAACACCTGACATATTTTTATAAAGTTTAAAATATGGTAATGTTTCTCTCAAAAAAGGGAGATTCACATGAGAAAGCAATCTGGAGGCGTATGGCATTTAGCCGAGATAATAGCTGATGACATGGAGGATAGGGAGACTGGTTTGAGTAAACCACAGAGGATTAGTTTAGCAGATTTAGCAGCAAGTGTATTGACCTGTCGATCAGTTAACACCTCAGAATTAGCAAATATTCTCCCCCGTACAGTTAAGAGTTCTGAAGAGAGCTATCGTTATATTAATCGTTGGCTTTCGAATCCTAAGATCGATCCCCTTCAAGTTATGAAGGGATTTATTCCTGAGATTATACAAGCCCTTACTCAAGAAGATCAGACTTCAATTTTGATGTTATTACTCCGGCAATAAAACAGGTGATATCAAGCGGCGTAGGTAACTTCTTTTTTGAGGAAATAGGAGCGAACGATTTCGGGGCAATTTTGGGTGCCAAAAAGATATTTTGTGATGTTGGTTTTGAGTTCCTGCAATGACTTGGCATGTTTGAGTCCGACAGCATTGCTTTTCACGTCTTGATTCAAAAGCTCATCTGGATTCAAATCTGGGCTGTAAGCGGGCAGAAAAAATACCTCAATTTTTTCTTTGTTTTCCTTCAAAAATTCACCGACCACTTTGGCGTGGTGTACTTTGTGATTGTCCACAATGAGAAACACTTTTTTCTTGGAAGACTTGATTAACCTTTTGAGAAAATTAAGAAAAACCTCTCGCGTAAAATTCTCCTCAAAAAGCATAAACCGCAACGTGCCCTGATTCGTGACGCTCGAGATCATATTGATTCGAAATCGTTTTCCCGTTCCTGAAATCACAGGCGTCTGACCCTTGGGGCTATAAGTTGTGCCCGTCTGATGATCGGAACGAAAGCCCGCCTCATCTCCCCAATGAATCTCGGCATTTTCAAGGCGCGCCCGCTTGGCAATCGCCGGATAAACCTCTTTAAGCCAAGCCTGAACTTCTTTTTCGCGACGTTCATAAGCCCGACGCACCGGCTTTTGGGGCGTAAATCCCCAACGTTTCAGATAGTTCCCCACGGAGCGAATCGAGAGTCGGATGCCAAAAGTGCGTTCGATCAACTCTCCCACAGCCTCTCGCGTCCAGAGCATAAAGGGCAGTTTTAGCTGGTCGGGACAACGATCGGTGATCATTTTGACGAGGCTGGCGCACTGGTGGGGCTTCAAGCGCACCATGTCTTCAGCCCGGCGCCCTCGTTTTTTCTTCAATAGCGCCGCCTGGCCCCTTCTTCGATAGCTCGAAACCCATCGGCTGACAGTGCCTCGCGCTACTCCCAATAAATGCCCCACTTCCGCATGCGTCTTCCCGCCTTCAACAACTCCCTTAATCGCCCTCAATCGAAGGCTTTCTTGGGCGTCTTGCGTTAACTTTCGTGCATCTCCTAATTTCATACCTTCTACTTATCACATTAATCTCCTCATGTCTCCTGTTTTATTGCCGGAGTAATACATCTGAAAGTTGATCAACAATTATAAATTTTTTATAAAAATTATTTTCTGTAAAATTAGCAGTCTTCATCGCTTCTGTGAGGTTTTGAAGGTTTTTGACTTTTCTTTCACCTAAAAGATTATCAAAAGTTTCCGCATCTTTGTCATTTAAAAGAATATGCTTAACCACAGCAGCGCGGGAATCTTTTCCATTCGTTGTTTCTATGGTTAATGAATAAAACACCTGAGTTTTATCATCGCTCAAATTTTCAATGGGGAGAGTCGCACTTGATGAGACCACAGTCGATAAGGTTCCATGGCCACTATTATGTGTGCTGATTCCACCCTCCTGCAGAAGTCCCTCTTGAGGTTGATTTTTTAATCTAGGACCATTGGGTGTGTCTGAGAAGATACCTGTTCGGACAGAAAATTGTTTAGAGTAGTTCTCTCGAGCGTTATAGGAAGCCTCTTTATCAAGCCAGGGTTGAGGTCGAAGCAACAGAGTGCTTTTAACCCAATTGTTATCTTGCACAATCAAGTACATATCAACGGGAACATTAAGCTTATCTAAGTGAACATGGAGGTTAGCGGGGACCAGATCTTTATAATATTGTTTAAAATTAACATTCAGAAAAAAAGCAGGCGTCCTGTAATTTTGCATAGCCTCATTAGGGTTGTAGGGATGAATAACAGGCGCATTTGAAAGCTTGAGGTCATATAGTGCAGACCGGGGTTTAGAAGGCAACCCTGCATATCCTATATCAACGTAATTATAGGGCGCAGATTTCATTCCGAACGTTAAACGATAAAATTGACTTACTTCAAAATTTTCTTGAGACAAATTTTCCAAGTTTTTTACTTCTGGATTGCTTTTTGCTAATTTTTCTGCGAGAGCTTTTTTTTGTTTTAACTCATCCAGCTTCTTTCTTTTTTCTTCGTTAGACATTTACTCATGTTTTTTATTGGGCAGGTAGTTGAGCCCATGATTCCATCCATAGGTAGCAAACTGCCACTTTGCATATTCGTTGCGGTCTTTAATACCCAAGGGGTTAAAGGTAGGATTCCCGATACCCCCCTCATCACTATCTAGGCCGGGGTGTATTTTCCGATAAAGGTCTGGGTTGAAGTCATTGGGCAGGTAGTTGAGCCCATGATTCCATCCATAGGTAGCAAACTGCCACTTTGCATATTCGTTGCGGTCTTTAATACCCAAGGGGTTAAAGGTAGGATTCCCGATACCCCCCTCATCACTATCTAGGCCGGGGTGTATTTTCCGATAAAGGTCTGGGTTGAAGTCATTGGGCAGGTAGTTGAGCCCATGATTCCATCCATAGGTAGCAAACTGCCACTTTGCATATTCGTTGCGGTCTTTAATACCCAAGGGGTTAAAGGTAGGATTCCCGATACCCCCCTCATCACTATCTAGGCCGGGGTGTATTTTCCGATAAAGCTCTGGGTTGAAGTCATTGGGCAGGTAGTTGAGTCCATTCTTCCATCCATAGGTAGCAAACTGCCACTTTGCATATTCGTTGGGGTCTTTAATACCCAAGGGGTTAAAGGTAGGACTCCCGATACCCCCCTCATCACTATCTAGGCCGGGGTGTATTTTCCGATAAAGCTCTGGGTTGAAGTCATTGGGCAGGTAGTTGAGCCCATTCTTCCATCCATAGGTAGCAAACTGCCACGGCTCTTTATCCTCTTCCTCCAACATGCCTTTAAGAACGCTCCCTGTTAAAGCAAGCTGTTCATGCGTTTTAAAACTTTTCAAAACCTGGAGCACATCTTCTACCGTTTTTTTTCCATTAAGGAGGGGGGACAGCACATCTCGACTATTCTCACTCAAAAGAACATGAAGAACAGAAACGCCCGCATTATCAGAAGATATGTCCTCTTTTACAGCTCCAGAGACGGTTCTTCCTGTGTTTTTGTAAAACCCAAAAAACGCCTTATTGTCATTATATTGCAGCCCAGGTACTGCCATGTTCGCCCCCGAGGAAATCTGAAGATTGTCTCCGCCCGTGTGGACTGAAACACCAAATTGATTTTGAGATGTGGGGGTGTCAGGTGTGATGCTGAGATCATTCGAGCCAACAATTGCGGCTTTAAGAGAGATTCCTTCATTATATCCCTCTTGTTTCAGATTCTTATTTTGAGAAAAATAATACATAGGCCTTAAAAGCGGTACTCCATTACTTTCTGTATCAGAAAAGTGGGGCTGCACAATAATGAGGAATGGATCAGTCGACTTTACACCCACGGAGTCCATGGCCGAAGCTATTTTGGGATCCTCAAGAAATAGTCCTCTGGGCATTTTTCCCTGAAGCGCTAAAAGAACTTTATACGCACCAGGGCTGTTGTCAAAATTATAAGGGTGAATCAAAGGCACGCGCGGCAAGCCATAATATTGATCTGTGGTCTCCAGATCTTTTGTCATAAATTGAGCAATGTGGGCTGTTGCCTCCATATCAACATTACCAGTTTGCTGAGGTACTGGGACGACAAAGTTTTTCGTCACATTTTTGAGTTCATCCCCCTCTTTCATCGCCTCCAAAGACAAGGAACTGATACTGAACGACAAGAGCGCCAACGAAATAAGAGCATATTTTTTCATAAAAACACCTATAAAAATAAAAACCTAATATGACATTCATTATATAATAGCATAAACAAAATTAACAAGTCATTAATGTAGGAGTTCATAACAAATGAGACTCAAGAGGCCTCGAGAATATGAGAGTGAATATAGTGCAAAGGAGTGAGGCCTTTCGCGGCGCGATGAGGCCGATAAGAATTATACTTTGAGACAGCTTGAGAGAGCTCAAAGCGCATAGAAGCTATGGAATCAGCCAGGAGGTTGTTTTGGTTGTAAAATTCCTCCCGGAATATTCGATTTCCCCGCTCAACGCCGCCGTTGTAAGTGGGCTTTTGGGGGGGCAGAACAATCAGCGGAATTCCAAGTTCTGCACAGGCTTCCTCAAATTCCGCCATAAATTCAGATCTTCCCTCAACTTGAATGGATTGAATTTTAAAGGGGGCCTGCTTTACAAACTTAAGCAAGAAGCGTTTGGCGCTTGAGCTCTTGGCATGGGCATACACACTCGCATAGATAAATTTCGAGCCTCTTTCCCAAGCCTGGAAGTGCTTGAAACAGATACCATTTTTGGTGACTGTCATATGGTCAATCTGAACCCGCTCACCAAGCGTCATCGTTTTATAATCCTTGAAAGTCCAAGGTTTTGCATGGCTTTTAAATTGTCTTTTTCTTTTTGTTCTCAGGGCGGAGGGTGATTTTTGCACAAGCCCCTTGTTTTTGAGGGAGGTCAGGATACGGCCGACGGTGCTTTCGCTCAGGATTTGCCCATGGTCTCGCTTGAGAATGATGGCGATTTTCTCTTTGCCATAGGTGGGATTTTCGCGGCGCACTTTCACAAGCTGAAGTTCTGCCTCTCCCCAGTGCGGTTTGTTGAGATTTCGTGGCTTTTTTGAAGGGGGAACACTCCCTTTGTTAAGGTCCTTCAGGATCTTCTTGTGGCGATAATAAGTTGCGCGGGACATCCCGCAAATGTCTTGGCACCTGGAATCACAAACGTTTTCAAATTTGAGTTTTTTCCAACGCCTCACGCCGTCTTCATACCGTTTGCGATAGACGTCCAAACAGTCTTGTGTACGCGCATATGCATAAAGCCTATGCTTATTTTTATGTAATCCGTGGATCCTCATCCAGGCCTCCATCAATAGGTTTTTTAGATTTCCTATTCTTGAGGCCTGGTTTGGGTGTGGCAAAAGGCCATTGCATAATTAATAAAAATTCCAACTGAGGTCCTGAAAAGCTAATTTTTGAGTTTTTTAAATTGAGGGGGATGATATTTTTCTTCGTCTCTTTGTTCTTTTTTTGCTCAAATACTCACTTAACTCGCCTGATTTATCCATAAGCAACCTTATTTGTGGCCTTTAAGAGGTTAAAGGCTATGGCTTTTAGGGCCATTTGTCCTTGAACTTTGGGTGTTGTAAAATAGGATGCTCTCGTGAATTTGAATTTTCGTTTTAAGGTTCCAAATCCTTGTTCCACCCTATATCGAATCTTCGAAATCATCCGGTTAAATACTTTTTGCCAATGGGTTAAGGGCTTATTTCTTTTCGCTTTCTCCATCAACCCGTTCTTAATCCCCTTAGACCTCAGCAAGTCTTTGTTTCCTTGGGAAGCATACCCTTTGTCTCCATAAAGCCTCTTATCTCGACGCTTCTTCACAACCTCTTCCAACTCTCTCACTTCAGAGACATGCGCAGGCGTCACGTGAACCTGATCAATATATCCGTCCTCCTGGTCAATGACCATAAAGCCTTTGTACCCAAAATAGCTCCGTTTCCCCTTCTTAAGCCATGTGGCATCTGGATCTTTGGAAAGGGTTACCTGCTCTTCAACAGCATATTCCTTGTCTTCTTCACGATCAACAGCCATCCCCTCCATTTCTTTCCGAGGACGTGCCGCTGATTCGATAAGCGTCGCATCTATAATCGCTCCTTGGGATTCTTTCACTTTTAATCCCTTTTGTTCTAGTTGATAATTGATCATTGCAAGGAGGTATTCCCAAAGGTTTTGACTGATCAACAAGTTGCGAAATCGACAGAGCGTCGTATGATCAGGCACCTTTTCCAACCCCGTGATGACCATAAAGTCCAACCGAACCCTCAAGGCTTCTTCCAACCCCTCATCGCTTAAGCTATGCCAAGCCTGCAAAATCAACGCCTTCAGTAAATTGACTGGTACGTACCCATTGGGGCCATAGCCAGATCTTCCTAGTTTCCCCATATTTTGCTTTACACTCTCCCAGTCGATAAGGCTAAAAGCTTGGATAAGTTGACTGTTCTTTAAACGCTCTCTGGCTTCACGATTTAAAAAGGACATTTTCGATCACTCCTGCTTTTCGGACTTTCCTCAGTATATCCTTTCTCTCCTCATCCCTCAATTATGCAATGGTCTTATTGTGTCAGGTGTTAAAATTGTCTTTTTCTTTTTATACGCGCATAAAACCATGGGGCTTGTCCCATGGATGAAGCGCCCCTCATATAATTAGTGATATGAGGCAAGCGCAGCTTGAACTTGGCCTTTAGGCCAACGAGATACCACGGGGCTTGCCCCGTGGAGGTTCACTCACGATTTATATAGGACTTTCAAACAAAGAAGATTTGAACATCTGAATGCCATTGATGTCGCCTTTTTAACAAAACATCATTAAACTGTAGAATGTAGAAATGCTATATATGAACCCGTACAATATCTCTTTGATTTAAAATCTAAATTAGAATGTTTTCTTGAGACAAATTTTTTCATGAAATGCCCTTGATCCCAAAATCACATATCGTTGATTTTATTTAAAAAATATCATATTCATATTCGTATTCGTATTCGTATTCAAGATCTTTACCTTATAATCACTTTTGACAAATGAAGCTCTTTGGTGAGGTGTTTTTGAAGACTTTCAAGGCCATCTTCAGAGGCAGACTCACAGCGGGCGACAAGGACATCCTGTGTATTGGACGCTCTCAAAAGCCACCAGCCTTGGGGTGTTTGCACGCGGATACCATCGATGTCTGAATAGGAAATTTGTGATAACTTGAGACGGGCTTTAATTTCTTCAGGTACCAAAAACTTACGCTCATTGGCACATTCAAATCGTATCTCAGGCGTTGCGTGCATTTGAGGAACTTGGTCATAAAGTGTGTCCAAAGTCGTTCCCGAGTGGCTCACAAGGTCAATGAGTCTTAAGGCCGCATAAATGCCGTCATCAAAACCATAATAACGATCGCGGAAAAAGAAATGGCCACTCATCTCACCGCCCAAAGGAGAGTTGATCTCTTTCATTTTGGATTTGATATTGGAATGCCCGGTTTTCCACATGAGTGGAACGCCGCCTGCAGATTTGATCATATCAAAGACCGCTTGGCTGGCTTTGACATCGCCAATAATCGTGCTGCCGGGATGAGTTTTGAGGGTGCCTTGTGCAAAAAGCGCTAAAAGTTGGTCACCCCAAATAATCCGCCCTTGGCTATCAATAGCGCCTAAGCGATCGCCATCTCCATCAAAGGCAATACCAATGTGGGCCGATTTTTCGGCCACAGTTTTTTGGAGATCGAGAAGATTTTTCTCAACGCTGGGGTCTGGGTGATGGTTGGGGAATTCGCCATTGATCTCGGTGAAAAGAGTATGGGATTTGCAAGGTAATCGTTTGACGAGTTTTTCAAGAATCTCGCCACTGGCACCATTTCCGGCATCCCAAATGATTTTAAGTTGAGGATCAAAATTGAGGTCTTGTGTAATGCGATCTAAATAGGCTTCTTGAATATCGCAGTCTTCATAACTTCCCCCTGATTGCCGGAAAGGCGAGAGATTTGTCAAAGCTTGAATGTCTTTTCCATAAAAAGGCGCGGTCTTGAGCGTGAGTTTAAATCCATTGTGATTGGGGGGATTGTGGGAGCCTGTGACCATAATGGCTGCGTCGGCTTTCAAATGATGCTCACCGAAATAAGCGAGTGGTGTGGGGCCGATGCCTAATCTAAAAACATGAAGGCCTCCTGTAGCCAATCCTTCGACCAAAGCCCCCTCGAGGGCGGGTGAGCTTATCCTGCCGTCCCTTAAGGTGACGATGGATTTTCCACCGGCATTGCGTACGATTTGGCTATAAACTTGACCCAAAAGATAAGCATCATCATGCGTAAGGGTTTCCTGATAAATGCCGCGGATATCATATTCTTTTAAAATAATGGGATGAAATTTGTGTGACATTAGGCAGCAACCTCAGATTGAAGTGATGAAATCCAGGCATCGGATCTTCCGACCGAAATATAATTCAGACCCTGCGCATTGATTTCTTCGGGCTTATAGATGTTTCTTAAATCAATTAACAACGGCGCACGCATGCGTTTGGAAAGACTTGCCCAATTGAGGCCTCGGAATTGATTCCACTCTGTTAAAATAAGAACGGCATCCGCATCTTGAATGCAAGACTCAACTGTTTCGGACCACTCTACATTTTCAAGTTGCTTTTGCGCTTCAGTCATCCCCACGGGATCAAAAGCTGAAATAAAGATTCCTTCTTTTTGAAGCCCTGGAATAATGGTCAAACTGGGAGCTTCCCGCATATCGTCCGTATTGGGTTTGAAAGTCACGCCTAAAACGGCAATTTTTTTGTTTTTAAGGTCATCTTTAAAGATTTCTAAAATTTTGGAAACCATGCGTTCTTTGCGGTTTTGGTTGCCTTTGACTACAGATTCAACAATGGTCATGGGGGCATTATGAAATTGAGCCGTTTGAACCAGGGCCAGTGTATCTTTGGGAAAACAAGATCCGCCATAGCCAGGACCTGCATGTAAGAAATGCTTCCCGATGCGCACATCAAGACCAATCCCTCGGGAGATATCTTGAACATTGGCACCCACTTTTTCACAGAGATCTGCGATCTCATTAATGAAGGCAATTTTGGTGGCCAAAAATCCGTTGGCGGCGTACTTAATCAGTTCTGCCGTCTCAAAATTCGTGAAGAGGAGAGGGGTTTCCAGAAGGAAGAGGGGACGATAAAGGGCTCTTAAAACGTCGCGCGCTTTAGCATCTTCCGCACCGGCTATAATACGATCCGGGCGCATGAAATCATCAATGGCAGAGCCTTCACGTAAAAATTCAGGATTGGAGGCAACAGAAATTTCAAGATCAGGACGTAGTTCTTTCAGACGTTTTTGAATTTCACGACCTGTGCCGACAGGAACTGTGGATTTGGTAATGATAACGCACGATTTGGTAAGGGTTTTGGCAATCTCATCGATGGCTTCATAAACATAAGTTAAATCTGCATGCCCCTCGCCCCGTCGAGAAGGAGTACCAACTGCAATAAAAATGGCCTCAGCCTCATGAAGGGCACTTTTGAGATCCGTCGTAAAATGAAGATTTCCCGCATCAATATTCTTTTTCACAAGGTTTTCAAGGCCAGGCTCATAAATGGGTATTACGCCTGTTTTTAATGCCTCAATTTTGCCCACATCTTTATCCAAACACGTGACGTGAAAACCAAAATCAGCAAAACATGTTCCAGAGACAAGGCCAACATACCCCGTTCCAATCATAGCAATTTTCATACGGCAACCTTTTTGTTGTAAAAATTAATGAGTCTTTGCGTGTGATAACGAAGATCATTTCGGTCCAAAGCATAGGCGAGGGTGGCTTCTAGCATGCCTTCCTTGCTTCCACAATCAAAGCGCGTGCCTTCAAAAAGAAGACCTGAGAGGTTATCCCCTTGAATTGTGCGGGCAATCGCATCTGTAAGCTGAATTTCACCGCCTTTACCGGGTTCTTGGCTATTGAGTGTCATCATCACGTCATAAGATAGAATATAGCGGCCAATGACTGCATATCGAGAAGGGGACTGAAGAATTGTGGGTTTTTCCACAAGACCTTTTCCAAAAATGCAGTTATTTTGAGTTTTAGAAACGTCAAAGATTCCATATTTGCTGACGTCTTGCTCAGGCACTTCCATCACGGCCATCATAGACCCTTGATGGGGATAAGCCTCAATCATTTGCTTTAAACACGGTGTTTGGCTTTTAATGAGATCATCGGCCAAAATGACCGCAAATGGTTCGCCTTCATCGATCAAATGGCGGGCACACCAAACCGCGTGCCCCAAACCCAATGGTTTTTGCTGACGGACATAACTGATTTGCCCAGGACCTGGAACGAAGGACCTCACTTCTTCCAGCTCCTCAAGTTTCCCCCGCTCTTCTAACGTATCTTCAAGCTCATAAGAATGGTCAAAATGATCTTCAATGGCTGTTTTTCCACGGCCCGTTACAAAAATAAGTTGCTCAATGCCCGAGGCCAAAGCTTCCTCAACCGCATATTGTATTAACGGTTTATCGATGACAGGAAGCATTTCTTTAGGCATAGCCTTGGTTGCCGGTAAAAACCGGGTTCCCAAACCGCCTACGGGGAAAATGGCTTTTCGAATGTGTTTGGACATGTTCTTACGACCTATATTGATTCGCCCGGAATTAACTTTGAAGTCAACCTAGTAAAATTTGTCTCAAATATCAATTTTTTTGTTTAATTTTTTCGATTAATAATTCGCGGGCTTGGTTGAGCTGTTGGGCAATATATTTGGATCCGCCGTGATCGGGATGATTTTTGGCAATCAGGCGGTGGTAAGCCGCTTGGATTTCAGCCTCAGAGGCGTCTTGTGAGATGCCTAAAATTTGAGCCGCCTCCTCGATGCCCATATCTTTTGGGAGAAATTTTTCTGGAGATTTTCGGAAATATCGACTGATTTTGGGGGCATAAAGATAAACGAGGGCTAACGCCGCAGCCGCCACAAATCCGATGCGTTCAGTCAAAACACAATAAATTCCGAATAGCACCAATAAAAGCGTTAGTGTGAATTTAAAGGAACTCTCAAGGGTTTTGCGATCTGCTTCCTTTAATTTCAAAACCAACCAAAATAAGAGAATGGCGCCTAAAATCGCCAATAATAAATAAGGCATCAGACAGCAATTTTGGTTTTGAGTTCAGGTAAATTAATCATGCTTAAAAGACTGCGAAGCTCTTGTCGTGCTGTTACGTGAGAAATGCTCATATTTTCCCCCAAAGCTTCCAAATCAAGAAGGGTCAATCCTGACAAAAATAGCTCGCGAAAAATCACGCGCTCCCCAAATCCTGGATAGTAACGGAATCCCAAGCGTTTGGAGAGTTTACTTAAAACTTCTTCCATATGTTCTTTGTTTTTGGCTTTGATGCTACTTAATCGATTTCTGAGGACGATCCAATCAATCGAGCCTCCATCAGCAATAGCGCGACGCTTTTTTTGCTCCCAGACCATCTCAGCATAAGTGCTGGGCCGTGAGCTTTCGACAGAACCATCTTTAAGGCGGACCAGCATGTCGAGATCAATAAAACTATCATTAAGTGGTGTAATTAATGTATCGGCGCGGCTGTGTACAAGGCGTGAGAGATACATGTCGCTACCAGGCGTGTCGACGACGATGAAGTCATTATTTTTAAGGGCTTCAAAGGTTTCCATTACGTGCTTTTCATCTTCAGTCTCAGCCTCAGGTTGTGAGGGGTTAGTACTTTTGTGGATGGACTTGTGCTCTGGCATGGGCAATTGTCGAGACATAGCGTTTTGTGTGGATTGACGATTTTCCACATAGCGGGTCAAAGTACCTTGCCGTGCGTCCACGTCTATACTTCCTACTTTGTATCCGGCATGAAGCAAACTCATAATAAGGTGCATGCTTAAAGTGGATTTTCCCGTTCCCCCTTTTTCATTTCCTAAAACAATGATGTAAGGCGATTTTGTGGAAGCTGACATGATGCGATAAGTTCCTCTCAATAGAAATAAGTGGTCCCATCATAATCAAAAAGCCAATTGAACTCCAGAGGGGATTTAGCATAGTAGTTTATAAAAGTTACAGAATGAAAGTGAGTACAACACGAGTTACGCAGTTTGCAGCAAAAGGGTGGGAATCTAAGCGAAAGACATGAGTTTTGTTATTTCTCTAGAGATATCATGCTTAATAACATCCCACTGCTGCTGATAAAAAGAGAAGCCTCCAGCAAGTCGTCTTTTAAATCTTTGAATCCAAGCCGAAATGGCAAGAAATATATGATTTCTTTGGGCTCGTCCCGTGCGAGACTGACAGCGTTCAAGACCGCATGTTTGCTTTAATTCCCGATGATAAACTTCGATTTTCCAACGCGATTTCATGACCAGTTCAATATGATCACGAGAGGGATTATCCCTATTGGTTCCGATATAATCCGTGCGACCGTTTTTGGCAACAAACCGGAAAACAGTAATCCATCCATATCCGCGTAAGTGAACTTTCAGTCCTTCATCTGGAATGTCCAGCTTTTCAAGAGTTTCTCCACGATTCACTTTCCTGTTTTTCTTCAACCCCATCACCCATGTCCAGCCTATGGATTCAATGGCCTTCAGATTATTCAAGCTCGAGTACCAAGCGTCTGCAACCACGTCATCCGGATTTATCCCTCTGTCTTGAGCCAGCTTTAACATTTCCCTGAAATGGTCATTCTTGCTTTTGCCATCGCTGGCTTTATCATAAATACGATAATCAACAGGAATAGAGTCATGACTCCTCAGGCCATGCCATACCAAATTGACAAGACCTATCCCCGCAATAACATCATGGGCATTCCCAGAATACTGATAATGCACAAGCTCTATCTTCTCGCTCCGATTTTTATCCAAAATTGTATCGTCACATACTAAAAAACAAGGTTCTTTCTTGTTAATAAGAGATTGAGTAAGATTCCACACTCCGCTCGGACGCAATGCACTAGAACTCAACCATCGATTGACGCTGTCATGCGACAATGGAATCGGTGACACCTCCGAAAGTGCCAACCCTGAATAGCGCACACTGCTGGCTTGTAAAAATGAACGATAAAGTGATTTTGTGCATTTGTGTCGAGACATCATTTCTTCTCATTTAATAAATATTCCCTCTCACCTTATCTCTTCTCTCTTCTCCTGCAAACTGCGTAACTCGTGTACAAGTAAGGCGGCTTGACCTATCCTGCTAAGTCTGTGAAGAGTTCCAATTGCCACAACATTTCTCGTTCGGTCAAAGGAAACTCAGTGCCATTTCTGGGATAGAGCACTTTTTGCCCCGTCATTTTGGCCATACGTTTTTGAACCTCAAGTCCCAGACGAGCGGAAAGTCCGCCGCGCCAAATGAATGACATCAAGGCTTTGGCATGCTGCATTGTGATGGCTTTTTGAACGGCCTCATAAGGTGCTCGCGCCATAATCGCAATGGCGCCCGTGACGTAGGCCTGCTCACCCTTGAGGAGCGCTGATTCTATAAATTCTTCAGTTAAGCTGCCTTCTAAATAATCGTATTTGGCACGCTCATAAGGGCTGAGGGGATCTTGAGGGGTTAACTGGAGGGCATCAAAAATTTCATTTTCAATTTCACCTGAAAGAACGCGTTCTTTAATTACACCCAGCACATCATTCATGGCAGAAGGCGCAATATGATTGCGTGATACAAGCGTTTTTAAAAGTGTACCTGAGATCACAAGAGCTAATCGCTTGATGGTGGTTTCTGGAAGCCCTCCACGGGCGGCCAAGGGCTCTTGCCAATCAGGATGTGTTTGAACTTTGTCGGTAATGACGTCATAGGCGTCTTGGCTGAGTTTTGCACCGATATTAGAAAGAAGCATACTCACCGCCAACTCATCTTCTTGATGCACGATTTCATCGCAAACTATCTCTTCAATCTCATGTCGCTGGGCAATTGCAGGTGTGATGTGTGGTGCATTTTTCGAATGACGTACCATATTTTTTAAATCCTGACTTTTTAAAACAGGTGAGTATTTTAAGAGGGGTACAGAAACGTCTGCATCCGGATCTTGTGCCAAAAGAAGGGCAAGTTTATGGGATAACTCCGAAAGCATTTTCACAGCCCTCGCTAAAAGTCGTCTGATTTTTGAAGACGGATCATGGGCAAAATTTTCGATGATGTGATTGGCGGCTTCTTTTTTGCGCGGGTCATTCAAAAAACTTAAATCGGAAGTCTCTTTAAAGAGTTTTTCAGCGACTTTTTCTCGAACAGTTGTATCAGGGTCTTTGGAAAGAATTTCGTCCGCCTGGATCGGGGTTACTGAATTCTGGGCCACATTAAGGCGAACACTTGTTTCAGGATCTTGGGCTAAAAAATAGAGAATCTCAGGAGGTGTTTCCAGTTGCCCTGCAATTTCTGTACGCTCTTCCCTCGTCCCCGAATGCGCAATTTTTTTCGCACGCTCATAAGAGTGAATCTGATTTTGAAGGGTGGGATTTTGGCGCAAAACGCAACTCCGCCACGTTATATTTAGGAAAGGCTATCATAATTTCGTTAAAAAACCAATAATAATAGGCAATGAAATTAGATAATATCAGTTTTAGAAAATTATTAACATAATAAAAAAAGTATTTTTACCCCCGCGAATGCGTGGATGACAGCGGGGGGACTTTACTGAAAATCGCATAACTTGATATTTTGACAGGTTTGGAATTCGAAATTAAAATCCCTTTCTCTTACGCTGCAATGACTTGGAATTGGTTTACATCCACAAGACCATAATCCGTGATTTTCAAATGAGGAATCACAGGGAGGGGGAGAAACGCCAGCTGTAGGAATGGCTCATTGAGTGGGCATTTCATCTTCTCTTTAACGGTGCTCCGTAAATGCCGCAGGTTTTCTTTCACCACTTCAAGCGGCTCGAATGACATGAGGCCTGCCAAAGGAAGAGGCATTTCAGAAAGAACTTGCCCATTTTGAACGGCTACAAATCCGCCCTCAAGTGCAATAATACGATTCACGGCAATGGCCATATCTGCGTCATTAGTCCCCACAACTGTAATATTATGAGAATCATGGCCCATACTGGAAGCCAAAGCGCCTGAGGAAATTCCAAATCCTTTCACGAATCCACGTCCAATATTTTGGTTGGTGCCATGACGGGCAACAACAGCAATTTTGAGAATATCTTGGGAAAGATCTCCGAACTTTTGACCGTTCTCAAAAGGTAAGGTGAGAATGAGGTGATCGGTCAGAAGACTGTTGGGAATCAGACCAATAACGGGACCTTCTGGACTTTGGGAATGTATAATAAAATCTTCGGCTTTTACGGGAGCACGCTGAATAGAATTGCGACCAATTAACGCAAGCGGTGCCGCTGCATGTTGAATTTGGCTTAAAGGAGTACCTCTTTTGATCACAGTATGAACGCGACACTCTTCTAAATTTTCAAGAAGCACAATATCTGCCAAATGCCCTGGGGCCAAAAGTCCGCGATCTTTCAGACCAAAACCAAGCGCGGCAGACCAAGTGGCTGCTCGATAAACGGACATAAGGGGCGCTCCATTTTGAATAGCTTTTCGAATCATGTAATCGATGTGCCCCTCTTCTGAAATATCGAGTGGATTGCGATCATCGGAACACAGAGCCAAAAACGGGGAATGAAATGGCGTGAGAAGGGGAGAGAGTTCTTTTAAATCCTTGGAAGCGCTTCCTTCTCGAATAAGGACTTGCATCCCTTTGGAGAGTTTTTCATAAGCCTCTTCATAAGAGGTGCTCTCGTGGCAATTCTTGATCCCACAGGAAATATAGGCGTTCAATTTCTTGCCGCGCACGAGAGGACAATGCCCGTCAATATGTCGATCGGAAAAGGCTAAGAGTTTATCAAGAACAACATCATCATGAGATAGAAGCCCTGGATAATTCATCATTTCAGCCAAACCAATGACGGCAGGATGATCTTTGTAACGTGCTAAATCCTCGGCTAAAAGATCGGCTCCTGACGTCTCAAGAGAGGTTGCTGGAACACAACTGGAGAGCTGTACAAAAAGATCAATCGCCACTTTTGAGGAGGCTTCAAGAAAATACTCAAGGCCAGACTTGCCCAAAACATTGGTAATTTCATGGGGGTCACAAATAGCCGTTGTAGTGCCGTGAGGAAGGACACATCTGCTGAATTCATAAGGTGTTAAATGAGAACTTTCGATATGAACGTGTGTGTCGATGAAACCTGGAACCGCATAAAGACCCGTCCCATCAATTTCAAGATGGCCCTCATAATTTTCGTAAATACCTACGATTTTCTCATCACAAACGGCAACGTCTGAAGGTGTGATCTCTCCCGTAATAACATTCACAAGGGAGCAGTTTTTAATCACCAGGTCGCACTTTTGGCGACCTAGTGCACTGTCAATTTGTGATTTTAGTTTTTGTTTTGTGATCATTTTTCACCATCAATGATACAAAAACAAGGGTACTTTAGCTTTTTGAATAAGCCCCTTCATTGTAGATCCTGTGAAAAATGAAGCGATTCCACTGTGCCCATAGGCTCCCAAGACAATCATTCCGATATTAAGTTCTTCTACAAGGGTCGACATAATATTCCAGGGCTTTTCTTTGCTTTCGATACCGTGAACTTTTGCAGCAACGCCGTGACGTTCACAAAGTTTGTGAATTTTTTGAGCCTGCCTTTCCGCATCTTTGCCATTGTGATTAATGGAGAGAATATGAACGTCTTTATCTTTATGGATTTCGAGAAGAAGTGCCATGTGAATTGCACGGGCCGCGGCTAAACTTCCGTCATAGGCGAAAATGATGTCTTTGCCGAAAGACTCCTCAGGAGGAGTTAAAATAATAGGGAGAGGGCTGTCTTTCAAAAGTTGTTCGACAGAAACCGCCATGCCGCGCAAGGGGAAGAAGTGGAAATTGGCATCTCGTCCTAAGATTAAGATATCATGAGAGACAATGGCTTTTTCAATTTCTTCTGCGGGGAATCCTTCGGCGTCAATGATATGATAATTGCATTGAGCTTCTTCGGCCGCTTTTTTAAATCCGGCCTCAAGAGAGTGAACGCGACGTTTGGCATCATCTAAAAGTTGGGTATCAAGCTCAACTTTAAAAGCGGCAGCACCCAAAGGAACAGCTTCTGGGGCTGTGATCCAAGGCTCATCCAACACACCAATTCCTGCAATGTGTGCATTGAGTTTTTTGGCCATGCCAATGGCGAGTTTTTGGGCCGATGCACTGGCGGTTGATTCATCCAGAGCCAATAAAATGCTGCGAATCATGATAATTTCTCCTCTGTTTTTTATTTCTTAATTAAATGTTAACACTTTTAGAAATTTTGGGAAAGGAAAAGGCGTTAATTTATCCGGAGTATGCCAAAAAGATAATTTTTGCGTTGTGTTCACTTGAGAAAGATCCTGAAACAAGTTCATGTCAACATATCTAACTGATTTTATTAACTAAATCTCAATATCTTCTTGAGGAAAATTTTTCCCCTTTAAAAATATCCACCATAAACCGCTCCTAAAAGACCTACGCCTAAAATCAGGCGATAGATCACAAAGGGGGTAAGAGTGGATTTTTTAAGCCAATTCATCATAAAAACGATGGCGGCCAGTCCAGACAAAAATGAAAAAGACGCCATCAAAGCGGCATCAGCAAAAAGGGCCGTATCACCCTCTTTAATCAGATGAATGCCTTTGAGAACGCCTGCGGCACCAATTGCAGGAATGGACATAAGAAAAGCAAAGCGGGCTGCATCGACGCGTTTGAAATTCATGAATCGCCCTGCGGTCATAGTAATTCCCGATCGACTGGTCCCGTTGATAAGCGCCAAACATTGTGCAAGTCCAAAAATGAAGGCTTGGGGAATTCCGATGTGTCCTTCTGTTTTAAGAAGCTTTCCCGAGTGATCTGCCGTATACATCACAAGACCAAAGAGAATTCCGGCCCAGGCAATGACTTCCACACTGCGAAGGCTGTCCCCTAATAATTTATCAAAAAGGAAGCCTGCAATCACAACAGGGATGGTGGCCACAATCAAATTAAAAAGAAGACGGGTATTTTGCGTTTGTTTCCCTTTTAAAAGATCAAACGGGGCTTGAATCAGAGATAAAACATCACGCCAGAAATAGACAAGAACGGATCCCAATGTTCCCATATGGGCGGCCACATCCATCATAAGTCCTTGATCTTTCCATCCAAAAAGAACAGGGGTTAATGCGAGATGCCCTGAGGAACTCACAGGTAAAAATTCTGTGAGGCCTTGAACAATGGCCAAAGTGATAATTTGCTCTAGAGGCACGGACAACTCCTGTGTTACAATTGATGAATGGTTTATATCATTTGGTTTTAAATTATCCAACCCGCAAGGAGAATTATGCGGACGCTTTATCATTACTGGCTTTGCCCCTTTTCTCGTAAGATTCGCCTCATGCTGCATGAGAAGAAGCTTGAGTTTCAACCCGTGGTCGAACGTATTTGGGAGCATCGTCCCCAATTTGTATCTATGAATCCTGAGGGACTCACCCCCGTTTTTGTTGAGGATGATGGTAAAGTCATCGCCAATGGCTATCCCATTGCGGAATATTTAGAGGAAATTTATTACGATCCTCCACTTTTGGGCGACACATCAACTCAGCGTGCCGAAACGCGACGTTTGGTTGCGTGGTTTGATGAAAAGTTTAATATGGAAGTCACACATAACCTCGTTTTTGAAAAAACGATGAAGCGCAAAATGGGATTGGGGGGACCTGATTCTGGGGTCATTCGCGCGGGGCAAACCAACATTCATGATCATTTGGCCTATATTGGATGGCTTGTGGATCAGAGAAATTGGCTTTCTGGGCATCATTTTTCGTTGGCGGATATTACGGCCGCCGCGCATCTGTCCTGTATTGATTATTTGGATAATGTTCCTTGGGACAAACATCCTGAAGCGAAAGAATGGTATACCCGTATGAAGTCACGCCCTAGTTTTAGAGCTATTTTGCAAGATACAGTTCCTGGAATTACGCCTGCGGCCCATTATATGGATTTGGATTTTTAATGCAGTTTTTGGCGCTTGGGTATGGCTATACATCGCAACTTTTGGGAAAGAGACTTTTAGCGCAAGGTTTGGAAGTTTCGGGGACGTCTCGGAGTGAGCCCATAGTCCCTCATGATAAACCAAGAGAAAACCTTCTCCAATTCCGAGGTCTTTCCGATCGCACCAATATTCAAACTCCTTTAAAAAACGCAACCCACATTCTTGTTTCTATTCCCCCCTCTTTAAAGTCTTTGGCAGCCCTTTTTGAAGGAGGTGAATTTCCTTATCTCAAATGGTTGGGAATACTCTCATCAACCGGCGTTTATGGAGATCATCAGGGAGCTTGGGTGAATGAGACTTCCCACTGCACTCCCACATCAGAATCCGGAATTCTCAGGCTTGCGGATGAAAAAAAATGGCTCACGCTTTTTAAAAAGCAAAATCTACCCGTCCATATATTTCGACTTTCCGGAATTTATGGCCCTGGGCGAAACTATTTTTCAGCGCTCCAAAATGGTACGGCTCAGCGTATTTATAAGAAAGGGATTGTGTTTTCCCGTATCCATGTGGAGGATATTGTGTGTGCTCTTGAAGCCTCCATTCAAAACCCCACGCCGGGAGAGATTTATAATTTAGGTGACGATCTGCCAGCCTCACCTTGGGAAGTTATGGACTATGCGGCTCAACTTTTGGGAATAACGACGCCCCCTTTAATTGCTTATGAGGATGCGGTGATGAGCCCGATGTTAAAATCTTTTTATCAGGATTCAAAACGCATTTCGAATCAGAAAATCAAAGACCTCTTAAACTTTCATCTGACTTTTCCAACCTATCGGGAAGGATTGAAAAACATTTTTGAGATCCTTTAATTTTCCTTCAATTCGTTTTTTCAACAAGTTTTTTGATGTGCTCAGGTTTAATAAGTGTAACTTTGGTTTTGATCGGGGATTGAACGTCCTCTTCAAGTTTGCCCTCTTCAAGTTTGCCTTTTAAAAGCTCAGCGATACGAAATTTCCAATAACCTTCTCTAAACGTCTTAAAATCTTCACGATTTATCAGGGAGGGGCCAGTTCTAAAATGCAATATATTTGTGTAAATAACTTGTTTTTTATCTTGCGGATCAAGGAGTTTTTCAGCTTCCTCTTTTTCAAGGCTTGAATGTAAAACAATAATCTCACCTGTTAACGTTTTAGCGCGCACGATAATGCGAGCATTTTTGCCCATGTGTGCCGCGTGCGTCATCTCACAGATTGGATCCTCGTCTGTTCCTGTATCTTTTTGAGTTACATGTTGTAATTCAATGCGATATCGTTTTTGCGTTTTAAGAGCCTTTTTAAGTTCCAACTCATCAACTTTTTTGGGTACGCCTGCGTATCCAATAGGGCATTCACCCCGTTCCATACGATCACGGTTGGTTTCCCATTTCCCTTCTTTATTCAAGACTAATGCGTCGTGAGAAAAGAGCTCATCTGATTGAAAGACAGTCTTTTCTTGAAATTTTATTTCTGTAAAAAAATCACTAAAGTCATGTTTTGTATAAATTTCTCGTACACAATCTGACAGTGTGCGCGTGTCTAGCTTTTTGCCTCGAGAGAGTTTTACGATATCCTGCCTGATATCATCCCAAAGATGTTTTTCTTTTTCTTCTGAAGATTTCTCTATTGTTGTGTAACTTTGAACACCAAATAATGATGTGTCTAATAAAACTGTATTTTCACGTATCAGTTTTTTTTCTGGAGAGGGTGTTAAATTTGAATTTGGGTTTTCATTTTCCTTATCTGGTCCATTAATTTTGTTCTTCTTCGGGGAGTTACATGTATCGGGCGCACAATCAACTTTGCGCTTTGTGGGTGATAAACTTGTTAAGTTTTTTTCTTTTACAGAAAACAGGTCACTTTTACAAAAAAAACTTAAAGTGACAAAAAATACTAAAGATCGAACCAACATCATTTACTCCAAAAAAAAATATAGAAATAGATGATTGGCATATACTCAGGAGAGGCAAATCTGAAAAACACAATTAACTCATGTCAGATAACGCAAATAAGTCATAGTAAGTACGTAAATATTTATTAAAATTCTCTCTATTTTTCATTTTTTGTTAAAAACAGAGGGTCGATAATTACCATTAATTTGAAATCAATAAACGAAGAAAACGTGACATGTTGTTTTAAAAGAAAGCTTATCTTTGTTAATATTTCGTTAACTATTGTAGATTTAGAATTGGAAAAATTTATAAATCTGGAGAAATTAAAAAATGAAACTATTTACAAAATTAACAGCACTAGTTGTATTTTCGGTTTGCCTTGAGATTGCAAATTTTTTTGGCAACGCAACTATGGATAAATATAATGATCATAACGTTCAGGATATATTAACAGCTTCCAGTGTTTTGAGAAAAAGTATGATAAGTGATCAGGCCCATGATGCAATTCGGGGATACGTTCTTCTGGCTATACACTCAAAATTTTTAAATGACGAAAAAGCCTTACAAGACGCCGCTAAAGACGCATCAACTCAAGCTGAGATATTTTTGAAAAACCTTAAAGACATTGTTACTGAAAACCCATCACCCGAAATTACCCAAACAGTTAAAAAGACAATTTTAACTGTTGAAAAGTATACAAAATTTGCAGTTGATATTATTGCGTCTGTTAAAAATGGATCATTTGATACCAACTCTTATGGTGTTTTTGAGAAATCCTATAAAGAACTTGAAGAAATAATGGAAAAACAAGGTAATATGATTCAATCTTATGCCAACGTTATGAAGAGTGATTATGATTCGGGGACATCAATTTCAGACACCATATCTATGGTTGTCTTTTCAATTTTGATTTGCACAATTTCAATTTTTGCATTCTTCATCATCTATCGCATTAAAAAACCAATTTCAAAAATTGTTGATTATATGAACCTCATTTCAGGAGGAAAATATAATATATCAATAGAGGGTACTGACCGTTTGGATGAAATTGGTGATATGTCACGTGCTCTTCAAATTTTTAAAGAAAATGCAGTGGAAGTGCAATGCATGAACAAACAGCGCGAGCAAGAAGCTGAAAAAATTCAATCTGTACTTGAAAGAGTATTGAAAAATTCAGACAATGTTTTAAGAACTACAAAGGCTATGACAATTTCATCGGATAGAGTCAGTTCGCAATCTGAGGAAGCCAATCTTATCACAGAGGAAACGAATCAAGATGTTGAAAGCGTTGCTGCTGCAACCAAACAACTCTCAAGTGCAATTCTTGAGATTAGCTCTCGCGTTGCAGAGTCTAGTCGTGTTGTTCAATCAGCCGTAGTGATTACTGAACGTACAAATACAACTATACAAGAGCTTGCTGAGTCTTCAAATCATATTGGAGAGGTAATCAGCCTCATTTCTGATATTGCAGGTCGAACAAACCTTTTAGCTTTAAACGCCACCATTGAAGCGGCACGCGCGGGTGATGCTGGTAAGGGATTTGCAGTTGTGGCTGCGGAAGTTAAAAATTTAGCAAACCAAACTAGCCAAGCTACAGAAGAAATCACAGGGCATATTCAATCCATTCAACTCATAACTCAAGATGCGGTCTCTGCAATTTCAGAAATCATTAAAACCATTCAAGATATTGATAATGCTTCGTCCTCAATTGCTGCAGCTGTTGAGGAGCAGGGAATTGCGACCTCTGAAATTGACAAACGCACACAGCAAGCTGCCTCTCGGACGCGAGAAGTTGCAAATGGTATCGGTATTATGAGCGCAGAGGCTCAGGAAGCCAAATCGTTGTCTTCATCAGTTATGGACTCAACATCTCAAATTATAAATGAAATGCGTGAAATGCAAACACATGCACGGAAAGTAATAAATGAGACGCATGGAGAAGATAAACCAAATTTTGAAATCTCACAGGAGGCTAGATCCAATATTGCGGCTTAATGATTTTTGCTGCGAGGAATAATCTATTCGTTTGTGGAGTGCCATGTCTTCGCACATGCTGAAAAATTATTTTCAAAGCCTACTGCAAAAAAACACGAGCAAGTCCTTGATAAGTTAATCTTTTGTAGAGTAAGATTTTTTACGATGTTTCAAGAAAAAATCATGTTAACTTTGCATTAACGATTTAGAAACATAATGTTTAAAATTAAATTAAAAGGGAAGAATTGATGATGAAAAAATTATTTCTTTTAGGGGTTTTGTCTTGTGGCTTTATCTCGGAAAGCTGCCAAAGTTCTTCAAAACATATAAAAATGAAATTTGAAGATGTTAAGCCGGAAGAGAAAACAGCTTCAAAAAAACAAAAGGTATGGAAAGTAACTTCTTCTGAGAAAGAAGAGGTAACTGCCGTCACCTCTCATCAAGGCGAAAAACAGGAAGACGACGCTTACAAAGAAGGGGATATCAATCCTTTTAATGAGATCTTTGGAAAAATAAAGGGGGAGATTGCCGCTCACTTTAGTACACAACTCACGTATAAAGTTTTTCATAATCTGAATCTTAAGGGAAATTGGCAGCAATTATTTTCTTATGCAAAAATCTCAGAACTACTCAAAAATGCAAATGATCAGATTGTGGGAATTCAATCTGAAAAAACGGCATTAGAGGATGACTATAAAAATGCAAAAAGTGCTTATATGCAACATGACGATGAAAAAGTTGTGATAATTATGTCACGTTATCCAAACGTGAGCACGATGACAGAGTTTTATAAAAAATACGATGAAGAATCTCGGAAATTTAATGATATGGAGAACGATCTCAAAAATGCAATTGGCGTTCTTGAGCGACGGAAAGAAAAAATGGAAAAAGATATTCAAAAACAAATGACTCAAAATCATTTTCTTCAAAAATTAAAAAATCATCCTGAGGCACACTTTAACACCGACACAAAAACAGGTAGATCTCGTGTAACAGCTTTGCTGAAAGATATTTATGGAATTGACTGAGGTTAATCATTGACCTCAAGTCTATTCTACCTTTTTAAAAGCACCCTCGTAAATTTTCTTGATTTCACCAGAGGCGGACATTTTTTCTAGTTCGCCTTCAAAATTCTTTAAAATAGTTTGGGCAGCTTCAGGGCTTTTCCCGGCAGTTTTGGAAATGGTAATGTAATAGTTTTTGGAGTCCTCATAAGGCGGCTTGAGGATTTCGATACCCTTGGATTTTTTATCTTCAGCGTACTTCCCTGCAAGAAGGGCATTGAGGACGGACTCTTCAATGACAAAGGAATTAATACGACCGCTAAAAAATTTATCCACATTTTGAGGGTCCGTTGTGGCACCATCATCAACTTTGACTTGCTTTCCTTTAAGCTCATCTGTGACGGAATACCCTAAAACAGATCCTACCGGCTGGGGTAAAGATTTTGGATCCTTGCTCGTGGCCCAATCCGTTTTTGTATCGGGTTTAACAGCAAAAACATAGCGCGTTGTATGAAGTTGAGTTTTGGGATAAAGCAAAAACTCTCGGCGTTCAGCTTTGTCGGAAGCCGAAAAGACGATGTCCACATCTCCTGTTTGTGCCATATTCAAGCAACGTTTCCAAGGGACTTCTTGTATAGAAATCTCATAATTTTGACGCGAAGCAATGAGTTTGAGGATTTCTGTATCAGGCCCCTCAATGTCTTGAGTTCCCTCTTTTTTTGTAATAAATGGGGGCCACATCACGGTGCAGGCTTTAAGTGCAATTTTTTGCGAAGTCTCAGCTGCAGAAAGTGAGCTTACGCTCAAAAAGATAGTGTTGATGAAGATAAATGTTTTTTTCATACTTTTCTTGATTCCCTGGTTATGAATACTTTTTTTCTAATTTTTTAAGTATTTTACCTGCTGCCACCAGGATATTTGTGCCTGGCCCGAATATTTCGGCGACCCCAAATTGATATAACATATCATAATCTTGAGGAGGAATCACCCCCCCACAAACAACCATGATATCCTCTGCATTTTGGGCTTTTAAGGCCTCGATTAATTGAGGGACCAAAACGCGATGTCCGGCAGCTTGACTGGAGACGCCAATCACATGAACATCATTTTCAATGGCTTGTTTTGCGGCTTCTTCTGGTGTTTGGAAAAGGGGACCAACATCAATGTCAAATCCTAAATCCGCAAAAGCTGTTGCTATGATTTTAACACCACGGTCATGTCCGTCTTGCCCCAATTTGGTTGTGAGCATGCGGGGACGTCTCCCCATTTTTTGGGAGAGCGTATCCACACGTTTTTGAAAATCTTTAAACTCCTGATGCATTGTTTCACTTTTCTGATATTGGGATCCGTAAACGCCATGAATCGCATGAGTTTTGGGCTGAAAGCGACCATACACATCTTCAAGAGCGGCGGAGACTTCTCCCACGGTAGCCCGCAGACGCATAGCCTCAATGGCGCTTTCCAAAATGTTTTGAGAAGGATCTCGGGCTGTTTTTCGAAGTTGCTTTAAACTTGCCTCAACGGCTTTTGAATCACGAGTGCTTTTGATTTTTCGAAGGCGTTCAATTTGAGCGTCTCTCACTTGGGTGGCATCAATATCTAAGATTTCAAGATTATCTTCGTGAGGAGATTGGTATTTATTCACCCCCACAATGACGTCTTCACCTAAATCTACACGAGCTTGGCGTTTTGCCGAGGCTTCTTCAATTTTGAGTTTGGGGATTCCTGACTCTACCGCCTTCGTCATGCCTCCCAAATCTTCCATTTCTTGGAGGAGCTTGCGGGCTTCATCCACAAGACTTTGGGTCAGACTTTCCACATAGTAACTGCCACCCAACGGATCAATGACATGAGAGACACCTGATTCTTCGGCCAAAATGAGTTGGGTGTTTCTGGCGACCCGTGCGGATTTAGGTGTAGGCAAAGCGACCGCTTCATCATACGAATTGGTATGAAGGGATTGGGTTCCACCCAGAACTGCCGCCAAAGCTTCAAGTGTTGTTCGGATGACATTATTGAGAGGATCTTGAGCTTGAAGGCTGACCCCTGAGGTTTGGCAATGGGTTCTTAACATAGAGCTTTGTGGATTTTTGGGATTAAATTCTTGCATTAATTCCGCCCACAACAAGCGTGCTGCCCTTAGCTTTGCAATCTCCATAAAGAAGTTCATGCCGATGCCAAAAAAGAAGGAAAGGCGAGGGGCGAAGCTATCAATATCCAAACCGTGTTTTAAAGCAGCTCGCACATATTCAAGCCCATCTGCAAGAGTGAATGCCAGTTCTTGAACCGCCGTGGCACCCGCCTCATGCATATGATATCCCGAAATTGAAATCGAATTAAACTTGGGCATTTTACGGGATGTGTAATCGATAATATCCGCAACAATTCGCATGCTGGGGGCAGGGGGGTAAATGTAGGTATTTCTGACCATGAACTCTTTTAAGATATCATTTTGAATCGTACCTGAGAGGCTTTCAGGAGGCACACCTTGTTCTTCTGCAGCCACAATAAACGCCGCCATAATAGGAACAACGGCGCCATTCATCGTCATAGAAACGCTCATTTGATCAAGTGGTATTCCCTCAAAAAGGATTTTCATATCTTCAACGGAATCAATTGCAACGCCAGCTTTTCCAACGTCTCCTGTTACACGGGGGTGATCTGAATCATAGCCACGGTGAGTAGGAAGATCAAAAGCAATGGAAAGACCGCGTTGGCCTTGCCTCAGATTTTCCTTGTAAAATGCATTGGATTTTTCGGCCGTAGAAAAACCCGCATATTGGCGAATCGTCCAGGGACGATTGGCATACATTGTGGCTTTTGGCCCCCTTAAATAAGGAAAGAGTCCGGGTGCTGTTATGTGCCCCTGAAGGTCATGTAAATCTTTTTCCGTATATAGCGGTTTGACGTCAATTTCCTCTGGTGTTTTCCAAATAAGGTTTTCAAGAGGGATTTCCCCTAATTCTTTTTGTGCTAGTTTTTCCCAGTCGTTATAATTCACCTGAATCCCATGTGTTAAAATTTATATTTGATGCCCCCTGCAAAAACGTTTGAAGCATCATGAACGCCATCAAAAAGACCAAAAACGCCCGAGCGATGGTGGTAGCGTAGCACAAAGTCCCAATTTGGCAAGGACTTGTGACCAAAAGTTAATTCAGCCATGAGATAATTCAGTGTCTTGGCGGACAATTTGTCCCCCCGTCGTTCAACTTCATGGAAAGGTTTACGGGATGCAAAACTAATACCATCTCCAATTGCAAACGTTGTTCTTAGGGTTTCGTTCCAAGGGAATTTCATCCAACGTGCCACAATCACGGGGGTATCAAGTTCCCAATGGTGCTGGTGTCCCACGTGTTTGACAATCCCTGCCTCAAGCTCAAATTGAAGACGATTCTCAAAAACAGTTCCTAGCTTTTTAGAGACAGCCAAAGCCAAAATGGCGGATTTCTCAAATTGTGCATTAAAATCGAAAAAGATCTTACTGGTTGTTTGAGACGAGAATGGTCCGGAATAAAATGTGAGGGCCCACCCTTCGTCCCACCAAGACGGTTTTTCATCGGCAGTTATTTCTTTTTCTGATGCACTTAAGGGTTGCAAAGTCATACTAAAAAGAAAGGCCAAGGTCAGTGAAGATAATTTTTTCTGAAACATAAATAACTCATCACTTGAAAATTTTTAAATCTTTTAATTGAAAAAGAGGAGTTATTCAAATGTTTCTTTTTTAATGTAGGAGTGCATATAGAATGAGACTCAAGAGGCCTCGAGAATATGAGAGTGAATATATTAATCCGGCCATAAAACAGATTACATAGAGAAATTTTTCATAATTGCGAATTCATTGAATTAGACACTGTTAGCTAAT
Organism: Candidatus Bealeia paramacronuclearis; assembly: GCF_035607555.1. NCBI lineage: Bacteria > Pseudomonadati > Pseudomonadota > Alphaproteobacteria > Holosporales > Holosporaceae > Candidatus Bealeia > Candidatus Bealeia paramacronuclearis. The sequence continues at coordinate 350,184 of NZ_JAVHWZ010000002.1, read as the reverse complement.
TGTTGATTTCAGGAAGATGTTGAGTGAAGCCAGGGTAATGAAGCCGAGAAAAGAGCTATCCAGTTTGTCATATCTCATGCCAAGCCTTCTGTTTTCTTTGATTTTTCCAAAAAACATCTCGATGCGGCTGCGAAGCTTGTAGATCTTTTTGTCGTAATCAATTGGAATTTTGCGATTTTTTCGTCCCGGAATCACGGCGATATTGTTGTTCGACATGAGGTCTCGGCGATATCGATCTGAATCGTAACCCGCATCTCCCAGCACGTAACAGCCGATGATATCTTCAAAAAATCCGCCCGCAACAGGTGACATTGTGAACGTTTCCGCCGGTTAATTTGTCGCCCCTAAAATATTGCCTAACACGTTGAATCAAATTAATTTTATGCTGAAAATTTGATAGTATAATTGCAAGAAATGAGGATCAACGGATCGAAAGCTTGCAATATGAAACCGTCAAAAACAGATATAGTCCTTCCCCTATAAATAGATAGATTTTTAGGAAAAGTTTAGGTATAAGGAGGGAATGGTAAAAGCATATTCGGAAGACCTGCGGAAAAAGGTCATCTCCTACATTACGAGCGGCGGCCGTAAGCGGGAGGCTGCAAAGGTTTTTAACGTTGGAGAAGCCACGATCTATCGATGGATATGTCTTCATAAACAAGGGGATATTAAACCGAAAAAACGCACTTCTTATCCGCGTAAAGTCGATGAGCAAAAACTCAGAGACTACGTCGCTCAAAATCCGGATCATACGCTCAAACAAATCGCCGAAGCTTTGGGGTTGAGATTCCAAAACGTGAGTAAATGGCTTAAACGTTTAAACATTACACGAAAAAAAGACGACGCTTTACAAAGAACGTAACGAAGACAAGCGGGCCGAATTTATAAAACAGCTTGAGAAAATAGATCCTGAAACAATCGTGTGGATTGATGAAGCTGGGATTGATAATCGCCTTTATCGAGAGCATGCCTGGGCGCCGCGCGGACAAAAGGTTTACGCGGAGATCCCGGGCCAAAAAAGAGAGCGTGCCAGTATCATTGGCGGTCTCATGAAGGGTGCGTTCGTGGCGCCTTTCACCTTTCAAGGTGGATGTCATGCAGATCTTTTTAATGCTTGGCTTGAGTAGGTTTTATTGCCGGGTTTATCAAAAAATACCACCCTGATTATGGACAATGCCGCCTTTCACAAATCGCCAAAAACGAAAGATTTGATTGAGAAATTTGGCTGCCATCTCCTCTTTCCCCCAACTGACTCTCCTGACCTCAATCCTATCGAACATTGGTGGCACAAAATCAAATCCATCCTCCGCCCCCTCGTCCAGCAAAACCCAGAAAACCTTCATCAACTCCTTGATAAACTCCTCAGCCAATGTCTATCCATATAATGGAGAAGTACTATATACCAAAACTCTGGGCCAATTTAAAATATGTCAAGTGTTAAAATTGTCTTTTTCTTTTTGTTCTCAGGGCGGAGGATGATTTTTGCACAAGCCCCTTGTTTTTGAGGGAGGTCAGGATACGGCCGACGGTGCTTTCGCTCAGGATTTGCCCATGGTCTCGCTTGAGAATGATGGCGATTTTCTCTTTGCCATAGGTGGGATTTTCGCGGCGCACTCTCAAAACAAGCTGAAGCTCTGCCTCTCCCCAGCGCGGTTTGTTGAGATTTCGTGGCCTTTTTGAAGGGGGAACACTCCCTTTGTTAAGGTCCTTCAGGATCTTCTTGTGGCGATAATAAGTTGCGCGGGACATGTCGCAAATTTCTTGGCACGTGGAATCGCAAACGTTTTCAGCTTTCAACTTTTCCCAGAGCCTTACACCTCCTTCATAGCGTTTGCGATAGACGTCCAAACAGTCTTGTGTAAGCGCGTATGCATAAAGCCTATGCATATTTTTATGTAATCCGTGGATCCTCATCCAGTCCTCCATCAATAGGTTTTTTACATTTCCTATTCTTGAGGCCTGGTTTGGGTGTGGCAATGGAGATGAGCCTCGCTACAGCGCAATTTGGGGGCGCGCTCAGCTCATCTCCATCCCTCCCAATCCTGTCTCACTTCTATCTGAACTCGGACAAAAGTTAAGAAAGTTTTTTAAGAAAGTTTTTCAGAGGTGCGTGCGCCAAAGCGCAATAGAATGGGAAAATTTAATTAATCAAAAAACTCAGGGCCACCTCATGAAAAAAATAGCTAAGAGATAGAAAAAATGAGAGCCTACCTGAAAAAAACAGGAGGTAGAAATGGGAATAGAAGTTGAAATTAGTTTTTTAGATCATTTTAAAGATATAGAAGATCCAAGGTCTGAGCGTAATCGAGACTACACAATGTCAGAAATACGCCTTGTCACTCTGTGCGCTGTAATATCTGGAGCAGAAGGATGGCAGGATGTTGAAGACTTTGGAAAGGCAAAGATTGACTACCTTCGTCAATTCTTACCTTACAAGAACGGAATTCCCAGCGATGATACCTATCGTCGATTTTTTAGAGCAATAGATCCCAAGGAATTTCAAGAGCTGTTTCGAAGTTGGGTCGAAAGTCTTAAATCTCAAATGCAAAAGAAAGTTATTGCTATCGATGGAAAATCATCACGGCATAGCTTTGATGAGGGAACTGATATGTTACATATGGTTAGCGCTTATGCGTCAGAAGCCAGATTGGTGTTAGCGCAGGAAAAAGTCTCAGAAAAAAGCAATGAAATCACAGCGATTCCTAAGCTTTTGGAATGGTTAGACCTGAGAGGAACAACAGTCACCATTGATGCAATGGGATGTCAATATGACATTGCCGATCAAATCATTCAGAAAGAGGGAAACTATATTTTTTCTTTAAAAGGAAATCAGGGAACTCTTTGCGAAGATGTAACAACCTGCTTGAGTGATAGCGAATTGAAAACAATTAACAATATCAGCTCTTTTAAGGATTACGATAAAGGTCATGGCCGCCTTGAGACAAGGCAATGTTGGGTCACACATGATGTGGCCTGGCTGCGAGAGCGGCATCCTCATTGGAGCTCAATTCATAGTATCATTCGTATTGATTCTAAACGAGAAACCAAAGATAAAACCACTTACGAAACACGATATTATATCTCTTCTCTCCAAGAAACTCCTCAGAAGGTCCTGGGGGCTATTCGAAGTCATTGGGAGATAGAAAATAATCTTCATTGGGTTTTAGACATGTCTTTTGGAGAAGATCAATCTCGCATCAGGAAAGAAAACGCCCCTCAAGTTATGGCTATTATTCGACATATGGCTTTAAATCTTTTACAGCTTACCAAAGATAAAATGAAGCGTCAGTCTATTAAAAGGCTTAGAAAAATGGCCGGTTGGGACGACAACATCCTTTCCAATATCCTCACTCAAAAATTTTCATGAGGTGGCCCTGAGGCTCTTGCAGGCTTTCAAAAATTTCGATATGAAAGTGTTCATGCCGGAGTAGCTCAGATGGTAGAGCAACTGATTCGTAATCAGTAGGTCGGGTGTTCGATTCACCTCTTCGGCACCAGTGTTTTTAAATCTCTTTTCCCACTGACCTCCCTATCATTCTTTATAATCGGGATAGTTTGTCTCAACAATGCGCATAAGCGCTGTCCAATCGCGACTTCCGAAATCCGGCTCAAAATTTCGCAAATCTTGAGCCGTTTTCTCACAAACTTCAGGGGAAGGTACAATGGGCGTTCCGCAAGAAAGTGCTGCCACTTGTGTTTGACAAGCGCGCTCAAGAAAATACATATAAAGAAAAGCTTCTTCTATGGTTTCGCCACAAGTCAGTGTCCCATGATTTTGAAGGAGAAGTGTTTTATATGTTCCAAGGGCGGCCTTTAGACTCTCACCCTGCCTTCTATAGTCAAGGGCCAAAGAGTCATAATGATAGGCCCCAATCCGATTATAAAAATGGAAGGCAAATTGACTAATGGGCATGAGTCCCTGGGGCATAGCCGAAACTGCAACACCTGCGGGCGTATGAAGGTGAAAGATGGCATTAATCTCAGAGCGGGCCTGATAAATTGAGCCATGAATAATGTACCCGGTTTTATTGTATTGAAATTCCGAGCCCTCAAGAATTTCACCATCTAGGGAGACCTTCAAAAGGCGCGAAGCCGTAACCTCTTCAAAGAGATCTCCAAAGGGATAAATAAAATAGGCATCCTGATTCGGAACACGTGCGGAGAGGTGCGTGTATGTCAAATCATCCATTTTTAGATGCGCAAAAATACGGTAAGCCGCTGCTAAATTGCGGCGTGTTTCTTTTTCCGCATTCAGTTGAGATTTGAGCACAGAAAATGGAGAGGCTACAGACATGATCTCTATCCTTAATCGTTAATATTGCCTTCAATTAATGTGAAGATTCTATTTAGAAATTCTTTCAAAATCGTAAAAAACATCTAAAATCCAATATAAAATTAAAAAAAGCCTTTAAAATAAAAATGCTCAGTTTTTCAATACATTAATATCTAAGACTGCCAATAAGCTGGTTTGGGGCGAATGTCAATATGAACAAAATTTGATTTTGAGTAATATCCCACACCTCCTGCTTTTTGTGTACGAGCGATATCTCGAAGCTCGCGCAATTTCAATCCAGAAAGACGCAAATCAATGGCATTTCCTTTGATATGCTGGGAATTTTGAGCAATTCCTTTTTTAGCTTTTTTCAGCATCAGATTGGTTTCAGGGCTGCGATATCCACAAATAATTTCGAATTGGGATTTTGATCCCGCTTCCTCTTGAATGCGGTGCATCAGATGAAAAAGTTCAGCATTAATAGGATGAACTTTTCCATTTCTACGATCGCGTAAAATTTTATTCAATTGATGAAGAGACGACTCCACCCAAGATCCATTTTGCCAAAAGACCCCCTCAAAAGACTCGCCTGTGTGAATGTTGGTAAGCGCAAATTTTTTCTGAGAAAATTTCGGTTTTTTAGGAATGATGAGCGCGGGCAATGTACTACAGGAAAGGCCTACAAGCGCTGCCGCTCCGCCAAATATCAAAAACTGTCTACGTGATATTGAATTTTGAGTCATCCAGCAAACTTAGAGAAAAAATGAAAAAGCTTCAAGGTCAAATCAGTTTCTTGTACGAGTTCATATAGAATGAGACTCAAGAGGCCTCGAGAATATGAGAGTGAATATAGTGCAAAGGAGTGAGGCCTTTCGCGGCGCGATGAGGCCGATAAGAATTATACTTTGAGACAGCTTGAGAGAGCTCAAAGCGCATAGAAGCTATGGAATCAGCCAGGAGGTTGTTTTGGTTGTAAAATTCCTCCCGGAATATTCGATTTCCCCGCTCAACGCCGCCGTTGTAAGTGGGCTTTTTGGGGGACAGAACAATCAACGGAATGCCCAGATCTTCACAGGCTTCCTCAAATTTTGCCATAAATTCAGAGCCACCGTCGACTTGAATGGAGTGAATTTTAAAGAGTGCACGTTTCACAAAATCGAACAAAAAGCGCTTGGCACTTGAGCTCTTCGCATGGGCATACACACTCGCATAGATAAATTTCGAGCCTCTTTCCCAAGCCTGGAAGTGCTTGAAACAGATACCATTTTTGGTGACTGTCATGTGGTCAATTTGCACCCGCTCACCAAGCGTCATCGTTTTATAATCCTTGAAAGTCCAAGGTTTTGCATGGCTTTCAAACGTCTTTTTCTTTTTGTTCTCAGGGCAGAGGGTGATTTTTGCACAAGACCCTTGTTTTTGAGGGAGGTCAGGAGACGGCCGACGGTGCTTTCGCTCAGGATTTGCCCATGGTCTCGCTTGAGAATGATGGCGATTTTCTCTTTGCCATAGGTGGGATTTTCGCGGCGCACTTTCACAAGCTGAAGTTCTGCCTCTCCCCAGTGCGGTTTGTTGAGATTTCGTGGCTTTTTTGAAGGGGGAACACTCCCTTTGTTAAGGTCCTTCAGGATCTTCTTGTGGCGATAATAAGTTGCGCGAGACATCCCGCAAATGTCTTGGCACGTGGAATCGCAAACGTTTTCAGCTTTCAACTTTTCCCAGCGCCTCACGCCGTCTTCATACCGTTTGCGATAGACGTCCAAACAGTCTTGTGTACGCGCATATGCATAAAGCCTATGCATATTTTTATGTAATCCGTGGATCCTCATCATGTCCTCTATCAATAGGTTTTTTACATTTCCTATTCTTGAGGCCTGGTTTGGGTGTGGCAAAAGGCCATTGCATAATTAATAAAAATTCCAACTGAGGTCCTGAAAAGCTAATTTTTGAGTTTTTTAAATTGAGGGGGATGATATTTTTCTTCGTCTCTTTGTTCTTTTTTTGCTCAAATACTCACTTAACTCGCCTGATTTATCCATAAGCAACCTTATTTGTGGCCTTTAAGAGGTTAAAGGCTATGGCTTTTAGGGCCATTTGTCCTTGAACTTTGGGTGTTGTAAAATAGGATGCTCTCGTGAATTTGAATTTTCGTTTTAAGGTTCCAAATCCTTGTTCCACCCTATATCGAATCTTCGAAATCATCCGGTTAAATACTTTTTGCCAATGGGTTAAGGGCTTATTTCTTTTCGCTTTCTCCATCAACCCGTTCTTAATCCCCTTAGACCTCAGCAAGTCTTTGTTTCCTTGGGAAGCATACCCTTTGTCTCCATAAAGCCTCTTATCTCGACGCTTCTTCACAACCTCTTCCAACTCTCTCACTTCAGAGACATGCGCAGGCGTCACGTGAACCTGATCAATATATCCGTCCTCCTGGTCAATGACCATAAAGCCTTTGTACCCAAAATAGCTCCGTTTCCCCTTCTTAAGCCATGTGGCATCTGGATCTTTGGAAAGGGTTACCTGCTCTTCAACAGCATATTCCTTGTCTTCTTCACGATCAACAGCCATCCCCTCCATTTCTTTCCGAGGACGTGCCGCTGATTCGATAAGCGTCGCATCTATAATCGCTCCTTGGGATTCTTTCACTTTTAATCCCTTTTGTTCTAGTTGATAATTGATCATTGCAAGGAGGTATTCCCAAAGGTTTTGACTGATCAACAAGTTGCGAAATCGACAGAGCGTCGTATGATCAGGCACCTTTTCCAACCCCGTGATGACCATAAAGTCCAACCGAACCCTCAAGGCTTCTTCCAACCCCTCATCGCTTAAGCTATGCCAAGCCTGCAAAATCAACGCCTTCAGTAAATTGACTGGTACGTACCCATTGGGGCCATAGCCAGATCTTCCTAGTTTCCCCATATTTTGCTTTACACTCTCCCAGTCGATAAGGCTAAAAGCTTGGATAAGTTGACTGTTCTTTAAACGCTCTCTGGCTTCACAATTTAAAAAGGACATTTTCGATCACTCCTGCTTTTCGGACTTTCCTCAGTATATCCTTTCTCTCCTCATCCCTCAATTATGCAATGGTCTTATATACAGGGTGTTTCCACGGTGGAGGGTTGTTATACCGCTTGCTTTGAGGATGGAACTTGTTGGTACAGTGTCAACGGATGGAATGGAAACGACGATAAAAGGGCCAAATCTAATCGATTGCCTGGGAAAAAATCACTCATCAAGGGGAACCAAAAATGACCAATTCATAGCCCCCAAATTTTGGAACTTTTAATTGTCGCTGGCGGAAATTCTAATTGACGTCAATCAGCGTCCAAATACAAGATGGGATAGACCTTGTCCAAGGGGCGATTTTGCCAGGCTGTGACTTCCTCCATGACGGAATCTGTGACGGAAGAAATGAACTCAGGGGAGACTTCGGTGCCATAAAGATCCAGGAGGTAATCTTGGATCTTCCGCATCCCCATGCCGCGGGCATAAAGAGCGATGATTTTATCATCCAAGGCTTGGAGGCGTCTTTGGTGTTTTCGGATTAATTGGGGCTCAAAAGAGGCTTCGCGATCTCGGGGAATGTTGAGCTGAAGGGGCACTTTATCCGTTTTAAGGGTTTTTGAACTATAGCCATTACGGTTATTTTCCTGTGAGCTTTTACCGTGCTTGGCATATCCAAGATGGTGTCCAAGCTCGCCTTCGAGCGCCTTTTCGATGAGGGCTTTTTTGAAGGTGGAGCCATCCCATTTTCAAGATCACGCAGAATATTTTGTGGCGGTAATACGTTGCGCGGGACATCCCGCAAATGTCTTGGCATATCGCATCGGAAACGTTTTTAGCTTTCAACTTTTCCCAGCGCCTCACGCCGTCTTCATACCGTTTGCGATAGACGTCCAAATAGTCTTGTGTACGCGCATATGCATAAAGCCTATGCATATTTTTATGTAGTCCGTGGATCCTCATCCAGTCCTCCATCAATAGGTTTTTTACATTCTCCTATTCTTGAGGCCTGGTTTGGGTGTGGCGATGGAGATGAGCCTCGCTATAGCGTAATTTGGGGGCGCGCTCAGCTCATCTCCATCCCTCCCAATTTTGTCTCACTTCTATCTGAACTCGGACAAACTTTGCGACAGCACCCCCTATTTTGCCTCATATCTTCAATATTTTTCTTTCACGCTAAAACTATAAACAAATTGTTAAGTATTTATTAACTATTTTTTTTATATTAGACCTGTTGAGAAAGCCCAAAAGGAAATTTTCGACCCCTCAGAAACAAGTTATTTGAGTAGATAGAAATAAATTACTCAACATATTTATTAAAACCCCCTCTTTTTAGAGAAAAAAATTACATTTACAGGAGACAATTATGAAAAAAATATTAATATTCCCCATATTGCTTGGTGGATTATGTTCACCTTATCAAGCTAATGCAGATACAATTACCTTAGAGGATGTACTAAACAATATTAACTTTCAAGGACTCTGTAAAGCAAGTGGCGGGAGTCAAGAACTTGGCAAAGATGTTAGTGAAAAAGTAGATGCCTTAATCACTAACACAAACAAAAACATACTTGAGCTTCGTTTATTTCTTCAAAAGAATAAAAACAATGAAGCAGCTATGGATCTTAATAAGAAGCTCTTAACTGTTTACAATCAATTAACAGTGATTAATATTCCTTATCTATTTTTTCAAGGCTGTTCTGTGAATGAAAAATCGTCCCAGCATAAATAGGATTATGTCGCATCTATGAAAATTTAGGTGATTTTGAAAAGTTTCAATCGAGAACTTTTGCCATTTTTTGATGTTCCCATTTTTCATTTTTCGCTCATTTTTAACAGATGCGACAGAGCTGATAGAAGTGAGACGGATTTGAGACAAGAGGAATGAGCTGAACGTGCCACTAAACCGCTCGGTCGCGAAGCCCATCTCTCTTGTTGAATACAAAAAAGGCATCAAGAATAGGATTGATAACAACCTACGACTGGAGACCTCAATGCAAACCCAAGGATTGCAGAAAAATGGGATAGGGTACACACCGGCATTGTTCAGGAGGGTATAAAAATGGTGTTACAAAATTGTGTGGGAGTTTGTTGAATGATGCTGATCTTTGAAAAAGAGTGAGAGACTGTCTGGAAAAAAATCAAATGAGTTTTTCAAGCATAATTTTCACCCTAGAGATACGAACCATATTTTCAGAATTGCCTGGGATTATTTCATAATCCTGGGCAAGCCTTCTGGAATGAGGCATCCAGCCAAACGTTCTATACACGACCCAGCGTTTGGCCATGGGAACATAAGGGCCTGTGAGACCCACGACAACCTCAAGGAAACGCCCTTGTTGAGTTTGGGCGTGTTGGACGGCAGTCCCTCTATAGCCATCATCAGCGGCATAGGCTTGGATGGTGGGATATTTATCAACACGCCGGTCCATCACAGCACAGGCTTGTTTTGTGTCTGATAAGTTCGTCGCATGGCAGAAGAGATGCTGCTTTGGGTTACAGCCTCGTAGATCCCTTTTTGAAAAAACACCTCAATCTGATTCTATTCTTCGTCTTTTAAGTCGGTTGAATACATTATAATTCCTCATTTTTTCATTTATCCGCTTGACTTATCATATTTTTGTTTTACCAGGCAGCCTCTTAGGAAAGGGTAGGCTCCCTATTCATGAGTAAAAATAATCTTCCAGAGGTCTTCCAAAATTTCCTGTCGACCTTCTCCACTGGCACTTGAGAGCAAGACCACCGGGTGCCCTGTTACTTTTTCCAAAAGCTCTTTTTTTGCTTGGACTTCTTCGGGCAAGAGAGAATCACATTTGGAGAGGGCTAGAATTTCGGGCTTTTGTTCCAAGTCATGTCCATAAGAGCTGAGCTCTGATCGAATGGTTTCATAAGGCGTGATAATATCCTCTTGTGTTGCATCCACAAGGTGAAGAATGACTTTGCAGCGCTCTACATGGCCCAAGAAGCGATCCCCCAGGCCAATGCCTTCATGGGCCCCTTCAATGAGACCTGGAAGATCAGCGATCACAAATTCGCGATCATGCCCCATACGCACAACGCCCAATTGTGGTACCAATGTGGTAAAGGGATAATCGGCAATTTTAGGTTTGGCGCGAGAGACTACGGAAAGGAATGTGGATTTCCCCGCATTGGGAAGTCCCACAAGCCCTACATCGGCAATGAGTTTCAAGCGAAGCCAAATCCAAAGTTCTTCGCCAGGTTCTCCGGGAGTCGCTTTGCGGGGAGCTTGGTTGGTTGAGGTTTTGAAAGACTCATTTCCCATGCCGCCACGGCCGCCTTTGAGAAATGTGATGGTTTGTCCATCTTTCGTAAAGTCTGCCAAAAGTGTTTCTTTGTCTTCGGCCAGAATTTGAGTACCCACTGGCACTTTAATATGAAGGTTTTCCCCAGCACCACCCGAGCGACATGATCCCATGCCGTGGTGGCCTTTCTGCGCTTTGAAATGTTGGAGATAGCGAAAATCAATGAGGGTGTTGAGATTTCCCACCGCTTCAAAAACGATATCGCCCCCTCGACCACCATTGCCGCCATCAGGGCCACCATATTCAATGTACTTTTCACGACGAAAGCTAATGCAGCCGGCACCGCCGTCTCCACTTTTTAGGTAAATTTTTGCTTCATCTAGAAATTTCATAAAAAAATACTCAAAAAACAAAAAGGGGGAATCACGTCCCCCCCCTTTTCAAACGTCAATTTGTGAAATTACTTCGTAGAAGGAATAACATTGACAATGCTTCTGCCACCTGTGCCGACAGTGAACTTCACTTGTCCGCCTTCAAGCGCAAAAAGGGTATGGTCGCGACCCATGCCGACATTATCGCCAGGGTGAACTTTTGTGCCGCGTTGGCGGATGATGATATTTCCTGGAATGACATTCTCGCCGCCAAATTTCTTGACACCAAGACGACGGCCCGCTGAATCGCGACCGTTACGGGAACTACCACCGGCTTTCTTTGTTGCCATGGATCTTTACTCCTTTGACTTCGCTTTTGCTTTAGGGGCAGAAGCAGCTTTTTCGGTTGTCTTTTTTGCTGAAGCCGCTTCTGTTTTTTGAGAAGCTGTCGCGCCAGACGCAAGGATGTCAGTGATACGTACCACTGTCAAATATTGGCGATGACCATTTTTGCGGCGATAATTATGACGGCGCTTCTTTTTGAAGACGATGATCTTATCACCACGAGTTTGTTCAACGATTGTACCTTGAACGCGCGCACCTGAAACAATAGGCGCACCGACTTTAATGTCGTCCCCATCGCTCAGCATCAGTACATCTGAGAATTCGATAGGGTCCCCAGCAACTCCCTCGCTTTTTTCAATGAGCAAAAGTTGGTTTGGAGTAACGCGATATTGCTTACCGCCTGTCTTAATGACTGCAAACATTTTTTCGATTCCTTCGTGACGGCAAGCCCTTTGCAACAGACTTGTCCAAAAAAATTAATAGCTGACCACTTGCTAACGATTTCGCATGCACTTGTCAAGCGAAATGGAAAAATGTGTTAGCGTAATTTCAGCGTGACCTTTTTGTACCCCACCAATAACAAGAAGCCAACTGCGATTTGATTCGCTCATCTGTTTGAGTTCAGATAGAAGTGAGACTGATTTTAATCAAATGAGGCTTTCAGAAAAACATTTTATAGTATTTGACCTTGATAGTCCAACGAGGGTTTCAACGCCTGGATTGTCTAGGTTTTAAGTGAAACGTAAATTCACAAAAAACCTCCACAATTTTTGAGACCGCCTACGAGCGAGCGGAGAAATACAAGGCCGATTGCATTGCTTCCATGGATCAGAAATATGATGCGGGCGTCGCCGAAGGAATAGCTAAATACTGCAAGGAAGGTTGCGAGGAAGAAAAATTTGCACTTGCCCGCTCGATGAAAGCGAACGGTTTGAATTTAGAACTGATTTCCTCTCTCACAGGGCTCTCCCTCGAGACGCTCCAATCAGAATTTTAAATCACAAAATCCCTCCTTCTATAAAAAATCCTGTCATCTCCCATTGTCAGGTGCATACGGGTGTGCTAGATAAATGTCCAATTGGTTAAAAATTATAATAATAATCTCAAGCAAAGGGTGCGAAAGGTATGAGTTCATCAAGCCAAGCAAGACATGTGGTGGCCCAACGTTATGGCCGAGTGCTATTCGAAATGGCTTCTGACGAAAATACCTTGCCTTCCATTTTAAAAGATGTGAACACGTTGGCCTCCCTTTTGGAAGCGGAGGAAAACGAATGGCGCCTTCTGACCAATCCAACCATTTCCCGAGAAGATCAAACCCAAATGATTTCTTCATTGGCAAAAACATTAAGTCTTAAAGATTTAACGGTGCGTTTTTTAAAAGTTTTGTCTCAAAACGGGCGCTTGCCGTTTTTGAATGAAGTCTTGAAGATCTTTCATGTCGCCCATTCTGAAGCACAAGGAAAAATTCAAGGAACGATTGAGACGGCCCAACCTTTAAGCAAAACTGAATTGGCAGGACTTGAGAAAAAACTCTCCCAAGACTTAGACAAAGAAGTCACCTTAAAGCCAGTAATTAAATCCGAGCTTTTGGGGGGCGCTATCCTCAAAGTTGGAACATTGATGGTGGATGCCTCTTTTGGCAGCCGACTTACAAAACTCAAAACTGTTATGATGAAGGGGTAAATTGATGGAACTCCAAGCAGCGGAAATCTCCTCAGTTCTTAAAGAACAAATTGCAAATTTCAACGAAAAGACTGAAGTCGCCGAAGTCGGCCAAATTCTGAGCGTAGGTGATGGGATTGCCCGCGTGTGGGGATTAGATAAAGTTCAGGCCGGTGAAATGGTCGAGTTCTCCTCAGGGGTGCGTGGTATGGCACTTAACCTTGAAAAAGACAACGTCGGTATCGTGATCTTTGGAGATGACCGAGGCATTAGCGAAGGCGATACCGTCAAACGCACCGGCCACATTGTGGACGTGCCCATTGGACGCGGCCTTTTGGGGCGTGTTGTTGATGCTTTGGGCAATCCCATTGATGGGAAAGGCCCTCTTAAAGATGTGAAAGGCCAGCGTGTGGAAGTCAAAGCGCCCGGAATTGTGACCCGTAAATCCGTCCATGAGCCTGTACAAACTGGCCTTAAAGCCATTGATGCTTTGGTGCCCGTGGGACGCGGTCAACGCGAACTGATCATTGGAGATCGTCAAACCGGAAAAACCGCAATTGCCATTGATACTTTCTTAAACCAAAAGAAAATTAACGAAGGCTCGGACGAAAGCAAAAAACTCTATTGCGTTTATGTCGCCATTGGGCAAAAACGTTCAACGGTTGCGCAAATTGTAAAAACTTTGGAAGAAAAAGGCGCCCTTCAATATTCGATTATTGTGGCAGCAACGGCTTCTGATCCCGCACCTTTACAGTTCTTAGCCCCTTATGCAGGTTGCGCTATGGGTGAGTATTTCCGCGACAATGGTATGCATGCTGTGATTGTTTATGACGATTTGTCCAAACAAGCGGTCGCCTATCGTCAAATGTCATTGCTGCTGCGCCGCCCACCAGGACGCGAGGCTTATCCGGGAGACGTTTTCTATTTGCACTCTCGTCTTTTGGAGCGTGCGTCAAAATTAAATGATAAGTTGGGATCAGGATCTTTAACAGCTCTTCCTATTATTGAAACCCAAGCAGGCGACGTTTCCGCCTATATTCCTACAAACGTGATTTCAATTACAGATGGGCAAATCTTTCTGGAAACGGATCTTTTCTATAAAGGAATTCGTCCCGCAATTAACGTGGGGCTTTCCGTGAGTCGTGTGGGATCTGCTGCGCAAATCAAAGCCATGAAGCAAGTTGCTGGGTCCATTAAATTGGAATTGGCACAATATCGTGGAATGGCGGCTTTTGCCCAATTTGCCTCCGATTTGGATGCAACCACACAAAAACTTTTGAATCGCGGTGAACGCTTGACAGAGCTTTTAAAACAACCTCAATTTTCTCCCATGTTGGTGGAAGATCAAGTTATCTCCATTTTTGCAGGCGTGAAAGGGTATCTTGATAAGATTCCCGTATCAGATGTCAATCGGTTTGAGCAAGCGGCTTTAAAAGCCGTTCATCTTGAGCACCCTGATATTTTGGAGGCGCTTCGCACAGAACATGCAATCAGTCCCAAAACTGAGGATAAACTTAAATCTTTCTTTGAAAACTTTGTGAAGATCTTTGTCTGATGGCAACACTCAAGCAAATACGGGACCGTAAAAAAACGGTACAATCTACCCGCAAGATTACGATTGCCATGAAGATGGTGGCAGGTGCAAAACTTCGTCGCGCGCAAGAGCAAGTCGAAGCAGGCCGCCCTTATGCCAAGCTCATGCAGCGAATGCTTGAAGACTTGGCAAAAGACGCCAATGCCTTTGAAACACCACAGCCGCTTTTGTCGGGCACGGGAAAATCTGAAAAGTATCTTTTGATTGTAGCGACTTCTGACCGAGGACTTTGCGGCGCGTTTAACTCGTCTATTGTGAGACAAGCGCGCCGTGAAATTTCAACCTTACGGTCGGATGGAAAAGACGTTTCTATTATCTGCATTGGGCGCAAAGGACGCGATCTTTTAAAGCGCGATTACGGCTCTTTGATTATTGAAACCTTCACAGAAATCGGACAAAAGCGCATTCGTTTTTCCGATGCACAAAAAATTTGTGATTCCATCATCGGTCGATTTCAAGATGGTCAATTTGATGTGTGTCAGGTGGTCTACAACCAATTTGTAACCGCCATGACGCAAAAAGTAACCGCGCAACAATTGATCCCTTTAAAGATTGAAAACACGTCATCAGAGGCCCAAGATACAAGTGTGCTTCGGGCCGTTTATGAATATGAGCCCAACGAAGATGTGATCTTGAATCAGCTTCTCCCCCAAAACTTAGCCATTCAGATTTTTAATATCCTGTTAGAAAATGCGGCAAGCGAACAGGGCGCGCGAATGACGGCTATGGATAACGCAAGCCGCAATGCTGCGGACATGATCAAAAAGCTGGAATTAACGTACAACAGAATGCGGCAAGCCCATATTACAAAAGAGTTAATTGAAATTATTTCGGGTGCAGAGGCCCTATCGTGAGTAAAATCGAATCATTGGATGCAAGGAGAGCAAATATGGCTTCAAAAGGCGCAAAATCAGTTGGAAATGGTAAAGTCGTTCAAGTTATTGGCGCTGTCGTGGACGTGGAATTTCCAGGAAAACTTCCAGAAATTTTAAACGCCCTTGAGGTTGACAATCATGGAAAACGTCTCGTTCTTGAGGTAGCCCAGCATTTAGGAGACAGGACCGTTCGGACGATTTCCATGGATGAAACAGAAGGTCTTGTTCGTGGAATGGAAGTTAAAGACACGGGCCAAGAAATCACCGTCCCCGTAGGACCTGGAACTTTGGGACGCATCATGAACGTCATTGGCGAACCCATCGATGAAATGGGGCCCATTGAATATAAAGAACGTTCTCCCATCCATAGATCCGCTCCTCCTTTTGTCGAGCAATCCACAGAAACAGAAGTTTTAGTCACAGGTATTAAAGTGGTCGATCTTTTGGCGCCTTATTCTCGCGGTGGAAAGATTGGCCTTTTTGGTGGCGCCGGTGTGGGTAAAACGGTTTTGATTATGGAGCTCATCAATAACATCGCCAAAGCGCACGGAGGATATTCTGTCTTTGCAGGCGTGGGCGAGCGGACCCGTGAAGGAAACGATCTTTATCATGAAATGATCGAATCCGGCGTTATTGACCTTGAAAAAGGTAATTCCAAAGCCGCCCTTGTTTATGGTCAAATGAATGAACCTCCAGGCGCTCGCGCCCGTGTGGCACTTTCAGGACTAACTGTTGCGGAATATTTCCGCGATCAAGAAGGTCAGGATGTTTTGTTCTTCGTAGATAACATCTTCCGTTTTACACAAGCGGGATCGGAAGTTTCGGCACTTTTGGGTCGTATCCCTTCAGCGGTTGGGTATCAACCAACATTGGCCACTGAAATGGGTGAACTTCAAGAGCGAATTACCTCAACCACAAAAGGATCGATCACCTCAGTTCAGGCAATTTATGTTCCTGCTGACGACTTAACGGATCCTGCACCTGCAACTTCGTTCTCGCACTTAGACGCGACCACCGTTTTAAGTCGTCAAATTGCGGAATTGGGTATTTATCCGGCCGTGGATCCTTTGGATTCCACATCTCGTATTTTGGATCCTCGCGTTGTGGGTGAGGAACATTATTCTGTCGCCCGAGATGTTCAAAAGATTCTTCAAACCTATAAATCCTTGCAAGATATTATTGCGATTTTGGGTATGGATGAACTTTCGGAAGAAGACAAAATCGTTGTGGCTCGTGCCCGTAAGATTCAACGTTTCCTCTCCCAGCCCTTCCATGTGGCAGAAGTCTTCACAGGAAGCCCTGGTGTGTTCGTGAGATTAGAAGACACCATTGCCGGATTTAAAGGCATCGTTGAAGGAAAATACGACCACCTTCCTGAAGTTGCTTTTTATATGGTGGGAACGATTGATGAGGCTATCCAAAAAGCTCAGAAACTCTCAAAAGAGGCAGCATAATTATGTCAACGATTCACTTCTCATTAGTCT